>DASZLP010000245.1:0-16438 GCA_035552355.1 Bryobacteraceae bacterium | reverse complement strand
GCTTTCGCGGCGAAGACGGTCGAACTGCTCGAGGATTGTCACGCCGCGCGCGAGATGGCGGCGCGCGCCCGCCGCGAAGTGGAAGCCAACTGGGATATGGCGGTGGTGACAGAGCGCCTTATCGGGAAGTACCGCGAACTGCTGGACGTCAAGAGGAAGGGGAGTCTTACGCAATGATTGGTCTGCTTCGATGGTGTGCGCGCCTCGGTGGGGTCGGGGCGCTCGTGGTTGGGCTGATGCTCGGGCGCTTTCCGCTGTTCCACCTGCATATGACGCTGGGCGGCCTTGTGGCCCTCGCGCTTCTGATTCTGGCGTTCGCGGCGCTGGGGGCGAAGGTACGGGCGCCGGTCGCAGTGGTCGCGATTGTGTGGGCGATCGTGTTGGTTTATGTCGGGATGATGCAGAACCGCTGGATGCCGGGCAGTAGCCACTGGGTGATTGAAGCGGTGCACGTGTTGATCGGCATCGGCGGCGTTGGGCTTGCGGAGATGCTGGCGGGAGCGGTTACGCGGCGCGGCTGAAAGCTTCAGGTCGTGCACAGCGGGCTGTGAAATGCTTTTGGTTATTGCGGCGAACGACTATGACTGTGAAGACTCTTCTTCAGTTTCATGAACAGGCGGAATTCCTGAGGGAAGCCAGTGGTTCCAGCAGCATCGAAAAAACACTTCTGAAGGCTTTGGAGGTATTGAAGCTCTTCGATATTCCTCACTCTGTCTGCGGTGGCTTCGCGGTGCAGGAACGGGGCTATCCCCGGTTCACCGTGGATGTCGCTATTATCGTGCCCGACGTTGAATACGCCATCGAAAAACTGTCGCTGAATGGTTTCAAGCGGAATCCGGGTTCGGGCATGACAGTCACAGACCGCGAAACCAAAGTGGAAGTCGATCTTTTGCCGGGTGGAAAGAGAATCGATTCCGGACCGCTCACCCTGCCGATGCCAACTCTCGTTTCCGACACTCCGCAAATACTGAGTCTGGAGAGGCTGATTTCCGCCAAATTATCTACCTGGATTGGCCGTGGGATTGAGCGGACGCAGGACTATGCGGACGTGATTGAGCTGATCAAGGCGAATCGCCCTTCCCGGGAGCTTGAAGTCGATGCGAAAGTTCGGGACGAGTACCACAAAATATGGGATGCTCTTCGCGAGCCTAAGCGGGTCGTGTAATTCGCGGAGGCCAGGAAACAAGCGCCAGTCACTTGCCTGAAAGTGCGTGAGCGATCCGCTCCGCCGTGCGATTGGGATCGTGTCCGGGCTTCTGATAATCCGACCAGAGTACGGCGCGCGATTTGGCGTCCACAAGGAAAACGGTGCCCTTCGCGGTGGACCCGCGGAATGTATTGTGCGTGGCGTCGTCCGTTTTCTTTTCGTCTTTGTTTGAGCTGTTCGAGTTGTTTGCGTTCGCAGTCTCAGGCGGATGGATCTCCCTGAGCTTCTGCTCAAACGCCTCGCCGAGGCGATCGGTCATGATTACTTCGGCGGCTTTGGGGTCCGTCACGACCTGCATGACGTGGTCCTGAGTCAACCGTTGAGCGAGATATTGATCCAGTCCGGCGGCCATCGGCAGGATGTAAACGGTTTTGGGGCCGCTATACTGCGCCGACGCGAGCGCGGCAAAAGCCGTCAAAACGAAAAAGGCTTTCATTACAATCACAGTTTACTGTGCCAGCGCCTTCCGTTACCGCGGTCGTTCCAGTGCATAATGGCGTGGGCCTGCTCGAATGCCTGCTGGCCAGTATTGGCGCACAGACGGTTCCGTTCACCGAGATCATTGTGGTGGATGACGCATCGACCGACGGCGCTCCCGACGTCGCGCGGCGAAACGGATGCCGGGTAATCGCGATGGGCACGAATGCCGGGTTCGCGCGCGCCGTCAACACCGGCTGCCGAGCGGCGGTGACGGAGTGGATCGCGATCCTCAACAGCGATGTCGAGCTCGATGCCGGATGGCTGGAAAAGTTGCTTGCCGGCGCGGGCGATGCGGGCTTTGCCACGGGAACGCTGCTGGACGCGGCGGACCGCAGCCGCATGGACGGCACGTACGATCTGGTCAGCCGCGCAGGGTGCGCATGGCGCGCGGGAAATGGCGAGAAGCTGTCCGCGGCCGGCATTGAAAGCCGGCGGATCGCGGTCGCGCCCGCCACGGCGTGCATCTTTCGCCGTGAGGTCCTCGAGAAGGCCGGAGGGTTCGATGAAAGCTTCGGATCCTATCTGGAAGATGTTGACCTCGGCCTGCGCTGCCTTCGGGACGGCGTGGCCGGGGTCTGGGTTCCCTGCGCCACAGCGCGGCATCGCGGAAGCGCCACGTTCGGCCGATGGAGCGCACGGGCAACGAGACTCATCTCCCGAAATCAGGTATTGCTCGTGGCGCGACACTACGACGCGAGGCTGTTCCGGCAGTGCTTCCGGCAGATCGTGGTGGGCCAACTCCTGTGGGGCCTGATCGCGATTCGTCATGGCCGGGGTCTCGGGTGGATGGCTGGGAAATTCGACGGACTGCGCGGCTTCCGGCTGGGCGGCCGGCCTTCGGCGGCGCTGCGCGATTTCCTCGACGCTTCTGAGAATGAGCTGCGCGTACGGGCCACGCGCGATGCCTACTGGCGCTGGTATTTCCGACTTACCGGCGCGGCGCATTGACACATGGAACGTGTCGCGATTGTTGTCGTTACCTTTAATTCCGGCTCCGAGATCGGCGCATGCCTCGATGCTCTTCAAGCGGCGCCGGGGGATGCGGAGATAGTAGTCGTCGATAATGCCTCCTCCGACAACACGCGCGAGGAAGTGGCCGGGCGAAGCATCCGGCTGATCGCAAACCAGACGAATGCGGGATTCGCAACGGCTGTGAATCAGGGCGTACGGGCGACGACGGCGCCGCTGATCCTCTCTCTCAACCCGGATGCGCGGCTCGTGCGTGGGCTGGAGGCGATGGCCGACTGCTTACGGCAACCGGGCGCGGGCGCCGCCGGCGGAATGCTGATTGGCGACGACGGCTATCCGCAAACAGGGTTTATGGCGCGAAACCTGCCCAGCCCCGCCGCGCTGGTGCTCGAGGTGATGGGAATCAACAGGCTATGGCCGCGCAACCCGGTGAATTGGCACTACCGTTGCTTGGGTTTGGACCGCATGAAAATGACGCTCGTCGACCAGCCGGCCGGGGCATTCCTGATGTTCTCGCGGATGGCGTGGGAAACCGTCGGGGGATTCGACGAACGATTCTGGCCAATCTGGTTCGAGGACGTGGATTTCTGCGCGCGTCTCAAATCGGCGGGGTTTCGTATTTATTACCACCCTGGAGGAGTGGCAAAACATTCTGGATCGCACTCCACAGGCGCTCTGGTGCTGGAGAAGCGCGAACGATATTGGTATGGTAGTCTTCTTGAGTATGCCGCTAAACACTATCGTTCTGCAGCATTTAGAACGACTTGTGTAGCGGTCGCAGTCAGTGCAGTCTTACGCGCGGTGGCGGGATTTCCGCGCTACAAGTTCAAAGCATTAGCAGTTTACGGCGGTATTGTCAGCCTTGCCCTTAGCCGCGCTTTTCATCATCGGGGCGTACAGGGGCAGGTGTTTTCTGGGTAAGTGTTGTCCGGTAAAGCAGCGTTCAATCTGAAGAGAGTGGAGCCCGGCCCGCGCGTACATGTCCCGCAGCGACTTCGTTTCGGTAACTATCATCACCTATGACAGCGGGCGCTTCATCAAGAAGTGCCTCGAATCCGTCCTCGATCAGGATTATCCGCTCAAGGAGATTATCGTCATCGATAACAACTCCACTGACGGGACCGTGGACATTCTCGAGCCTTTCGACGACCGCTGCCGTATTGTCTATAACTCTGAGAACATCGGCTTCGCGGCGGCGCAGAACCAGGCGATCGCCATGTCGAACGGCGAGTGGATTCTGACCCTGAATCCCGATGTGCTCCTGCTGCAGGGGTTCATTGAGGCGCTGGTCACGGCCGGCAATCTCGACCCGCGCGTGGGCACCGTTTGCGGAAAGCTGCTGACCATGACGTCGGGTTTTGACATTCCCGAGAAGCCGCTGGTGGATTCGACCGGTATTTATTTCACACCGAATTTGCGCCATCTGGACCGCGGCAGTCTGGAGGTGGATAACGGACATTTCCGGAGCTACGAATATGTGTTCGGCGCGACGGCCGCGGCCGCGCTTTACCGGCGCGAGATGATCGACGATATTTCCATCGGCGGCGAGTTTTTCGACGCCGATTTTTTTGTGTACCGCGAGGATGCCGACGTGGCGTGGCGAGCCCAGTTGCTCGGCTGGAAGTGCCTTTACGCGCCATACGCGGGCGGCTATCACGTGCGCAAGGCGCTGCCGGGCAACCGGCGGGCGCTGCCGGCGGCGATCAACATGCACTCGGTGAAGAACCGGTTCCTGCTGCGGATCAAGAACATGACGTGGGACCTGTATCGCCGCAACTTCTTCTCGGTTACCGCGCGCGATATCGTGGTGGTCGGCTGTTGTCTGGTTCGTGAACAAACGTCGCTGAAGGCTTTCCCGTTTCTGTTCCGCAACTGGAAGAACGTGCTTGCCAAGCGCCGCGAGATCATGCAGCGGCAGCGCGTGGACGACGCCTACATGGCGAGCTGGTTCGATTTCAAACCGGTCAGTAAGCCGGCGCCGAGGAAGTTCACGGCCTCAGTGGCCCGCCGTTCCAAAGCCGCGCGGCGCTGAGTGCGCATAGCGATTCTGGGGACGCGCGGCATCCCGGCGAACTACGGCGGATTTGAGACGTTCGCCGAAGAGCTTGCAACCCGGCTGGCAATCCGCGGCCATCAGGTCAGCGTCTACTGTCGCGAGCGGAATTCCCCGAGCTACAGAGGCGTGCGGCTGATTTACCTGCCGACCATCCATCACAAGTATTTCGACACGCTCGCCCATACTTTCGTTTCGACGCTTCATCTGCTGGCGCATCGCGTCGACGCCGCGCTTTATTGCAACGCCGCGAACGCACTGTTTACGATCCTGCCGCGCATGGCGGGCATTCCGGTGGCGCTCAATGTGGATGGCATCGAGCGGAAGCGCCGCAAGTGGAATGCGCTGGCGCGCGGCTGGTACAGTATGTCGGAGTATCTCTCGACGGTCCTGCCGAACCGCTTCGTCACCGATGCGAAGGCGATTCAGGAATATTACCGGGCGGAGTACGGGAAGGATTCGCTCTTCATCCCTTACGGCGCCGATCACCATGCGGTTGAGACGCGCGGCACACTCGAAACGCTGGGCCTCGAAGCGGGAAGCTACTTCCTCTACGTCAGCCGGATGGAGCCGGAAAATCGCGCGCTCGAAGTCCGCGAGGCATTCGAAGCGACGCCCACACCGATGAAGCTCGCGCTGATCGGCGACGCTCCGCATGCCGATGAATATATCCGGCGCGTGCGGGATACGAAGGACTCGCGAATCGTCGCGCCGGGGGCCATCTATGGGCTCGGTTACCGCGAGCTGGGTTCGGGGTGCTTCGCTTATATCCACGCTACGGAGGTTGGCGGCACGCATCCCGCGTTGATCGAAGCGATGGGGCGCGGCAATCTCGTGCTCTACCTCGATACGGCCGAGAATCGCGAAGTGTGCGGCGACGCGGGCCTGGCGTACAGCGACGAAGCCGGCCTGCGGGCGCGCATCCTTGATGCGATCGGGATGAGCGAACCAGCGCGCGAGACTCTGCGCGCGAAGGCCGCGGCGCGGGCGCGGGAGCGCTACGACTGGGACGCCGTTACGACGCAGTATGAGTCGTTATTGACCGATCTGGCAACATAAGGTTTAATAATCGTGCCTCAGCAAGCTCGCTGCTACGTGGAGATCTCGCGGTCCCGCCTTGCGGCCAACTATCGCGCCGTGCGCGCCGCCATCGGGCCGGGCGCGTCCGTGATGTGCGTCGTGAAAGCGAACGCGTATGGGCACGGCGCCGTCGAGGTGGCGCGCGTGCTCGCCGCGGAAGGCGCCGAGTGGCTGGCGGTGAGCTCGGTCGAGGAAGGCGCGGCCCTGCGGCTGGCCGGCATTTCGTGCCGGATTCTCATCATGGCCGGTGTGATGGCGTGGGAGCACGAGGCACTTCGGGAATTCCGGCTGACGCCGGTGGCGCACTCGCTCGACGATCTCCGGAGATTCGATGAGGGCTCCGCACTCGATGTGCATCTGAAGATCGACACGGGGATGAACCGGCTGGGGGTCTTGCGGCCCGCCGCGGAAATCGCGGGCGTGGTGATGGCGCTCCGCAATGCGCGCGTCGAGGGATTGCTTTCGCATTTCGCATCGGCCGCCGATTTCTCGACGCCGCAGACGGAGGAGCAGATCGCGGAGTTCCATGCGGTGCGGCGGCAACTGGCCGGATTCGGCGTGCGGCCGCGGCTGTTGCATTTCGCGAGCACGAACGCGATCGCCTATCCGCGTATCCGTGAATCGTTGTCGCTGGTGCGGCCCGGTCACGCCATTTATGGGTACGTGTCGCCGGCGCGGGGGCACGCGCCCCCGCCAGTCCTGAAGGTGCAGCCGGCGCTTTCGTGGCGCACGCGGATCATTGCCGTGAAAGACATTCCGGCGGGCGCGAAGGTCGGCTATGGCGGATCGTTTGTCGCCGGGGCGCCGATGCGGCTGGCCGTGCTTTCCGCCGGATATGCGGACGGCGTGCCGCACCGGCTTTCCAACAAAGGCAAGGTGATTGCCGGCGGCCATTTCGCCCCGATCGTCGGCACGGTTTCGATGGACCTGACGACAATCGACGTGACGAACTGCCCGGGCGCCCTGCCGGGGGATGAAGTCACGCTGCTTGGCCGCGAAGGCGACCTGTCGCTCGATGCGCAGCAGATTGCGCGGACGGCTGGAACGATTTCGTACAACGTGCTGTGCGGGATCAGCGCGCGCGTCAAGCGGTTCTACGTGGATGGACCATGAGCATTCAGGCGCCGGCACGTTCCCGGCACCTGTTAACGTTAACCCAAGACCTGCCGGAAATGGGTATGACCGTCCGCGGCGGGTAGACTTCCACTTCAGTTCTTGTTGGATTCGATGATGCCATGCTCGATGGCATATTTCGTGAAATCCGCCGTCGTCCGTAAATGAAATCCGCGGGCGAGCGCGGCCTTATGAAACTCCACGGTTTTCACCGAGATCTTAAGCGTGGCGGCGACTTCTTTCCGCGTGCACCCTTCGGCGACAAGCTGCAGCACCTGTCGTTGCCGCGGCGTGAGTCTGTCGGAAAACGAATTGCCCGGATGCGACGCAGCCCTGAATAATTCCTGCTGATCGGCGCCCACCAGCGGACTCACGTAATTTCGCCCCTTCATGACCTCGCGAAGCGCCGTGAGCAACTCCGAGGCCGCGGAACGTTTGAGCAAATATCCGGACGCCCCGGCCCGCAGCGCCTCCTTGACGTAATCGGGATCGCTGTGCATCGTCAGAAAAATCAGCCTGGCGGCGGGCATCATTTTGCGAAGCTGGCGAGCGGCATCGATACCGTTCAGCAGCGGCATCGAGATGTCGAGAAGGATCAGATCGGGTTTGAGCGAAGCCGCCGCATCGAGAAGAGCCTGGCCGTCTTGGGCAACTCCGGCGAGTTCGAACTCGGGCTCGAGCATCATCCGCAGGCCCTCCAGCAGGATGGTATGGTCGTCGGCGAGCAACAGGCGGGTGCGCATCTTGTGATACAGCGAAAAGCGAGGCTCTACTACTGTAACGCGCAGCGTCACCGTCAGTCGGGAAATATCCTCATCTCAGAGGCGCGACGACCGTGATTGTGGCGCCGCCGCCAGTTTCGGTCGTGATGTCGAAAGCGGCGTGTATCAAACGCGACCGTTCCTGCATGCTGATTAAACCGAGGCCGCCTTTGGCGCGCGCCGCTTCGCGGTCGAATCCCGGGCCGTTGTCGCGGATCGTCAGTTTGGCGTGGGTATTGCCGCCCGTCAGACGGACATTGATGTCCGAGGCGGGCGCGTGTTTGGCGATGTTGCGCAAGGCCTCCTGCGTGATGCGGTAGAAGGTGCTCGCAACGTCTGGCGGGAATCGGGCCGGCAGCCGCCCCACGGTGAACCTGATGCGGATGCGGTTGCGTGCGGCGAAGTCGCGGCAAAAGCCGCGCAGGGCGACCGCCAGTCCCAGATGGTCGAGCGTCGAAGGGTGAAGACCATAGGCGATACGGCGGAGATCGTTCGAGAGCTGGCTGAAACCTTCGGCGATCCTGCCGAGCCGGCTTTTTTCCTCCACAAGATCGGGGCGCAGATTTTGGGCGAGAGTCTCGATGTCGAACTGAAGTTTGGCGATGTACTGGCTCACGTCGTCGTGCAGTTCACGGGAAACGCGCCGGCGCTCCGCATCCTGGGCGTGCAGGAGGCTGGCCGCGAGGGCGCGCAGTTCTTCGCGATTGGCTCGCAGCGCCTCTTCACTCTCCTGGATGTTCCGCCGCAGCCGCTCCCGCTCGTCGAGCATAATTCCTTCGGCCCGCCGCTGGGCCGTTATATCGGCCGTGGTGAGCAGAATGGCAGACTCGCCGGCGGCGGCGCATTCCCGCGTTGGCGCAGGCGCAATACGCCGCGCATGGATCATCACAACGCGCTTCGAATCCGGTAAATTGCCCAGCAGTTCCTGCTCCAGTTCCAGGTCTTCCGACGCTGTCTCACCGCGCGTCAGCCGCCGCAGCGCCTCTTTGAGCTCGGGCGCGTTCCACTGGTTTTTCCCCAGCGTGTAGAGCGGCTGATTCTCGATTTCGGAAAACCGCAGACTATAGACGGTAAGAAAAATCTGGTTCGCCAGGAGGACCCGCAGACCGGAGTTGAGAACCAGCAACGGCGTCTGAATCGATTGCAGCAGGGACTCGGCGAATTCGCGCGCGGGCTGCTCCCCGCGGGGATCGTTGAGGGACAAGGGATTCCGGCCGGGTTTCCGTCCGGATACCCCGGAATCTCCCTCCATAGAACAAAAATAGCAAGCGGCGGCGTTCAGCCCGGGCGGGGTGTGTACAGGAAAAGCCAGAATCTCCGGCTGATCTGCCGGGGGCTCAGCGAGCGCCAGGCAGCGAAGAGTGGAACGCCGTGAGCGCGTTTGCAATGCGCTCGCTGGCGTGGCCATCGCCATAAGGATTGTGCCTCCTGGCCATCGTCCGGTAAGCGTCTGCATTTTCCAGCAGCGTCGTCGCTTCGCGGACGATCGTCTCCTCATCGGTGCCGACGAGACGAACGGTGCCGGCGAGCACCGCTTCCGGCCGCTCGGTTTTCTCACGCAGCACGAGCACCGGCTTGCCGAGAGACGGTCCTTCTTCCTGAATGCCGCCGGAATCGGTGATCAGCAGAGCCGCCTTCCGCATGAGATCCACGAAAGAAATGTAGTCGACCGGCTCGATGAGCGAAATATTCCGCTGCCCCCGCAGATGGCGGCTGACGGCGCTCTGCACGTTGGGGTTTGGATGGACGGGGTAGACGATCTCGACGTCTTCGCGCTCGGCGAGGCGTGCCAGTGCACGGCAGATGCAATCGAAGCCGGGACCGAAGCTCTCGCGGCGGTGCGCGGTCACAACGATCAGGCGGCGGCCGGATTCGAGCACGAGGCCATCGGGCGCCTTGAGCCGTCCGCTTTCCAGTTCATCGCGCACGTGCAGGACAGCGTCGATGCCGGTGTTCCCCGTGACGAAAATCGAATCGGCGGGAATGCCTTCCTTCCGAAGATTATCCGCTGCCCAGCCGGTAGCGGCGAAATGCAGGGCCGCCATGCGGGAGGCGAGCACGCGGTTGAGTTCCTCGGGAAACGGCTGACGGATGTCGCCGGTGCGCAATCCGGCCTCGACATGCGCGACGGGAACATTTCGGTAGAACCCCGCCAGCGCGCCGCAAAGAGTGGTCGTGGTGTCGCCCTGCACGACCACCGCGTCGGGATTCACGGCATCGAAGACCGCTTCCAGACCGGCGATAATCCGCGAAGTGGATTGAAACAGGGTCTGACCGGGAAGCATGAGGTCGAGGTCATGATCCGGCCGGATCCGGAAGATTTCGAGAACCTGGTCGAGCATGCCGCGGTGCTGTGCGGTGGCGCATATGACCGCGCGGAACTCCGCCGGCCGCGACCGCAGGAGCCGGATGAGCGGCGCGAGTTTGATCGCTTCGGGACGCGTGCCGAGAATCAGCAGGATGGTCTGCATGAAGTCTCAGCGTACCGAAACAGTGAAGCCGGTCCGTACCGACGGCCGCAGGCGCTCTTACGCGACGGGCCGGTTAACGAGTTCCGCCTGCATCCCGGCGGCTGCCTTTTCGCCGCGGGGGAGCTGACGCCGATCGGGCGCGCGGAACTTCGCGTCGCAATCCCGGCAACGATACTCCCGGAGCTCGCTGAAAAAGCAACGGATGCGTTCAAGGCCGGTCTTATGCCGGATCATCAGCCAGTTTGATCTGCACTTTGGACATTCCATGCCGGGTATATCGGCCGGCGGCAGCCGAACCTTTAGAGCGCCGGTAGAGCGCCGGCAAACTTCGCGCTACCATACAAGCGAAGGAATCCACATGCCGGTAAACTGTGTGTTTCTCGTCACGCTTCTGCTTTTTCAATACGCGCCGCGACAGCGGATGCCGAGGCAGCAGACGCCGGCGGTGCAGTCCGGAAACAGCGCGGCGGTTGCTACATTCGACGGGAAGTTCAAGTCGGCGGACAAGAAATACATCACCGTCGAGGTCGAAGAAGGCCAGACGCTGC
Organism: Bryobacteraceae bacterium; assembly: GCA_035552355.1. Lineage (GTDB taxonomy): Bacteria > Acidobacteriota > Terriglobia > Bryobacterales > Bryobacteraceae > BOG-234. The sequence goes on along the minus strand of DASZLP010000245.1, from coordinate 5,756 downwards.
GGATGTATATCACGGGGTCAACAAAGTTCGTGCGCGACGGCAAACCCGCCAAAGTGTCTGACTTCGCGGGAGATGAGGCCGTGACGGTGGATGCCGAACGCGACGCGCGCATGAATCTTCTGGCTGTGAAAGTGGAAAATGTGCCGGGGAAAAAGCCCGCAGCGCCGCCGGCAATTGCGCCGCGGCCGGAAAACTAGCATTTCTGGCGTGGGCACTCCTGCCGGCGCTGGTGCTGCTGTCCAACTTACTTAAAACGTAATCCGCAGCGAAGCCTGGGCCCGGCGGGCGGTGGTTCCGTCCGGTGGAGCCTGCGTCTGCAGCACCTGCTTGTAATTGGCGAATGTGGCGAGTTTCGACCCGGCAAGAAGCGAATATTCCTGCTCCTGCAGCGGCGAACCTCCCGCAATAATCACGTGATTAAAGACATTCTGTGCTTCAAACGCAAGCTGGATTCGAATGCGTTCCCGCACCGAAAAGATTTTCGAGAGCCGGGCATCCACGCGATATGTTGGCGGCACGTCGAGATTGCCCACCGGCTGGAAGGGCACGCGTTGCGCGTTGAAGCCACCGAGGCCGTTGATCGTGCTGGTGGCGAAATATGCGCATCCGGTTGATCCTGCCGGTCCGCATGCCCCCGAAAGCCCGGGAAGGGTCGCTGTCGAAACCCCGCCGATTGTTGAATCGATCGGGAACGCGGATGCAAAAGTCCCAACCCCGGAGAGTTGCCATCCATTCACCACAAGCTGCGCAAACTTGCTGTTGCTGTTCGTGAATTTCGGACTGACGACGCCGGTGACCACGAGACGGTGCCGCTGATCGGTCGCGCTGCTTCCTTTTTCCGCGGCGAAGTTGTTGTTGTAGAACGATGTCGGATTGCTCGCCGCGAACAATACGCCGCCCGAACCCGATGCGCCGGCCGCGCCCCCGATGTTGTCGTCGATCGAATGCGACCAGGTGTAATTTACCGAACCTTCGAACCAGTTCGTATAGCGGTGGTTGATGGTGACGATAAGGCCGTTGTACCAGCTATTCGCGTTCGAGCTCGTCGCATACACGCCGTTGTAATTCGGATTGATCAGCAGCGACCGGGTGTAGACCGGTACGGTGAACGTTCCTGCGGGAATGGTGCCCAGCGGGTCGGAAAAGATCGGGTAAGTAACGCTCTGGGTCGGATCGGCGAGGTTGGCGTTATAGCCGGTCACGATATGCAGGCCGCGGCTCCAGATGTAGGAAACCGTCATGCTGGTGTTCCTGTCGAGCTCGCGCTGGATCGAAAGCTGCGCCTGCTCGGAATAAGAATTGCGGTAATCCTTCGTGTCGAACTGAATCGTAGGCGCATTGGCGGCGCCGGTCGGATTGGTCGCGAGGAAGTTCGGAAAGACCGGCCCGGCGGCGAACTGCGCGGGCACCGTTGAAGAGAGCGAATAACTCGGCTGGTACGACCCATTGCCCTTCGCCAGGCCGTCGATGATCTGGGTGATATAGCGGTTATAGAAAATGCCATAACCGGCGCGCACAACCGTCTTCGGGTTGATCGAATAGGCGACGCCGATCCGTGGGGCGACATTGGTCGGCTTATAATTCAGGGTCGCCGTCTGCGGCCAATCGGCTGGAATATTGAGGGTTCCGAGCGGTTGCGGGGCGGCGGGTTGCGGCAGGGTGGTGTGCTCAAGCCGGAATCCGGGGCTGATGGTCAGCTTCGGGGTGACGTGGATTTCATCCTGCGCAAAGAAGGCGAAGTCCTTGAATTTCCCGTCATACAGCGGATTCCCGAAGGTCTGCGAGTAACTGGTCCAGTTCTTGCCGTTCACGGGGGTGCTGAAATCGAGCGCGAAGGCATTGATGTTTGCGTAAGAATAAGTGCCGTACTGATTGGAGCGCTGCAGATCGTAGTCCTCGGTATGCGACCAGTCGACTCCGAACTTGAGCGAATTCCGGCCGAGGGTCCAGGCGTAGGTATCGGACAACTGGAAGCGCAGCTCACTCGGGTGCAGACGCGGGTAACTCGTCGGATAGCCGATATTGCTGAGGCTGCCGGTCGAGATGGAGTAAGATGCCGGTCCGGTCACGGGAAGCAGGCTGGGGCTGGCGGGGTCATACTGACGGTCTTTGAACATGCCGAAGCGGAATTCGTTGACGGCGGTCGCCCCCACAACGGTGGTGAGCCCGGACTTCAGAGTGCGATCGAAAACGTTGGTGTCGGCGTTGTTGCCGATTCCGTTGCCGGTCGTGAGCACGCTCTGCGTCTGAATGCCGTTCGGCGAGCGGAAGTCGAGGTAGTTGAACTCCGTGTTGAAGCGGTTGCGGTCGTTGATCTGGTAGTCGATCTTGCCGAAGAGCAGATTTTCATCGACTTTGCGCGGCACCAGTTGCGGACGCACGCGCGTCTCGAGATAGTTGACGGCGGCAGTACACTGCGCGCCCGTCGCGGGCGTCGAATAGGAACTGCCGCCGCATCCCGTCGTCGGACTGATCGCGCCCGTCGGATTTCCGTTTGCGTTGAACAGAGTCGAGCTGATGTTGGAAGAAATGATCGGATCGTTGCGGCGCTGCAGCTCGCCATTGAAGAAGTAGAACAGCTTGTCCTTTTTGATCGGACCGCCGACGCTCACTCCGGCCTGATGGCGCCACTCCGGCGGGTTGACGCCGAGAGCCGTGGGATCCACTGCATCGAGCGTGCGGTTGCGGAAGAACCAGTAGGCCGATCCGTGCAGGCCGTTGGTTCCGCTGCGCGTGATCGTATTGACGATACCGCCCGAGGCGCGGCCGTACTCCGGCAGGAAGTTGCTGGTGACGACCTGGAATTCCTGAATGGCGTCCTGCGAAATGTTGTAGGACCGCGTGCGGCCCGCGTTCTCGTCGTAGAAGGTGTTCGTCGTGTCGATGCCATCGGTGAGGAAGGTGTTGCCGCCGGCGTTGCCGCGGAAGGTCAGCAGGCCGAACGATGCGTCGTTGGTGACGCCCGGCTGCAGCAGCACGAAGCTGTCGACGCGCCGGCCGTTGATGGGCAGGTCCATGATCTCCGTGTTATCGACCACGCCGGAGACATCAGTCTTCGTCGTCTCGACGATGGGCGCGTCGCTCGACACGCTGACCTGCGTGCCTGCGGTGCCGACAGCCAGATTGATATTGAAGTTCAACGCCTGGCCGATTGCCAGATCGAAGGTGTTCACCTGATATTTCTGGAATCCCGTCTTCGTGATCTCTACCGTATATCCGGCGGCCGGGGTGAGATCGGCGGCGGTAAAGATGCCGGATCCATTGGACTTGATTTTGCGCTGCAGACCGAGAGAATTGTTCGCGATCAGTACGTCGGCGTCAGGGATCACCGATCCGCTGGCGTCAAGAACGGTGCCTGAAATGGATGCCGTTGCGGCCTGCCCGAATAGTGGGCTGGTGGCCGCGCACAACATCGCCAGCGCGGCGATCGGCAACAACAGCAATCTGCTTCCTGCGTGATTCCGCCTCGCTGAGAACAATTCTGGTAAATTCACGTCGGCTCCTCCTGATTCGGACTAACTGGCTGATTCGGACTAACTGGCTGATTCGGGACTAACTGGCTTGGGGTAAAGCGACTGCGGACACGGCGAAGACGCACAAATTTACCCCGCAATGCTGTGTGAAAACCAGGATAGCAGAAGCCGGGGCGCGCCGTTCGTGACAAGTTGGTTAACGCGTGTGTGGGCGGACTGTCCGCGGCTTCACATTCGCCGCGCCACAATCAGCGTAATATCATCCGCCGGCGGAGCTCCCGCTGTATACTTCACTACCGCTCGGTTGATCTCCGTCACGATCGTCTTCGCCGCCTGATCGCGTGCCGGCATCACGGCGCTGGCGAGTCCGTCGATCTCAAACTCTTCGGAGGCCGGGTTCTGCGCCTCCGTAACGCCATCGCTGTAGATCACCAGCACATCGCCCTGCGCCAGACTCGCGTGGTGCTCCTGATAGTCGCAGGCCGCCATAATTCCCAGCACCGGACCGGCGCCCTTCAGCCGCTCATAACTGCCATCCGTGCGTACGATCACCGGGGGATTGTGGCCGGCGTTGCAGAACGTCAGATCGCCCGTATCCCCGTCGAGAATGCAGAAGAAGAGGCTGATGAAGCGATTCGAGGGGCAGTTGGCGGACGTGATCCGGTTCAGCCGCGTCATCACCTCGGCGAGACTTTTCGGCTCATCGATCAATACCTCGACGCGCGCCTGCAGCCCCATCATCAGCAGCGATGCCGGCATGCCTTTACCCGACACGTCGCCGAGCACCATCGCGAGGCGGCTGCCGCCATAGGGAAAGAAGTCGTAGTAATCGCCGCCAACCGTGCGGCACGGCGCGTTGTGGCCCGCCACGTCCAGCCCGCGCACCTCGGGGGCCACGGCGGGAAGGAATCCCTGCTGGATCTCCGCCGCCTGCTCGAGGTCGCGCGCCAATAACTGCCGGGCCTGTTCGATCTCCGCAAAGCGCGTGTACTCGATCCGGATGGCGGCGACATTTGCCATCACGGTCAGCAGATTCAGATCGTCTTTGGTAAATTCGCGCAGCAGCGACGGCGAGTCGACATAGATGATGCCGATGATTTTCTCGCGCGTCTGCAGCGGCACGGCCATCAAAGTCCGGATGTTCTGCTCGACGATGCTGCGGCGCTCGCGAAACGCGTCGTCGATCGAAGTGTCGCGGACGAGCACCGAATGGCCGCTGTTGAGCACGCGGTCGCGGACGGCGGTGGAAATGCGAAATCCCTCGCCCTTGTTGGCGCGGACGATCAGATTGTCGTCCTCGGCGGTCATCAGAATGCCGCGATCGGCTTTGACCGCCTGAATGGCGAGATCGAGGATGAAACGGAACAGCTCCGGCAGCGGCCTGTTTCCGGCCAGCTCGTTACCTGCCCGCACCAGCGCCGACACATGCGAGGCCGCCAGCGTCTGCGCTTCCGCGATGTCGCCGTCGCTCCTGATCACGCCTTCGAGCTGCGTGATGACGGTCGAAGAGCTGGTCTTTCCCTCCTGATCGTCGTGTTGATCGAAAATGACGACGGGCTTGTGCGCGTGCGAGTGGCTGCCGTCGAAGACGAGGATCAGATGCCCCGCGCCAATTCTGTCGCCCGGCTTCAGCGGCGTCGGGCTGGTGACTCTCACCCCGTTCAGCATCGTGCCGTTCTTGCTGCCGAGATCGCGCAGGGTCCAGCCGTCGCCCTCGCGCTCGAGCGTGAGGTGGTGGCGGGAAAGTCCGTTGTCGTCGGGGAACGAGAGCTCCGAAACGCTCGATCGTCCGAGCGAAACGCGGTCTGCCGTCAGGGGTACGAAACGGTTCTGGCCGTCCGGAGACAGGATCTGGAGTTCTTTGGCTGGGCCCGGTTGCAAGCAGCTATTATGCTACGCGCGGCGCAGGGCACGTGCAGCGTCCTCAAGTTACAATGAGTCGGCTCCTGGCATTCCAAACTGTGGATAAAGAGGTGTGATCCGGATATGCGAACTCTCGCGACTCTGTTCGCGCTGGCGAGCGCCTGTATGGCGCAAAAAGTCTCCACTCCGGAACTCATCCAGATGGCGCGCACGCGCGCCGCCGGTCTGGAGCAGGCTCTCCGCGACACTCTGGGCGACGCCAATATCCAAAAAGGCACGGCGGCAGCGGGCGAGGTGGGCGATTTCGTGTGGGCTGTGGCTTCCGGGAAAGGACCCTCGCTGCAGATCGACAACGAGGCGCCGATCGCCGCCTTCAAAGCCGGTTCGCTGTGGGTCGTCGAGACCCGTTTGAACACGGGG
>DASZLP010000244.1:0-7726 GCA_035552355.1 Bryobacteraceae bacterium | reverse complement strand
AAAACTCAGGACCGTTCTCCGGGCTCTCGAGCGAAGACGCGCGCCGCCGGATGGCCGCCAAGGCCGAGCAGGAAGGCTTCGGCAAAGCGGCCATTACGTATCGCATCAAAGACTGGGGCGTCTCACGTCAGCGCTATTGGGGCACGCCGATTCCGGTGATCCACTGCCCGACGGATGGCGTTGTGCCTGTGCCTGACGATCAACTCCCCGTGCTGTTGCCACGGCAGATCCAGATCACAGGCAAAGGCCGCTCGCCGCTGGATGAAGTGCCGGAGTTCGTCAACGTGACGTGCCCGAAGTGCGGCGGACCCGCGCGCCGCGAAACCGACACGATGGATACCTTCGTCGACTCGAGCTGGTACTTCTATCGCTACTGCGATCCGCAGAATGCCGCCGCTCCGTTCGACTCGAAGAAGATCGGCTATTGGTTTCCGATCGATCAATACATCGGCGGCGTCGAGCACGCCATCCTGCATCTGATCTACTCGCGCTTCTGGACGAAGATGATGCGCGATATCGGCCTGATCCCGAACGACGAGCCCGCGCGCAAGCTGTTCACGCAGGGGATGGTGATCCGCAACGGCGCCAAGATGTCGAAGTCGAAAGGCAACGTGGTTCCGGCCGATGATGTCGCCGATAAGCACGGCGCCGACACCGCGCGCCTGTTCGTTCTTTTCGCGGCGCCGCCGGAAAAGGATGTCGACTGGATCGATGCGGGCGTCGAAGGCATCTACCGCTTTCTCGGCCGCATCTACCGTTTCGCCACGCGCAACCTTCCGGTGACGGAAGTGATGGGCGACGGCAGCGCGGATGCCAAAATCCTCGGCAAGCTGCATCGCACGCTGAGGAAGATCACAAGCGACTTCGACAGCCGCTGGCACTTCAATACGTCGATCGCCGCCATCATGGAGCTCGTCAACGAGCTGTACCTCGAAGAAGCGCGCATCTCGGCGGCGGCGATGGAACAGACGCTCCGCATTCTCACGCTGATGATCGCGCCATTCGCGCCTTATCTTGCACAGGAGCTTTGGGAAGAGCAGGGTGGCGGCGGCGCGGTCTTCAAACAGGACTGGCCTCCGTTCGATCCGGATCTGGCGCGCGAATCCGAAGTCGAGATCGTCATACAGATTAACGGCAAACTGCGCGCGCGCATGACAGTGCCCGCTGGCACCGACAGCAACGGCCTGATCAGCCTCGCCAAAGACGACGAGAGGATCGCCGCGCTGCTCGAAGGCAAGACAGTGCTCAAGACGATTGCGGTCCCGGACAAGCTGATCAATTTTGTGCTGAAGTAGACGCGCGCCCTTTCACAGGCGGTCGCGAGACCATTAACTATTACTGTCATAAATGGTACAATCGCGTCTCGACCGTTATTAGCGCAAGAGGCGCTATTGGGGGCGCCGGGGCGTGCTCGATTTCATCATCTTCCGAACCTTATTCATCGTCATTCTGGGTCTTAGCGCCGGCTATTTCCGGCCCGCGGACGTGCCCTTCTGGCCGGCCGCTCTCACAGGCGCGGCCGTGGCCGTCCTCGCCATCATTCTGGAACGCCGCATCGCCCGCATCAGCCTGCAGCGGCTGTTCGGCGTCGTTTTCGGTGTTGTGGCCGGACTCTTCTGCGCCGCGCTCGTCAGCCTGGTGATCGGCCAGGCGGCGGGGTCGTCGTCGACCAACCCGCTCCACTTCGTGCAAATCGTCTGCCTGCTGCTGTTTGCGTATATCGGGGCGGTGACGGGCTCATCCAAGGGCGAACTCCTGAATCTCTCCGCGATGGGCGGCATCTTCGGCGCGGATGTGGATAACCGGGCCAACCAGAAGATCCTCGACACCAGTGTGATCATCGACGGACGCATCGCCGACATCGCGGACACCGGCTTTCTCGACGGCGTGCTCGTGGTGCCGCAGTTCGTGCTGCACGAGCTGCAGATGGTGGCCGATTCGGCGGATTCCATGAAACGTAACCGGGGCCGGCGCGGGCTCGATGTTTTGCAGCGAATCCAGAAGATGGCGCATCTCAAGGTGCAGATCGTCGGCGAGGATTTCCCGCACGTGCCGGAAGTGGACATGAAGCTGATCGAACTCGCCAAAGTTTACAAGTGCAAGATCATCACGAACGATTTCAATCTCAACAAAGTCGCGCACGTGCGCGGGGTCGAGGTGCTCAACATCAACGAGCTGGCGAACTCGCTCAAGCCGATCGTGCTGCCGGGCGAGCTGATGCGCGTGTTCATCCTGAAGGAAGGCAAAGAGTACAACCAGGGGGTCGCCTATCTGGATGACGGTACGATGGTGGTCGTTGACAACGCGCGGCGCATGATTTCGAAGACCATCGACATTTCCGTGACCAGCGTGCTGCAGACCACCGCCGGCAAAATGATCTTCGGCAAGTTCGATGAGCGCGCCCAGGCCGCGGCGGTCAGTGGCCCCGCGCCGGTCGTGGAACGCCGTGACGCTCCGCCGCGTCGGGAGCACGCAGTGGGAGAGAATTAAGCCGATCGTGAAGACCGCCGTCATTCTGCCGGCAGCCGGACTCGGAACCCGGATGCAACGCGGCGCGGCCCCGGCATCCGCCGAGACCAGTGGGACCAGCCGCAAGCAGTTCATGCTGCTTGAAGGCTCGCCGATTCTCGTGCATACGGTGCGCAAGTTTGTGGCATCGCCGCTGGTAACCGATATCGCCGTCGCGGTACGTGAAGAAGAGATCGAGCCGGTCGAGGAAATGCTTCGCAACGAGGGTCGCGGTCTGTTGGGCTCGCTGCGGGTGGTGGCGGGCGGAAACACGCGGCAGGAATCGGTCGAGAACGCGTTCAACGCGCTCGACACCGATACGGATATCGTGGCGGTGCACGACGCCGTGCGGCCGTTCGTCGATCTTGACACGATCCGACGGGTGATCGAAGAGGCCGCTCTGAACGGCGCGGCGATCGTGGGCATCGTCCCGGTGGATACCGTGAAGCAGGTCAGCGGCGCGCAGGCGGGGGGGGCCAAGGTGCGTGGCACGATCTCGCGCGAGCGGCTCGTACTCGCGCAAACTCCGCAGGTTTTCCGGTATGACGTGCTGCGCCGGGCTTTCGAAGCCGCGGGGCGCGACAACTTCTTCGGCACGGATGAAGCGAGTCTCGTCGAGAGACTCGATCAGGTTGAGATCAGTGTCGTCGTCGGCAGCGAGCGTAACATCAAGATCACGCGCCCGAGCGATATGGACCTCGCGCGTTTGTTCTTCGATCAGGAAACCGCACGCCGTTGAGCTTTCGTATCGGGCAAGGCTGGGATGTTCATCGCATCGGCGCGGGGCGTCCGCTGATCCTCGGCGGTGTCACGATTCCGTGGGAGATGGGCCTCGTCGGGCATTCGGACGCGGACGTGCTTGCGCACGCAATTACCGACGCGATTCTTGGGGCGATTGCGGCGGGTGACATCGGGATGCACTTCCCGGACACCGACCCGCGCTGGAAAGGGCGCGAGAGTCTCGAATTCCTGAAGCATGCGTGTGGACTTGTGGCGGAGGCGGGCTACACAGTCGCCAACGTGGATTCGACGGTAATTCTGGAGCGTCCGAAGCTGAAGGATTACCGCGGGGCGATTCGCGGGTCACTGGCGAAAGCGATGGCTATCGCGGTTGAGAATGTGTCGGTGAAGTTCAAGACCGCGGAGGGTGTCGGGCCGGTCGGTGAGGGTAAATCGGCCGAAGCGCAGGCCGTGGTGCTGCTCAACCGCGCTTAGCGCTATCAGAAGCTGAGTGGCCGAACTCCGTGGCCGTCCGGAAGATGAGCGTCGCAGGGGCCGTCGCGGATTTCACGAGATCGCGCCCGCGTAGATTAACGCGCCGCCGACGGATTCCCTGCCGCCATCAGCTTTCTGAGCAGTGCCGCCGTGTCCTCATGCTCGACCCAGCCGCCGGGGCCGATATGCATCCCCTCGGCCATGTTCACGGGCAGGCGGCCTTCCTGGTTCTTCACGTCCATGCGCGCGCCTTTTTCGACCAGCAGCTTCACGACCTCGTTCGCACCGCGGAACGCCGCGCCGTGCAGGGCCGTGTAGCCGACATCGTTCTTCGCGTTGATGTCGCCGCCCCATTCCATGCACAGTCGCAGGGCCTCGGGCGCTTCGGCCTGGGAGCCATGGCTCTGACCGTCGGACCAGCCCACTCCCGCAGCCACCATTAACGGCGTTGTGTGGTCGCTCGTGGCGAGATTCACGTCCGCGCCCTTTTCTTTGAGGAGCTTCATCACGGCCACGTCGTCGGACTGCGCAGCGCGCCAGAACGGTGTCGCGCCAATCATGTTGGCCCAGCGTCCGTCGAATGACGGCTGGCCGCGCAGCGGGATCTTCTTCGTCAGCCGCGCGTTCAGATTCGCTCCGTGCGCGATGAGCGCGTCGATAAGGTCGAGTTCTGTCGTCGGGTCTTTCTCCGGCGGCGCGGGACGCGTTGACCATTCGAGATTCCGCATATCGACGGCAGCGTAAAGCGCCGCGCGTCCCTTGCCATCGGCGAGATTGGGATCGGCGCCTTTGACGAGAAGGAAGTTCGCGAGCGTGTAGTGGCCGTTCAGAACCGCGACCAGAATCGGGCTGGTGCCATCCTGCGCGGTCTCGTTGATGTTCGCGCCGGCGGTCAGCAGCAGCGCCGCGGATTTCATGTCGTTCTGCCGCGCGGCGAAGAGAAGCGCCGTCATGCCGCCAACGGGAAAGGGCGCGGAGAAGATCGTATCGAGGGGCTTCGGCGGAGGAGCGGCGTGGGTTTTGGCGTTGAGATCGGCTTTGTGCCGGATCAGCACTTCAACGGCGCCGGCGTTCTTCTCGGAAGCGGCCCACATCAGCGCGGTCTGTCCGGTCGCGTTGGTCTTGTTGACGTCGGCGCCACGATCCAGCAGGACGGCGACCGCGTCGGGTTTGCCTGTTCGAGCAGCGACCATCAGCACCGTATCGCCGGATTCGGAAACGACTTTGTTTGCGTCCTCACCCGCCGCGAGGAGTTGCCCGATGATGGCGGCGTTGCCATTCATGGCGGCGAGAGCGATCGGGGTCTGTCCGAATCGGTTGGCCGCCTTCACACTCGCACCCGCACGGATCAGCAACTCCACCGTTTCCGCGTTGTCGTCGCGAACGGCCCAGTGGAGGGCGGTCGTTCCGTCCGGCTGCGTGCCGTTGACGTCGGCCTTTTGGGCGATCAGTGCCTTTACGCCGTCGCGGTCGTGCGCCATGGCGGCGTCGGCCAGCCGCGAGTCGGCCGCCGCGAGGCTAAGCTGGGCGATGAAAACAAGGCATAAACCGATCGCGTGGATGCGCATAAGAGCCCGGTACCGCTCGATTGTAACTTATTATCGCTTTGCTTTTATGGGCTTAGCCTCAAATTTGACCGCCAGGCCCATGTGGGCGGAATTATGATGGGGATGCGGCGGAGCCGCATCCGAATGCGGTATCTCTCGATCTTCCTTATGCTCGCGGCGTCACTCTCCGCACAGGACCGCGGGTTCCTCAATCAGTACTGTGTCGCCTGCCACAACTCCAAAACGAAGATTGCTGGACTGACTTTCGATACGGCGGACCTTTCGAAAACCCCTGCCCATGCCGAAATGTGGGAGAAGGTGATCAAGAAACTGCGGACGGGCGCGATGCCGCCCATCGGCATGCCGAAACCGGATAAAGCCGCTGTTGAGACTTTCGTCTCCGGGGTTGAGGCTTCGATCGACAGAGCCGCTGTCGCGCGTCCGAACCCCGGCCGCCCTGCGCTTCACCGCCTGAATCGCGCCGAGTACGCCAACGCCATCCGCGACCTGCTCGCGCTCGATATCGACACCAGTGCGTTTCTTCCCGCCGACGATTCCAGCTTCGGCTTCGATAACGTCGCCAGTACGCTTGGCGTCTCGCCTGCGCTGCAGGAGCGTTACATCGCTGCCGCCGGCAAGATCAGCCGCCTCGCGGTGGGCGATCCGGCGACGAGTCCGATTGTCGAGACTTATCGCGTGCGCGCCGATATTTCGCAGGATAAGCACATCGAAGGGCTGCCGCTCGGCACGCGCGGCGGCGTGCTCATCCACCACAACTTTCCGCTCGACGGCGAGTACTCGATCAAGGTCAAGCTGCTGAAATCGACGGTCGATCTTCTGTTCGGCGGCAACGCGCAGGATGAAACGCTCGAAATCGCCCTCAACGGCGAGCGCGTGAAGACGCTGACGATCAATCCGAAAGCGAAGGAAGATCCGAACAAGCCGGTGGACAAAGTGCGGGAAGGCGGCTTCGATCCCGCCGCCGCGACGAAGCTCAGCATGTCGCAACCGAAGGATAACCTCGAAGCGCGGCTGTTCGTCAAGGCCGGTCCGCAGACGGTGACCGCCGCGTTTCTCGCGAGGACGATGGCGCCGGCGGAGGATCTCGTCGAGCCGTTTGAGCGCACGACGTTCGATCCGAGCGATCCCAAGGGGCTTCCGCATGTGCTGAGCGTCAGCATAGCCGGGCCGTTCAATGCCAAAGGCGCGGGCGACACGCCCAGCCGCCGGAAGATTTTCTCGTGCCATCCGGCGACCGCCCCTGAGGAAATGCCGTGCGCGCGCAGGATTGTTTCGACGCTGGCGCGGCATGCGTATCGCGAGCCCGTGAGCGATACCGATCTCGAAACGCTGCTTGGCTTCTATCAGGAAGGCCGCAATAAGGGCGATTTTGAAAACGGCATCGAGATGGCGCTGCGGCGTGTTCTGGCGAGTCCGCAGTTCGTGTTTCGCTTCGAGCGAGGTCCCGCGAACACGGCGCCTGACACGAATTACAGGATCAGCGATCTCGATCTCGCCTCGCGGCTTTCCTTTTTTCTGTGGAGCAGTATCCCCGATGAAGAGCTGATCTCTCTCGCCAGCCAGAACAAGCTGCATACGCCTGCCGTGCTCGAGCAGCAGGTCCGGCGCATGCTGGCGGATGCGCGCTCGGGTGCAATCGTGGACAACTTCGCGGGTCAGTGGCTTTATCTGCGCAACCTGCGCAGCGTTGCGCCCGACTTTGAGCTTTTCCCCAACTTCGACGACAACCTGCGCACGTCGTTTAAGAAAGAAACCGAGCTCTTCTTCGGCAACATCATGCATGAGGACCGCAATGTGCTCGATCTGCTGAACGCGAATTATACGTTTGTCAACGAACGGCTGGCGCGGCATTACGGCATCCCGAATGTTTATGGCAGCCAGTTCCGCCGCGTGACCGTGACGGACGACGCGCGCCGCGGCCTGCTCGGCCAGGGCAGTCTGCTGACGGTGACGTCCATCGCAACGCGCACGTCGCCGGTGCAGCGCGGCAAGTGGCTGCTCGAGAACGTCATGGGGACGCCGCCGAATCCGCCGCCTGCAGGTGTGCCGCCGTTGAAGGAAAACACGTCCGGCGGCAAGCCGATGACGGTCCGCGAGCGGATGGAAGCGCATCGCGCGGACGCCGCCTGCGCGGGCTGCCACAAGGTTCTCGATCCGCTCGGATTCGCGCTCGACAATTTCGACGCGGTGGGCGCGTGGCGCACGCTCGGCGAGGATGGCACGAAGATCGACGCTTCCGGCCAGCTTGCGGATGGCACAAAGGTGAACGGCGTCGCCGATCTGCGCACGGCGCTGTTGAGCCGCCCGAACGTGTTCGTTGGAACGATGACGGAAAAGCTGATGACCTATGCGCTGGGGCGCGGCGTGGAATACTACGACATGCCGGCGATCCGCGCGATCGTGCACGAGGCGGCGCGCAACAACTACCGCTTCTC
>DASZLP010000243.1:0-9496 GCA_035552355.1 Bryobacteraceae bacterium | reverse complement strand
CCGGTCGGCGGGTTTCGTGATCGAGCCAACGCTGATACGCACCGGGTCTTTCAAATGTTTGTGGATCAGCCGCGCGACGGAAGCTTCCATCGTGGCGGAGAAGAAGAGAGTCTGGCGGCCGGCCGGTGTTTTGCGCAGGATACTCTCGACAGCCGGCAGAAAGCCCATGTCGAGCATGCGATCGGCTTCGTCAAGCACCGCGATGCGGATGCCGGCGAGAGCCACGAGATTGCGATCGAGAAAATCGCTGAGGCGCCCGGGAGTCGCGATCACGACCTGCGCGCCCTGGCGGATGGATTTCAGCTGTCCCGCCTCGCTCATGCCGCCGACAACTACGGCTGAGCGAACGCCCGTGCCGGGCGAAAGAAGCTGAAACGTCTCGTGGATCTGCAGCGCGAGCTCGCGCGTGGGGCTCAGAATCAGGGCCTGCGGCCCGGGAGTCAGCGTCTTGCTGGTAAGGGATGCCAGGATCGGTAAAGCGAACGCCAGCGTTTTTCCGGTGCCGGTTTGTGCGGTGGCGACGACATCGTTGCCGAGTGTCGCGGGGGGAATCGCCTGCGCCTGGATCGGCGTCGGCGTAACGAAGCCCTGCGCGGCAAGATTTTTGCGGAGCACAGGGGAAGTGACTAAGTCAGGAAAGTTATTCATTCAGAAGTTTTTTTTGTAAAAGCAAATCAGCGGGGCCGAAGCAAACGGAGGGCGTGGCGGAAGTTCGATTACTTCAACAGTATAGCGCAGCACTGACTACAATTGGACGTGGCGGTTCAAACCCGGCATTCCGTGTGTGCGCTCGACTGTCCAGACGCCTGTTCTCTCCTGATCGACATCGACACCGCGGGACGCGGCTCCCGGCTGCGCGGCAATCCGGCGCACCCGGTCACGCGCGGATTCCTCTGCGGCAAAGTAGCGCGGTATCTCGAACGCGAGTATTCGCCCGATCGGCTGCTATATCCGCAACGGCGAACGGGCGCGAAAGGCGAAGGCCGCTTCCAGCGAATTTCGTGGGACGAAGCGCTCGACGAAATCGCTGCGCGGCTGCAGTCGATTTCGGCGGATTTCGGACCCGAGGCCGTGCTTCCCTACAGCTATGCCGGGACCATGGGGCTCCTCAACGGCGCAGGCATGGACCGGCGCTTCTTCCATCGCCTCGGCGCTTCGCGGCTCGACCGCACCATCTGCTCTTCGGCGGGCATGGCCGGCATGACCGACGCCCTCGGTGTGAGGTATGGAGTCGAGCCCGAGCAATTCCGGCACGCAAAGCTGATCATCGCCTGGGGCGCCAACATCCTCGGCACGAACGTGCACCTGTGGCCGTTTATCGTCGAGGCGCGGCGCAACGGCGCGAAGTTTTACACGATCGATCCCCACCGGAATCGCACCGGCAGGCTCGCGGACCGGCACTACGCCATTCACCCGGGAACCGACGCGGCGCTGGCTCTCGCGATGATGCACGTGATCCTTGGAGAAGCGCTCGAAGATCGCGACTACATCGCGCGGCACACGCTCGGCATTGGCGAACTGCGCACGCGCGTTTCCGAATGGCCGCCTGCGCGCGCCGCCCAACTGACCGGCATTCCCGCTGAAGATATCGTTCAGCTCGCGCGCGAATACGCGACCACGCGGCCGGCGGCGATCCGTTTGAATTATGGCGTCCAGCGGTCTGAGCGCGGCGCGATGTCGGCCCGCACTGTCGGTCTGCTGCCTGCGTTGACAGGCGCATGGAAAGACGTTGGCGGCGGCGTGCAGCTTTCGACCTCCCAGGCATTCCATCTCAACAGGACCGGGCTTGAGCGGCCCGATCTGCAGTCCGCTTCGCCGCTCGGGCGCGAGGCGCGCATTCTGAACATGGCGGAATTGGGCCGGGTGTTGAACGATGCCGGCGATCCCCCGGTGAAGGCGCTCGTTGTCTACAATTCGAACCCCGCGGCGATCGCGCCGGATCAGCACGCGGCGCGGCGCGGCTTGCGGCGCGACGATCTGTTCACGGTCGTTCTCGAGCAGTTCCAGACGGATACCGCCGATTTCGCCGACATCCTGCTGCCTGTTCCCACGTTTCTCGAATACACCGATCTTTACCTCGCTTACGGGCACTATCATCTGCAGCTCGCGCGGAAAGCGCTGGAGCCGCCCGGCGAGGCGCTGCCGAATATCGAGATCTTCCGAAGACTCGCCGCGCGCATGGGCTTCGCCGAACCGTGCTTCCGCGATTCGGAGGACGCGATGATCCGCACGCTGCTCGACTCCCGGCATCCCTTCGTCGATGGAATCACGCTCGAGCAGCTCGATCGCGAGCACTCGGTTCGGCTGAAAATCGGCGATCCTTTTCTGCCGTTTGCCGATGGCGGATTCGGCACACCGTCGGGAAAATGCGAGTTCCGCGCCGAGACGCTCGGCTATGAGCCACCGGTGGAGTCCCGGCATGGCGATGCTGAACTCGCGGCGCGCTATCCGCTGGAATTGATTTCGCCGAAGAACGACGACAGCATGAACTCGACCTTCGGCAATCGTTCGGATACCGATTGGCAGACGGCGACTCTGAAGGTGCATCCCGACGACGCGCGGCCGCGGCGAATTGCAACGGGCGACGCGGTGCTGGTGTTCAACGATCGCGGCAAGTGCCTTCTGCGGGCGGACGTGTCGCCGTCGATCGCGCGCGGCGTGGTATCCGCGCCCTCGGTGCGCTGGCCGAAGCTCGCGCACGACGGCAATTCCGTCAACATGCTGACGTCGCAGCGCCTCACCGACAAGGGTGGAGGACCAACGTTTTATAGTTGTTTGGTCGAAGTGATGTTGCTCGACTGATTCCTTTTGCCGCCACGCCAGGGGCGCCCGGACTACACTGGTAACAGCACTCCACCGATGAAGCGCCTCGTCTTTTCTGCCGCGCTGGTTCTTCTGATACTTGCGCCCGCCGCCAGCGCCGCCCTTTCGATCCTGCCACTCAAAGACATCCGCGCCGGCATGCACGGCACCGGGAAGACCGTCTTCACCGGCGACAAGATCGATGATTTCGATGTCGAAATCCTGGGCGTGCTCGAGAACACCGGTCCACGGCAGTCCCTCATTCTTGCGCGTCTTTCCGGCGGACCGCTCGAACACACCGGCGTCATGCAGGGGATGAGCGGAAGCCCTGTCTACATTGACGGCAAGCTCATCGGGGCCGTCGCCATGGCGTTTCCTTATGCAAAGGACCCGATCGCGGGAATCCGTCCGATCGAGGAAATGCTCACGGTTGATACAGCGCCGGTACAAAGAACAGCGAAACGCCCACGGCTGTCTTCAAACGGCGATGTTGCGTCGCTGCTGCCCGCACCCGAACCCTCCGGCACCGGCGATACGCGCATGACGGAAGTCGCGACGCCGCTCTCACTCAGCGGATTCACCGCCGCCGCGGTCGAACAGTTTGCGCCGGGCATGCGCCGCCTCGGACTCGAGCCGCGCCAGGGGCTCTCGATCGGCGGCGCTCCCGAGGACCGTATGGGCGACCCCGCGCGGCTGCGGCCCGGTTCCATGATCAGCGTCGAGTTGATGACCGGCGACATGAGCGTGGGCGCGGACGGCACCATCACCGCGATCGACGGCAACAAAGTTTACGCCTTCGGACATCAATTCCTCGCCGTGGGACCGGCCGATCTGCCGTTCACGCGCTCCGAAGTGATCACACTTCTCGCGAACGTCAATACTTCCTTCAAGATTTCATCGGCCCGCGAGCTCATGGGCGTCATCTCGCAGGACCGCAACACGGCGATCGAAGGATCGCTCGGAACGCGCGCCGCGCTTGTTCCGCTCGACATCTCGGTCACCGAAGACACGAAGCGCGTCGAGAATTACCACATGAAGATGGTGAACGACCGCCTGTTGTCACCGTATCTGATGCAGCTCGCGCTGTTTTCCGCAATCGACGCCACCGAGCGCGCGTCCGGAGTTTCCAGCATCGCGATCGACGGCGCGATTGAGTTCGAGAACCGGAAAGAGCCGGTGCGCGTCCGCAATATTTACGCGGGAGACACCGGCGCCGCCATGCTGGCTGCGACTTCGACCGCCGTCCCGCTGTCATATCTGATGCAGGCGGGGTTCGACGAGCTGAAGATCAAGCGTGTCTCCGTGCGGGTGGAATCGTTCGACACGAAAAGGCAGCTCAATATCGGACAGGTCTACCTGTCTAACAAGGAAGCCAAAGCGGGCGACACGATTCAGTTGATGACGCAGCTCGATGGCGAGAACGGCGTGGAGTTGACGCGCTCGCTCAAGTACACGATTCCCGCGGGCACCGCACCCGGCACGCTTTATTTCACGGTGGCGGATGGAACGCAGACGAGTCTGGCGGAGCTGAAGCAGATCATCGCGGAAACACCGCACTCGCCCGAGCAGACGATCTCGACGGTGAATCGTTTGCGTCCGAGCGACAAGGCGTACGTGCGGGTGTGGCGTCCCGAGCCCGCGTATGAAGTCGCGGGAGAGGAGCTTCCCGACCCGCCGCCTTCGCTGGCGCTGGTTCTGGGCAGCACGCAGAATCTTTCGCAGGACCGCAACTCAAAGATCACCGAGCTCGAGATGGATGCGGCGGGAATGATGGTGACCGGCTCCAAAACGGTGAAGATCGAGGTCAAGGAGTGATCCGGCTAAGCCTGGTGCGACGGTGCCTGTTGTTGCTCCTCAGCGTCGGCCTGACCGCCCAGGCCTCCACCTCCTCCGTCTGGGAGATGACCAGTTTCTCCGACTTCGTCAAAGGCAAGTTCGATGGCGTCTCTCTCGGCCGCGACGGACGCCTCTCGCTTGCCCCTAAACTCGACACGCTCTTCACTTCCGAACAGCCCGTCATCTGGAGCGTGGCCGCCGCGCCCGACGGCGCGCTCTACGCCGCCACCGGACATCACGGCCGCATCTTCCGCATTGAGCCCGACGGCAAGGCCGAACAATACTGGGCATCCGACAAGCCGGAAATTTTCGCGCTGGCGGTAGACAAGGCGGGCATCGTCTTCGCGGCGACGTCGCCTGATGGAAAGATTTACCGCATCGAGAATGGCAAAGCCGCCGAGTACTTCGATCCGCACACGAAATACATCTGGTCACTCGCGATTGCATCCGACGGGACGCTCTACGCGGGCACGGGCGACGGCGGTCAGGTCTTCCGAATCACCGCGCAGGGCAAAGGCGAGCCATGGTACAACACCGGCCAAGGCAACGTCACGGGTCTCATGATTGATGCGCAGGGACGGCTGCTCGCGGGCACCGAACCGAACGGCATTCTCTTCCGAATCACGGCGAAGGATAAAGCGTTCGCGCTTTACGATTCGAATCTGCCCGAGATCCGCGCCGTGGCGCCGAATGCGGATGGCAGCGTTTATGCCGTGGCGCTCGGCGGCTCGCTGGCGAAGAAAATCCAGGCGACGCAAAGCACAAGCGGCGCGCCGCTGGACAGCGTTCCCACCATCTCGACGAGCATCACTGTCACCGCCGATGCGGGTGGCGACATCAAGCCGAGTCCGCCGGCTCCCGCGAAGCCGCAGGAAGCAACGCCTGCGCCCGCTGTGACGGCGACGAGCGCGGCAGTGACAACGACCGACAATACCCCCGTGGAGAAGAGCGCCATTTACCGGATCAACGCCGACAACACCGTCGACACACTCTGGAGCTCGAAGGAAGAGAACGTCTACGACATTCTCAACGGCGCGGATGGACAACTCTACTTCGGCACCGACGCCAGCGGACGCATCTACCGCCTCACGCCCGACCGCAAACTGACGCTCGTCGCGCAGACAAACGAAGCCGAGGCCACGCGTCTGCTGCAATGGCGCGGCTCTCTGCTTGCCGCGACCGGAAATATGGGGAAGATCTACCGGCTCGGGAATTCGGGCGCGCGCGGGACCTATGAATCGCCCGTCTTCGACGCGGGCGGCGTCGCGCAGTGGGGCAAGATTCGCTGGCAGGGCGACAAGGGCGTGGGAACGATCTCGCTGCGGACCCGCTCCGGCAACAGCCTGCGTCCGGATGCCACGTGGAGCGACTGGTCGGCGCCGGTGAGCAATGGCGCGGGCGCGCAGGTCACCAGTCCGAACGCGCGCTATCTGCAGTACGACGCGACGCTCGCGGGCTCGGGCGTCACGCTCGAAAACGTGACGGCGGCTTATCTGCCGCAGAACAATCCGCCGATGGTCCGTTCGGTTACGGTGCTCACTACCGCCACGCAGGTTGCCAGCTCCGCGAAGACGACGGCGACGGCCAGCAGCGCCAGCACTCCATACTCGGTGACCGTGACGGACACGGGCGACTCCACGCCCACCGCTTCGACAGGCACGCCCACCCAGACGCTCTCGCGCGCGGCGCAGCAGCAGATGGCGATCTCGTGGCAGGCCGACGATCCCGACGGCGACAAGCTCGTCTATCAGGTGGATTTCCGCGGTGAAGGCGAGCGCGACTGGATTCTTCTGAAGAAAGACCTTCACGAAAACTCGTGGACCATCGACGGCGATGCGCTTGCCGACGGGCGCTACTTCTTCCGCGTGACGGCGTCGGACCGTGAAGCGAACGCGCCGGCCACGGCGAAGGAATCCGATCTCGTCAGCTCTCCGGTGCTGATCGACAACACGCCGCCGGTGGTTCGCGTCGAGCCCGCGCGCCGCGCCGGCGGGGCGGTCGATATCAACTTCGATGCGCAGGATTCGGCTTCGGCGCTGCGCCGGGCCGAGTATTCGCTCGATGCCGGGCCATGGACGCCCATTGCTCCGGTGGACGGCATTCTCGATTCGCAGGCGGAAAGTTTCCGGCTCCACATCGATGCGGTTCCGGCCGGCGCGCATGTTCTCGTTCTCCGTGTGGCGGATAGCGGAGGCAATGCGGGGCTGGCGAAGGTCGTGCTGAAGTAGCGCGGATGAAAACGAAAACCCTGGACCGCGCCCTCTCAAAGGCCGGTCTCGGATCCCGCACGCAGGCCCGCTCCTGGATCCACGCCGGACGCGTGCGCGTCAACGGACGCGTCATCGAAAACCCCGACCACTGGATCGACTTCGATCGAGATCGCATTCTTTTCGATGACAAACCGCTGGCGTCAAAAGAGCGCCTCTACATCCTTCTCTACAAACCGGCGGGGTACATCACGACGCTCAAAGATCCGGAAAACCGCCCCACCGTATACGACCTCATCGCGGACGTGGATTCTTTCGTCTCTCCCGTGGGGCGGCTCGACCTCGACACCAGCGGACTGCTCATTCTCACCAACGACACGCAGTTCGCCGAGCGCCTCACCAATCCCGATCACAAAATTCCGAAGACCTATCTGGTGAAGTGCTCGACACTCGTCGACGACGAAGTGCTCGATAGGCTGCGCGGCGGCGTCGAGCTCAGTGATGGGCCCACGCGCCCGGCGGAAGTCCGGCGCGTTCGTGACTCCGGCAGGCATTCGCATATCGAAATCCGCATCATGGAAGGGCGCAATCGCCAGGTGCGCCGCATGATCGAAGCCGTCGGCAGCAACGTGATGAAGCTGGTGCGCACGGCGATCGGCGGGATTCAGATCGGTGCGCTCAAAATCGGCGAGTGGAGAGCGCTCGACGCGCGCGAGATCGAGAGCCTCAGCGGGTCTCCCAGGCGGAGTGGAAATCCTTCCCGAGCGCGAAATTACCGGATTGCTGGAAAACGAAGAGCCCGACGCCCTCCGGCTTACCCTTAAGATCCGGCAGGTTCGCCATCCGCTGATTCGCGGCGCGGGAAGTCTGGCCCGAACGATTGCCGTCGTCGAGGGGCCGGAGCGCGATCGGCTGCTGTGCGCCCGCACGCTCGATCGTGTCGAAGCGAATCGCGATCAACCACAGCGGCAGCGGCTCGGAATACTGCTGCAACCGCAAAATGCGCCCGTGGACCTTATCGCCCGCGCGCGCGGCCGGCTTCTTTCTGTCGCCCGCATCCCGCAGGATGACGCCCTCTACCGCGTCTCCGGCGGCGGCCGCTCCCGTGTCGATCGACTTCGTGAGCCCGACTTCCAGCCGGATTTTCGGCGCGAGCGGCACGAGCGCGGCAGCCTTCGCGGCCGTAGCGACCGCGGTGGTTTCATCGTCATCGAATCGGATCGTCGACTCGCCCACGTATTCCCGGCATTCCGAATAATGTGTCTCGTTGACCGATTCGGCGCCGTTGCGGTAGAGCGCCTCCATGGTGGAAACGTCCGGAAGCATGAAATCGCTCTTGCCGATCTTTACCCTGCTGTAATTCATGGTGTGCCGGACCTGGCACACTTCATCGTCGCGCCCGAACTGATCTGACTCGACCAGAAGCTGCTCGAGATCGGCATCGTCCGGGTCGATCGAAAAAGTTCCGTGATAAGCGAGCAGCTTTTCCGTCCGCTGCGGGCCCACATGCAGGCGGTAGTTGCTGCGGGAGACCGGCACGTTGTATTCGAAGAGCGCAAGGCTGTCGCGGCGGCCGATGAATCGAATCGAGTCGGGCGCGCTGCCGAACACGCTGGCGGCAAATCCGCCGAACTCACCGCTTCCCGCCGCGCCGCCGCCGACCAGTTCACCAACATCGTGCGTCTCGAACTTTCCCGCCCCGGCCCACGAAAAGATCTCGTTGTTGTCGATCACCGCGACGTCCAGACGCAAACGGTCGCGAAAGCTCGGCACGCCGCGCGACGGCGCGAGCTTCCGCAGGGCGATCAGGGACTGGCACGTGCCGGCGTTTCGGCTGGGCTGGTATTCGGCCCGCGAGACTGTCTCGACGCAGGTGTAGTGGGGCATGCGCCGCGCGTTGTCGAGGACCTTTTCCCGCGCCTGTTTGAAGAGTTCGTCGACGGCGGGATCGGCGGTACTGGCGGCCGTCGCCGCCGCAAGCAGCAACCCACAGCCGCATAAGGCCAGACGCATGAAATCAGTTTATGCCCGCGGGGGCCGTTCTCAAGCGCCGAGTGCTTGTTCCAGGTCCGCGAGAATATCGTCCACGGCTTCGATGCCCACGGAAAGGCGCAGCAGATTGTCGTGGATTCCCAGCCGTGCGCGGTGCTTCGGCGAAAGCTCGCGATGGGAAGCCATCGCGGGGTACAGCGCCATCGTCTGCACATCGCCCAGCGACGTCGCGGGGATCACCAGACGAAACGCGTTCATCAGTCCGAGAATACGGCTGCTGCCCGCGCCCTTCACTTCGAAGCTGACGATCGCGCCGTAAAAGCCCTTCGCGAACAGCCGCTTCACAACGGCCGCGTCAGGGTGCGCCGGATCGCCGGGGAAATGCACGCGCTCGACGGCCGGATGCGCGGCGAGCGAACTGGCGATGCGGCATGCGTTGGCGCACTGCCGCTCCATGCGCAACGGGAAAGTCTTGATGCCCCGCATCGTCAAATACGCTTCGAAGGGGCCCAGTATCGGCCCGAGCGAACGCGATAGCGAGCGAACGGTATCGAGGTTTTCCTTGCCTGTCACGATCACCCCGCCCAGCACGTCGCCGTGTCCCGACAGGTATTTCGTGAGGCTGTGGACGACGTAATGCGCGCCAAGTTCCAGCGGAC
>DASZLP010000242.1:0-1522 GCA_035552355.1 Bryobacteraceae bacterium | reverse complement strand
GTGCAGCGCGCCGCAGCAGGTTTGCGCGGCGGGGATGACGACTTCGCAACCGTTGGCCTGGAGGACGCGCACAGTTGCTTCGATGAGGCGGGCGAAGGAAACGATCGCGACACAGCCTGCCACGAAGGCGACACGGTATCGCTGCGTTCCGGCGGCTGGAAATGTTTTGCCGTATTCGCGGAAGAAGAATGGAATTTCGGCATCGGGCAGAAGAGCTTCGCGATCGCCAAGCGGTCCGAGAAGACGCGGAATGCCGAGGGCGCGGATCAAACGCTGCAGACCGCTCGCCTGATAGAGATAGAGCATCGCGCCGGCGGCGGTGAGAAGCGATGAGGATGGCAGCAGCTTGCCGAACACAAAACCGCGGAGCGTGCGCGTCAGCCAGCCGCGCTTCGTTTTGATTTCGATTTCGGCGCGCGCGTCTTCGATCAGGCGTCCGTAGGGAACGCCGGAAGGGCAGGCGCTTTCGCAGGCGCGGCAGGCGAGGCAGAGATCGATGTGGTTCTGGTAAGTGTCGCTGATGGGTTCACCGGCGTGGACGCGTGCCATCTGGTAGATGCGGCCGCGCGGGGAATCCATTTCGACGCCGAGCTCGCGATAGGTGGGGCAGGCGTTCAGGCAGAGGCCGCAGTGGACGCAGCGGTCGAGATCGACCTGCTGCGGCCGATCGACGCCGGAGAGCTTTTCTGCAAGCAGGGCAAGCGGATTGGATTCAGTGGTGGACATTCGTTCAGATCAGGTTGTGGAGGCGTCCGCGATTGAGCAGGCCGTTGGGATCGAACATGTGCTTGATCTTCTTCATGATCTCAAAGTCGCCGCCGGGGGAAGGCCAGAGGGTGAGATCGCTTCGGTTGACGCGAGGTCCGGCGAATTCGATGACGCCTTTCCAGTTGCGTTTGGCGGCGGAGGCGAGCCAGCGTGAGGCGGCGTCGGTGCGGCTGAACCAGGAGCGGACGATGCCTGAGGCGATCATGGCGTGGGCTGCGTTGTCGGATGTGGAGAAAGCGCCGGCGCATTCGGAGAGTGGCGAGGAGATGCGGACGACGGCGGCATCCTGAAATTTTTCGAGATGGCGCGGGGTGAGGGCGGCGACGGCGTTCCAGAAGCGCTGTTCTTCATCGAGCGAGAGGATTTGCGAGCCGCCGGTTTCGCCGCAGAGGGTTGCGGCTTCGCGTGTGCAGCGTTCAATGACGGCATTGTTGCCGCCAAACCGGAGGGCGAGGAGGAAGCCCTTGACGCCGAACTGGGCGCTGAAGAGCGCGCTGAGGATGGGATTAAAAACGTCGGCGGCGATAGGGTTGAGGCCGCTTTTCGTGATGCCCTCGAAGAGCGCGAGCGCGGATTTCAGATCTTCGAACTGGAAGAGCAGGGTGCGGGAGACTTCGGGGATCGGGAGAAGTTTGAAGTTCAGAGTCGCGATGGCGGCGAGGGTTCCGAAGGAGCCGATCATGAGTTTGCCCATATCGAGACCCGCGACATTTTTCACGACCATGCCGCCGGAACGCACGAGTTTGCCTTCGAG
>DASZLP010000241.1:0-3431 GCA_035552355.1 Bryobacteraceae bacterium | reverse complement strand
GCGCCCTCGCCCTCTCCGCCGCCGGAGCCCGAGTCGTTCTCGCCGCCCGCCAAATCGACAAGCTCGAAGAAGTCGCGGCGGAAGTGCGACAAGCCGGCGGCGACGCCTTCGTCGTCGCCATCGACCTCGCCTCGCCCGACTCCATCAAAGAAGCCGTCGCCAAAGCCGCCAAAGATTTCGGACGCATCGACATCCTCGTCAACAACGCCGGCCTGACGCGCGACGGCCTCGCCCTGCGGATGAAGCGCGACGACTGGGACGCCGTTATCCAGACCAATCTTTCCGGTTCGTTTTTCTGCATCCAGCAGGTCTTACCGGGCATGGTGCGCGAGCGCTGGGGGCGGATTATCAACATAACGTCGGTCGTCGGTGAGTCCGGCAATCCGGGCCAGGCGAATTATGTGGCATCGAAAGCCGGTCTCATCGGACTCACGAAATCCCTCGCGCAGGAGTTGGCGTCTCGCAACATCACTGTGAACGCAGTCGCGCCGGGATTTGTCGAGACCGACATGACGGCGTCCCTCAGCGATGAGCTGAAGGCGAAGATTACCGATTCAGTGCCCCTGAAGCGCATCGGCAAGCCGGAAGAGATCGCCGCCGCCGTGAAATTCCTCTGCGGTGATGAGGCGGGCTATATCACCGGGCACGTCCTCGACGTGAATGGCGGCATATTCATGCGGTGAGACACTGAAATTGATGCGCCTTCGAAATGTGGGGATAGTGGCCGCGGGCCTGCTTTCGGCAAGCCTGCTGTTCGCCGCCGGCAAGATTTTTCCGTACCAATATGTTCAGGAAGACCTGCCCAACGGCCTTCGTCTCATTACAATCCCGACCGACTATCCGAATATCGTCTCGCTGTTCATCGTCGTAGGGGCGGGGTCGCGCAACGAAGTCGAGCCCGGCAAGAGCGGCTTCGCGCATTTGTTCGAGCATCTGATGTTCCGCGGCACGCCCGAGTTTTCGCCCGAGCGGTATGAAGCGGAGATCCAGAACGCGGGCGCCGCTTCGAACGCCTTTACGAGCGATGACCTCACGGCCTTCCACACCACCTTCTCGAAAGAAGACCTGGCGCGTATCCTTTCGATGGAAGCCGATCGATTCGCGCATCTTTCTTTCAGTCAGGACGCGTTCAAGACAGAGACGCGCGCCGTGCTTGGCGAGTACAACAAGAACAGCGCGAATCCGAATCAGAAGCTGTTCGAGACGCTGCGCGCCACGGCGTTCAAGGTCCACACTTACCAGCACTCGACGATGGGCTTCCTCAAGGACATCGAGGCCATGCCCGATGAGTATGACTACAGCAAGCAGTTCTTCGACCGCTACTATCGGCCCGAGTACACCACGATCATCGTGGCGGGCGATGTGGATCCGAAGCGCGTGCGGTCACTCATCGACGAGCGCTGGGGCACGTGGAAGCGCGGCACCTTCAAGGTTTCGGTTCCGGCTGAGCCGCCGCAGAATGGTCCACGCACGGCGCATGTCGATTGGCCGGCGGAAACGCTGCCCTGGCTCGCAGTTGCCTATCGCGGACCCGCCTACAGCGACACCAGCGAGGAGACGGCGGCGCTCGATGCGATCTCGCGCCTTGGCTTCAATCAGACCTCTCCGCTCTATCAAAAGCTCGTTATCGACGAACAGAAGGTGGACGCGATGTTCGCCGGTCCGCCGAACAATCTTGACCCGGAACTCTTCAGCGTGATGGCGCGGATCAAAAAGGCAGCCGACCTGCCGGCGGTCGAGCAGCAGGTGATCGAGACCGTGGAGGGCTTCGCCGCAAAACCCGTCGATGGGAAGAAGCTCGATGCGCTGAAGGAGCACCTGCGATACGAGTTCGCCCTGCAACTCGACAACAGCGAGGCCATCGCGTCGACGGTCGCGCAGTATGTGGCGCTGCGCCGCACGCCGGAGACGATCAATCGTTACTATGACGCGTACGCGCGTCTGACGCCCGCGGATATTCAGAAAGCCGCGCAGAAATATCTGATGCCGAACAATCGCACAGTGGTGACGTTAACTTCGTCCGTCGCGGAAAAGAAGGCGGACCCGAAATGAGTGCGTTGAAATCCGTGCTGGCGGCTGCGCTTGTCGCGAGCTTCGCTGCCGGCGCGCCGCGTGTGGTGGAACTTCCCGGTAAGTCCCCGCTGGTTACTCTGCGGATCGTTTTCACTACGGGCGCGGCATCCGATCCGGCCGACAAACCCGGCCTTGCGCATCTCACCGCCGAAATGCTCGGAGACGGCGGCACGAAAGGCCTGACGTACAAGCAGATCGTCGACGCCATGTATCCAATGGCGACGTCAGTGCATGTCTACTCCGACAAGGAGATGACCACCTTCGTCGGCGAGACGCATCGGGACAATCTCGAGAAGTTCTACGGCCTGATGCGCCAGATGATTCTCGAGCCCGGCTGGCGGACGGATGACTTCGCGCGTATCCGCGACGATTCGCTGAACGCGCTGCGGGTCAGTCTGCGCGGCAACAACGATGAGGAACTGGGTAAGGAAGAGCTCTACAACGTGATCTATCGCGGCGGCCATCCTTACGGGCACGAAGACCTCGGCACCGCAACCGCGCTGCAGAAGATGACCATCGCGGATCTCCAGGCGTTCTACCGCGAGCACTACACGCAGGCGAATCTGATCATCGGGCTCGCCGGCGGTTATCCGCCGGAGTTTGCGGCGCGCGTCAAGCGCGATTTCGCGGCGCTGCCGGAGGGTGTCGCGGATCGCTTCGATCATCTGCCCGCCCCGCCGGCCATGGCGCGTAATCAAGTGACGCTGGTCCGCAAAGACACGCGGTCCGTCGCGTGGTCGCTCGGATATCCGATCGATGTGAAGCGCGGCGATCCCGATTTCCCGGCGCTGCTGCTGATGACGTCATGGTTCGGGCAGCACCGGCAGGGCGGCCGTTTATTCGTGCGGATGCGCGAGGTGCGCGGGCTGAACTACGGCGACTACGATTACATTGAATACTTTCCGCGCGGCATGAACCGCTTCGAACCGGAACCCGATCTGGCGCGGCACCAGCAGATTTTCCAGATCTGGATTCGTCCGGTGGAACCGGCCAACGCGATCTTTTCTCTGCGGCTCGCGATGTTCGAGCTCGACCGGCTCGTGAAGAACGGCATTCCGGAAGACGACTTCCAGAAGACGCGCTCGTTTCTTTCGAAGTACATTAATGTGCTGACGAAGACGAAGTCGTCGGAGCTGGGGTATGCGATCGATAGTCTCTACTACGGGATTCCCAATTACAACGAGTATGTGAAGAGCGCGCTCGCGAACCTGACCGCCGCCGATGTGAACGCGGCCATTCGCCGGCATCTGCGCGCGGATCGCATCGAGATCGTGGGAGTTGCGAAGGACACCGACGCCATTCGGGCCGCGCTGCTCGGCAATGCCGCCACGCCGCCGACTTATAACGCGGCGAAGACG
>DASZLP010000240.1:0-4506 GCA_035552355.1 Bryobacteraceae bacterium | reverse complement strand
CGGTCAATCACCTCTGGCAATCCACCCTCTTCGCGGCGCTGGCGGCGGCGATCGTCTTCACACTGCTCCGGCAAAACAGCGCGCAAACCCGGTATACGGTATGGCTGGCGGCCTCGATCAAGTTCCTCGTGCCCTTCGCCGCCCTTATGGATTTCGGACGTCAGTTAGGCGTCCGGCTCGCCCTCATGCGGGTGGCGACGCCCGCCACGCAGGCGAAGGTCTACTATGCGCTCGACGAATTTGGCCGCCGGACAGCGCCCCGCTTCATGCCGTCGGCTCTGGTGCCGGCCGGCCGCGCGCCGGGCAGTCTGCTGCCGCAGTTGCTCCTTACAATCTGGATCTGCGGAGCCGTGATCGTGGCCGCGAGATGGTGCCTTGCGTGGTGGCGCGTGCGCGATGCATTGCGCGGCGCGCGGCCGATGCGAACGTTCGATGGGATCCCCGTGCTGTCTTCCACGGTGCTTCGCCGGCGCGGGTTCGAGCCCGGTGTGTTCGGCTTTCTACGCGCTGTCGTACTGGTGCCGGAAGGCATCACAGAACGGCTCTCGCCGGAACAGTTCGAGGCCGTCCTCGCGCACGAATGCTGTCACGCGCGGCGGCGCGACAATCTTTTGGCGGCCGTCCAGATGGCTGTCGAAGCCCTGTTCTGGTTTCATCCCCTGGTTTGGTGGATGGGAACGCAGATTACACGGGAGCGCGAGCGCGCCTGCGACGAAGATGTCCTCCGGCGCAACAACGATCCCGAAGTTTACGCCGAAGGCATTCTCAACGTCTGCAAGTTCTATATGGAATCGCCTGTGCGCTGTGTCGCCGGCATCACCGGCGCCGATCTCAAACGCCGCATCGAGGAGATTATGAGCCGCCGCATGCCGCGCGAATTGAATTGGGCCCGCACAGTCGTGCTCGCGCTGGCCGGCAGCGCCTCTATTCTCGGACCCATCGGCTTCGGACTTCTGCGCATACCGGTAACTCACGCGCAGACCATCAGCCCCTTCGATGGCCGCATGAGAACCAGTGCCGTGAAGCAGTTCGAAGTGGCGACGGTCCGCGAAAACCGCTCCGGCGGCGACGGATGGCGGCTCGGCCCACCGCAGCATGGCGGCGTTTCCATCGACAATCTGCAACTGCACCGGATCATTGCTTCCTCCTTTCAGATTCAGGATTCGCTGGTATTCGGTCCGGACTGGCTGAACTCGACGCGCTACGACATCGTCGGCAAGGGTCCGGACCCGAGCGTAACCAACCCGGAAGTGTGGGAGATGATGCGTTCACTGCTTGCCGAGCGGTTCCATCTGAAGTATCACGTCGAGAGCCGCCAGTTGCCGATCTACGCGCTTACCGTCGCGAAGGGCGGGCCGAAGCTCAAACGGCCCGAAGACGGACCGTGCGGGGAGAAGATTCGCGCGGGTGAGAGTTGTGCCGGGATCGGTCCCATTGCGCCCTTCGCGGCCGGCATCACGAACACAACCATCGGCGCTCTGGTCAGCGCGCTCGCGCGCTCGGTGCAGGATCGCCCGATTGTCGACAAGACCGGCCTCACGGGCAAGTACGATGCGCTTGTCCGCTGGATGCCCGACAACATGAAACCGGGAGACTTCGCAAACGTTGCCCCCGAGCTCCGGCCCGACGATGTCTCTTTGTTCACAGCCCTTGAAGAGCAGCTCGGCCTCAAGCTCGAAGCGCAAAAAGGCCCGATCGATGTGCTCGTCGTGGACAGCATCGAGAAGCCGTCCGACGTTGCGGGCACGCAGACCCCGCAGATAGACGACCGAATCCGGCAATAAGCGAACCGGTTCGCCTTCCCAACGTCTATACAGTGATGCCGCAACCATTCGCCGATTCCGACTATTAATTTTATAGTTGACGCCGCCCCCGCATGCCCCTATAATCAAGCCAGTCTTAATTCCTTAGTTCTCGGAGGCCGGAACATTTGGCTCGCAAACGATCGCTCAACCTCACCGAAGCCGAACAGCGGCTAATGGAAGTCCTCTGGGAAAAAGGCCCGGCCTCGGTGGCCGAAGTCGCCGACGCCCTTCCGAAGAAACTGGGTCTCGCCTACAACACCGTCCTGACGACGCTGCGAATCATGGAGGAGAAAGGCTATGTCCGGCACACCAGCCCGAAGGACAGCCGTAAATTCGTCTATTCGGCGGTTGTTACGCGTCAGCAGGCGAGCCACAGCGCGCTCCGTAATCTGATGAGCCGGTTCTTCGGGAACTCCGCCGAAGCGCTCGTGCTGAACCTGCTCGAGGACGAAAAGCTGAGCGAAGAAGAACTCGAGCGCATCCGGAATCTTTTGAAGGAGAGTGGTCCGAAAGAGGAAGACCAATGAACCTCATCCTCCCGATTCTTGAAGCCCTGATGAACAGTCTCTGGCAGGCAGCCATTGTCGCCGGGCTTGTCTGGCTGGCCCTGCGCTTCCTGCCGCGATTTGGAATCGACCTCAACGCCGCCACCCGCTACGCGATCTGGTGGGCGGCGCTTGCGGTAGTGCTGGTATTGCCCATCGCGCCCGCCATGCTGCGAGCCCTTCGCCCGCGCCCGCCGGCGGCAGCTCAGAAAGCTGCGGCCACACGCATGCTGGCGCCGGTTCCCGCGCCCCCTGTCGAACCGGTCATCATCACCGTAACGCCTGAGCGGACCGCCCGCTGGCCCCTCGCGGTCGTCGCCGTCTGGGCCGCGATTCTGCTGTTCCGGCTTGGACAGATCACGCGCAGCTACTTCTATCTTCGCGGCGTCAAGCGACGCGCCGATGTCTCACCGATCGCCCTCCCCGCAGCCAGACGGCGCGCGGACCTTCTCATCTCGCGCGACATCGCCTCCCCGATGGCCGTCGGATTCGCGCGGCCCGCCGTCGTCCTGCCGGAATCGCTGCTCGGCGAGCTTTCGGAGCCCGAGCGTGAGCACGTCCTGTTGCACGAGATGGCGCACCTCGCCGGATACGACGACTGGAGCAATCTCGCGATGCGCATTCTCGGCGCCGCGCTCGCCCTGCATCCCGTGGCCGTCTGGATTCTCCGCCGCATCGAGCGCGAGCGCGAAATGGTGTGCGACGACTGGGTGGTCGCCCGCACCAGTGACGCCCGCCCTTACGCGGCCACTCTGGCGCGCTTGTTCGAGTTGCGCTGGTCACGGCAGAAGGGGGCGGCCCTTGCCCCGGGGCTCTTCGGCCGCGGAACCCGCGTGGGCGACAGGATTGAAGTGCTGTTGCGCCGCGGCCGGAAATTTTCTCCACGTGTGTCAGGCGGCGGCATCGCCGCCAGCGCCGTTTTCCTTGCCATTACCATGTTCGCCGGCTCGCTCGCGCCACAATGGATCGCCTTCGGCCAGGCGCCCGAAAAACTTGATTTCGAAGTCGCTTCGATCAAGCTCGCCGCCCCCAATGACGACGGTCTCAAGTTGTACTGGCTGCCCGGCGGACGCTTCTTCGCCACCAACGCTACGGTGAACGATTTGGCCGGATTCGCCTGGGACGTGCGCAGCCGCCAGATCTCCGGAGGGCCGGGCTGGACCGGGTCCGACAAATACAACATCGAAGCCAAAGCCGACCCCGCAACGAAGTTCCCAGAGGGTTTTGCGGCCGCAAGTCCGTTCCGGGCGATGGTCCGGTCATTGCTGGAGGAGCGTTTCAAGCTCGCCCTGCATCATGGATCCCGGCAGGAATCGATTTATGAGTTGCGGGTAATGCAGGGCGGCACAAAGCTGCCCGAGTCAAAGAATGCGTTCCCGCAAGGTCTTTTCCCCGGCCGCGGCCGCGTCGATGGAAAGGCCGCTCCGATCTCGCTGCTTGCAAGATATCTGGCGGGTCCGGCCGGCCGCGTAGTTGTGGATAAGACGGGCCTCCCCGCCAAATACGATTTCACGCTTTCGTGGACACCGGATTCCAGTCCGCTCCACAGGACGAGTGAAGGCGCCGATGGCGAACGCGCCACAGACCCTGACGGGCCTTCGATTTTCACTGCTCTTCAGGAGCAGCTCGGTCTGAAGCTGCAATCGGCCAGAGGACCCGTCGAGGTGCTGGTGATTGACCACGCGGAGAAACCCGATGTCAATTGATGCACGATGGTGGCACAGGCTTCAGCCTGTGAATACCTCCAACGAAATCCTCGCCGTCGGCATCTTCGGCCGCGGAACCCGCGTGGGCGACAGGATTGAATTGCTGTTGCGCCGCGGCCGGAAATTTTCTCCACGTGCGTCGGGCGGTGGCACCATCACCGGCGTCCTGTTGCTGGCAGCCGCTCTATTCCCGGCGTTGCTCGCGCCGCACTGGATCGCGTTCGCGCAAGCGGAGCCGCGCCTGGCCTATGACGTCGCTTCAGTAAAGAGAAACATCAGCGGAAGCGACGGGACGATGCACGCCGGCCCTCCGTTATCGGTTGGCTTCACAGCGCGAAACCTGAGCCTCCGGATGCTGCTGGAAATCGCCTGGCAGGTGAAAGATTCGCAGATCTCCGGCGGACCAGCCTGGATCAACACCGATAGATTTGACATCGACGCGAAGCCGCC
>DASZLP010000239.1:0-13702 GCA_035552355.1 Bryobacteraceae bacterium | reverse complement strand
GTCCGTTCTTTGCAGAATCTTAAGTCTTTCTTCAGGTTCGGCTGATACGCTGCCAGCGGGGAAACAACTATGCGAAAATCAGCGCTCATCCTCGCAGCCACAGTGTCGGTTTCACTCGCCGCTCAAAGCTCGTCCTCGTACCACATCGCGCACCGCTACATGCTCGGGGGCGAGGGTAGTTGGGATTACGTCGTGCCCGACCCGCCAAATCACCGCGTGTTTATCGGACGTCAGGACCGCGTGATGGTGGTCGATGAGAACGACGGCAAACTGCTCGGCGAAGTCACTGGCATCATGGGCGCCCATGGTACGGCCATCGCCACGCCTGCCGGGCACGGATTTGCAACCTCCGGCAACGACCAATCGGTAGTGATGTTCGATCTGAAAACCTACAAGAGTCTCGGCCGCATTCCCGCGGCGGAGGACGCCGATGCCGTTATTTATGACCCGCCGTCGAGCCGCGTGTTCACGTTCAACGGCGATGCGCACTCCTCGACGGTCATCGACCCGAAGGCCGGAATCAGGATCACTGACATTCCGCTCGGCGGCAAGCCCGAATACGGGGTCTCGGCCGGTGATGGCAAAGTCTACGCGAATCTGACGGACATCAGCGAAGTGGTCGAGATCGACGCGAAGCGGGCGACGGTAACGCGGCGGTGGTCAACCGGCGCCTGCAAGCAGCCGGTTTCGATGGCGATCGACACGGTTCATCACCGCCTCTTCAGCGGCTGCCGTAGTGGCGTCATGGCGATCTCCGATTATCAGAACGGCAAGATCGTGGCCACTCTGCCGATCGGGATGGGGGTCGACGGCGCCGGATACGACGCGGCATCAGGCGATGCTTTCGCATCAAACGCCGACGGCACACTCACGGTGATTCATCAGGATTCGCCCGATCAGTATCGCGTGGTCCAGACTCTCGAAACCCAGCAGGGCTCGCGCAATATGGGGCTCGATGCGGTCGGCCATCGCCTTTTCCTCGCGGCGGCAAAGTTTGGACCGGTCCCACCCGGCGGGCGCCGCGGCCCGGTTCTTCCGGGGACGTTCGAAATTCTGGTGATCGAGCGCTGACGTTAACAGGTCGGCGTGACCCATATAGCCTGCATCGCGCGGCGCGACGCTCACAGGCAGCGGACAGAGGGTCCGGGAGTCCGGTTGCGCGCAGCGCCTGCTGCAAGTTCTCAGCGCCTGCTGCAACTTCTCAATGATTCGCGGCTTCTCGCATCAGCCTTCATGTTTCCGTTCCGCTCGCGATCTGCCATGCACCGATCACTGCGTCGAACGGTCCCGCCAACCTGCATTACCCGCGCCATTGCCTTCGCACCTTATGGGAAGATCCACGAGGGACAAGGTGCCCCGCCGAGGCAGCGTGTTAATCTGAACTCTCGTCCCTATGCTGATGTCTCTCGCGGCGATTTCATGCGAGGCTACTCGTGGCTGCTGAAAATCAGCGCTTAGCCGGTAACGGAACCCTTTCCAATAAAACCAGGGTCGTTGTTGCGACCACGGTTATGCTGTCGTTCATCTCGTTCTGGCGAGCGGCGGCGATCGTGCTGAGCGATCTCGCGTCTTCCGCCTACTACGCCGGCGGCATTGCGGAAACCCAGATCGGCAAATCCGCCCCCTGGTTCATTCTCGGGATCATGCTGTTCTCGTATGCGGTGCGGGCGATCTACGTCGAAAGCTGCGGCATGTTCGTGCGGGGCGGCGTATACAAAGTCGTCCACGAGGCGATGGGCGGCACGCTGGCGAAGATATCCGTCTCGGCGTTGATGTTCGATTACATTCTGACCGGACCCATCAGCGGTGTCAGCGCGGGCCTCTATCTCGCCGGCATATTGAACGAGATGGGCGACCGCTGGCAGATCAAGGCCCTGCATTTCAATTCACCGCATTTCGCCGCGGGTTTCGCTATTCTCGCCACTGTTTATTTCTGGCGCAAAAACATCCTGGGGATGCACGAATCGAGCATCAAGGCGCTGCGCATCATGCAGATCACGACTGTGATGGTGGTGATGCTGATTGCCTGGTCGCTGCTGACGATGGCGCTCCACGGCTATCAACCGGTGCCGCTGCCGGTCAAAGAGAATCTGCATCTGAGTCAGGAGTCCCTGGGCTGGCTCAGGGGAACCATCGCGCCCACGATCACAGCGGTCGCGATCCTGATCGGCCTCGGACATTCGCTGCTCGCGATGAGCGGCTTCGAAACGCTGGCGCAGGTCTATCGGGAGCTCGATTCGCCGAAGCTGCAAAATCTCAAGCGCGCCGGCAACGTGATTTTTCTTTACAGCATGCTGTTCACGTCGCTCGCGTCGTTCTTCGCAGTGATGCTGATTCCGGATTCCGAACGGCCGAAGTACCTGGACAATCTGCTCGGCGGATTATCGATGTTTCTGGCCGGGCCGCCCACGGTGAAGCTTCTGTTCCACATCTTTGTAGTCATCGTCGGCACGATGATTCTGGCGGGCGCGGTGAACACCGCCATCATCGGATCGAACGGCGTGCTGAATCGCGTCGCCGAAGACGGCGTGCTGCCGAACTGGTTCCGCAAGCCGCACAGGAAGTTCGGCACGACCAGCCGCCTGATCAATACCGTGGTGCTGCTGCAGATTCTCACCATTGCGCTGAGCCAGGGCAACGTAAACACGCTTGGCGAAGCTTACGCGTTTGGCGTGGTGTGGAGCTTTTCGTTCAACGCGCTTTCCGTGCTGGTGCTGCGCTTTAAGCAGCCGGAGAACCGCGAGTGGAAGGTCCCGATCAACTTCCGGATCGGCAAGACCGAGATCCCGGTCGGTCTCGGTCTGATCACCCTCTTCCTGTTCACGCTCGCCTGCATCAATCTCTTCACCAAGCAACTGGCAACCATCGCGGGCCTCACGTTCACGTTCGTATTCTTCCTGCTCTTTTTCGTTTCGGAAAAGATCAACCGCGCCAGACACGCGAAGGACCGGCAGGATCACGAGCAGTTTCGCCTCGATGAGCGCGAAGACGTCTCGCAGCAGCAGATCAAGGCGCGTCCGGGCAATGTGCTGGTAGCGTGCCGGAATCCGCATCATCTCGAGCATCTCGAAAAGGT
Organism: Bryobacteraceae bacterium; assembly: GCA_035552355.1. Classification (GTDB taxonomy): domain Bacteria; phylum Acidobacteriota; class Terriglobia; order Bryobacterales; family Bryobacteraceae; genus BOG-234. The sequence goes on along the minus strand of DASZLP010000239.1, from coordinate 10,626 downwards.
ACTCGAAAAGACCGATACGCGGAAGCTGGATATCGTCGTGCTGTCCGTTCATCGCGTGACCGCGGCGGCATCGGGCGAGTACGACCTCGATGCCGATCAGATTTTCGCGACCGCGGAACAGGATCTCTTCACGCACGTCGTCAGTCTCGCCGAAAAGGCCGGCAAGCATGTCGAGTTGCTGGCGGTAGCGGCGGCCGATCCATGGCTCGGCATCGTGCAGACGGCGCAGAAGCTGCAGTCCTCGCGCGTGGTGTGCGGCCTGTCGCCGATATACGCGAACAATCCCGCGGAACAGGGCAGAATCGTCGGTGAAGCGTGGGAGTCGCTCGAGGAGCCGCGTCCGTCGATGTCGCTCGAACTCGTGCTTCCCGACGCGCAGTCGAAGTTCTTTAACCTCGGCCCGCATCCGCCGCAATTGTGGCCGGAAGACGTCGAGCGCGTGCACCGCATGTGGCTGGAATTATGCGGGCGCGGCGGCGGAGCGAAGCTGCATCATCGGGATGTCATCGGGGTGGCACTGAACCGGCTCGAGCAGCAGTTGCACTCCGGGTTGGCCGGGGAAGTATTGAAAGATATGGACGCCGAAGTCAGGCAGCATCCCGAAGAGCCGCCGCTGGTGATTCCGAATAAGAAACATTAGCCTGCCACTATTGCCAGTAAACGAAGGCCATTGCGTTCCCCGTCCCCGCTTCAGACCGGTAACACGGGATGTAGTCCACCAGATTGCACCGCAGGCCTGATGCCTTCGCGGCCGCAATAACCGGATACCAGTTCTTCGTCTCGGCGGTGCCAACTTTAAAGAGATTTTCCGGGATAGCGCTCAGCGCATCCAGATCGCCGTCCTTCATGGCGGCGAGGATTCTGCGGTCGAGCTCTTCATCAATCACGAAGTGCGTCAGCCCGCCGGAAGCCATCACGGCGACGCGCTTGCAGCCCTGGTAGCTTTCAATCGCGCGCTGCAGCGCAAGTCCGAGATCGAGACACCGCCGATTCTTCGGGACATTATGTGGAAAGTGCACATTCAGGATGATTGGCACGCTGGGCGGCGGTGTGTCGCCGAGAATGGAGTGGTAAAGAAAACCATATGCGTGGGGAATGCCGCCGCGCGGCGCCGCACTCGGCGTTTTATCCGATTGTGCAAGATCGAAGTTCTCGCCGGCGAGCGAGTCGAGGATATGATCGGCGAGTTCGCTGGCGCCTGGATAGCTCGCCCCGTCCGCAGGTGAGTTCCCGGGCTCGGCGATGTTAATGCCCGGAGGATTGTCTTTAGGCAGGTGCTGCAGATTCTTTATCGACGCACCGCGATACACGGTTATCGCCGGCGTCAGACCTTCATCGAAGAATTCCCGCTGGTCATTGCCGACGATCACCACGGCCTCGGGCGCGGTTTCCTGAAATTTTTTCGTCAGCACGTCCATGGCCCGATGACACTGGTGAAAGCGGTCGCGGCGCGATTCCAGCGTGACTTCGGAAGCGAATCCCGGCGCCCGTTCGCGCAGCAGCGATTCGTAATCCCAGGTTCGCCCGCGGTACCAGTGCTTCTTGTTTTCGCGGTCGGCCTGCGCGCGGAGATCCCATTGCTCGGGAGGGGTGGAGAGCAGCGGACCGTGCGACGATCCGATACCCAGAACGATGTTCGCCATAGGGACAGTCTACTTGACAGGTGGCGTTGAACTCTTATCGAAACGCCTGTTTCGATTTCGCGTCCTCCTCGGCCTTGATCTCCTGGCCGAAGAGCTGTTCGAAATAATGTTCTTTGACGAGCCGATCGATCACCGAGTTATCAACCACCTTGTGGAAGTCATAGGCCTTCATGCGTGCGGCTATGTCGGCATCCGCCTGGTGGTCGACTATGTAATGAACTCCCGCCGCAAGCACGTACGGGATTCGCTCGTAAGTGTTCGCCTTTTTGTCGTGGTCATAAATCCGTTCGATGTCGGCCGCATTCTGCGTGTCATACACGCCATACGCCTTAGTCGCGAACGCCTTGTCGTCGTAGTAGCGCTTGATGGCCTCCGCCTGCGCTTTGATCATCAACTCGGGAAGCTTCGGATTCGCCGCGATTTCGCTTTTCTTAAACACGAGCGCAAGCGGCGCATAGAGATCGGCCTGGTCGGCGAGGTTGGCGATTTCCTTGAAGCCCTGCGGCTCCAGCTTGAAATAAGCCGGCGGCGGGACCATCGTGGCATCGACGCGTCCCCCTACGAGCGCGGCCACACGCCCGTTACCGTCCGTGCCAAGTGGAATCCACTGCACGTCGCGGGGACCGATCCCGTACTTGCCCAGAATCGCCAGGGCAAAGCTGTAGGGCGGATCGCCAAGCTGGCTCACCCCGAAGCGCTTACCTTTGAGATCGCGGACGCTCTTCACGTCCTTGCCCGTCATCATCGCGAAGAGGGCGCGATTCAGCAGGCTGCCCATGATCACGATCGACCCGTCGCGCATGGCGGCCTGCATCGCCTGGTCCATCGGATAGTTCGTCATCTGCGCTTCGCCGCTGACCAGCATGGCCATGCCGGATGGATGCACGGCGAATACGAGCTTCGCGTCAAGCCCGTATTTCTGGTAATAGCCGCCCTCCTTCGCGATGAACAGGGGCCAGTTGGCGGGCGCCTTCGCCGGGTAGTTGATCGTGATCGGCTTCAACTGCGCAGAGGCCGGCCCGCACAGCGCGACGGCCAGGCAGAGGCAACTCAGGTCCCTCATGCCGCTGCTCCCATTTCAAGTTTGAAAAGCTTCTTCGCATTGTCTTCAAAGATCAGTTTCTTGTCCGCGTCGCTCAGCCAGTCGAAGGCTTCGATGAGGTAGCGGGTTTCGTCCATCCATTTGCCGGTGTCTGGATCTTTGACGGTGCCGACGCCCGGCCGCTCCGTGCCGAACAGGCAGCGGTCCGCGCCGACGGTCTTGATGAGCAGCGCGAGCGAATCGGACGAATACAGCACCGTGTCGTAATAAAGATTACGCATGCGCTTCGAGAAGCGCTGGCCGCCGGGCACCCGCAGCGACGCCGCTTCGAAGCGCGCCCAATGCAGCGGGATTGCGCCGCCTCCATGCGACATGAGAATTTTAAGCGTCGGGAAATCGTCGAAGACTTTCGAGTTGATGAGCGAGACGACACCGATCGACTCCTCGTTGATGAAGTGCAGCGAATACGGAAGCCGGTCGGAGCGGCATCCGGCGGAGTGCACATGGCCGACGACGTCCAGCTCCACGAGCTTTTCGTACAGTGGATACCAGTAGCGGTCGCCGAGCGGCGGTGTGGCATCGGCCGCGTTGCCGCTTGCCTCGCCGGGATCGGGATTGATCAGGCAACCGACGAATCCAAGCTGTTTAACGCAACGCTCGAGTTCTGCAAGGCAGTTCTTCGGGCTGACGCCTGGACTTTGAGGGAGCCCGCACACACCGCGGAAGACGTTTGGATAGAGCTTCGTCTGCTTCGCGATGATGTTGTTGGTTTCTTCGATGAACCAGCTTACGAGCTTCGGCTGCTCGCTGTGCATCATCTGATACGGGCGGGGTGACACGAGCTGCATGTCGGTTCCGACTTCGCGGAGCTGTTCGAGATGGGACGATCCGCCGAACACCGGTTGATTCAGCGCCGCCCGAATATCGTCGTCGGTGGCGCCGGCGCTGCCGCGCCCATGCGCGCCGCGGTGCGAGATGAGTCCGGCTTTGTAGACATAGAGTTTGTCGGGGGCGGTGACGTGGCCATGGGAGTCGATGATCATGTACACATCAAGAATATACTGACTCCAAATGTTGACTGCGGCGAAAAATCGACTCCTGACTGAGGTTGGCCCCGGCACGCCGATGGGGGCGCTTCTGCGGCGCTACTGGATGCCTGTCGCGGCGGTTTCGGAGTTCGAGACGATCTCCGTGAAGCCTGTCCGCCTCATGGGCGAAGACCTCACACTCTACAAAGACCTCAGCGGGACCTTCGGACTCGTCGACCGCCAGTGCCCACATCGGCGCGCCGACCTCTCTTACGGCTTCGTCGAGCAATGCGGTCTGCGCTGCAATTATCACGGCTGGCGTTTCGACGAAGCCGGCCAGTGCGTCGAGCAGCCCTGGGAGGAGGTCGCGGCGCCAGAAGCGTGCTTCAAAGACAAGATCCGGATCAAAGCGTATCCGGTGGAGACACGCGGCGGACTCGTGTGGGCCTATCTGGGTCCGGAGCCAAGGCCGCTTGTCCCGGACTGGGAGCCGTTCTCCTGGACGAACGGCTTCGCGCAGATCGTCTTTGCCGACGTGCCGTGCAACTGGCTGCAGTGCCAGGAGAACTCGATCGATCCGCTCCACTTCGAGTGGATGCATATGAACTGGAGCGTCCGCCTGCGGGACGAACTCGGCCCTTATTCGCCGAAGCATCTCCAGCTCGAGTTCGAAGAATTCGACTATGGCTTCGTCTACCGGCGGCTGCGCGAGGGGATGAAGGAAACGGATTCAATGTGGACCACCGGCCGAGTCTGTTTATGGCCGAATGCGCTCTTCCCCGGCGACCATTTCGAGTGGCGGGTACCGGTGGATGACGAAAATACTCTGAGCGTCACGTGGGCCTTTACGCGGGTTCCACGCGAGTGTGAGCCGTACGTCCAGCAATCGATTCCGGCATGGAAGGGACCGGTGAAAGACGCCGGCGGCCGCTGGATTTCGAGCCATGTAATGAATCAGGACTTCATCGCATGGATCGGCCAGGGGACCATCGCCGACCGCACGAAAGAACATCTGGGGACAGGCGATCGTGGCGTGATCCTGCTACGCCAAAGACTGTTTGACGACCTTGCGGCGATCGAGAGCGGAGGAGATCCGAAGGGCGTGATTCGCGATGCCGCGCGGAATCGCTCGGTGTGCCTGCCAGTTGCGGAGCGACGATTCCTGACCGAGAGTCTGAGCCGCGAGGAGTTGCTGAAGCACCCGGTGCTGGGGAAACAGTACGAAGGCGAATATCCGTTCCAGGCGGGGCAACCGGACGCCGTACGCCGCGCCTACGAAGAAGCGGTCGGGCTGGCTGGCAATGTGGAGCGGATTGGGTAAGCGCCGCCAAATTGCCACGGCTGCGTAAATCCGTAGTGGACATAGACTTAGGGCATTTTTCCAGCTTTTTAGCGCCTCGGCTCTAAGGTTTGGCGCGGTTCCGCCGATGAACTCCCATGTTCGCAATCATCGGAATCGTTCTGGTATTCGGATCGGTCGTCGGCGGCTTTCTGATGGAACACGGGAAACTGCCGGTGCTGGCACAGCCAGCGGAACTGATCATAATCGGCGGCGCGGCGATCGGAACGCTACTTGCCGCGAATCCACTGGGTCTCATCATCAGGATTTTCAAGAGTTTGCTTTCGATCATCGGGGGCAGCAGGATCTCCTCGGCTTCGTATCTCGACAGCCTGAAGCTGTTGAACGACATCTTCACTTTCGCCCGCAAGAGCGGCATGGCGAAGCTGGAGGAGGATATCGAAAACCCACAAAAGAGCGCGGTTTTTTCCAAGTATCCGAAGATCACCAAAGACCACGACGTGATGCACTTCGTCTGCGATACCCTGCGTACCGCGGTAGCCGGCGTCGTCGCCCCGCATGACCTCGACGCGCTGGTGGAAGGGGATATTGAAATCCATCATCACGCCGCGGGAGCGCCCGTGCGCGCTCTCTCGACGATAGCCGACGCCATGCCCGGCCTCGGAATAGTCGCCGCAGTTCTCGGAATCGTGATCACGATGGGGGCGCTCGGCGGCCCGCCGGAGCAGATCGGTGAAAAAGTTGCGGCGGCTCTGGTGGGCACATTTCTCGGCATCCTGCTTTCTTATGGACTGATTTCCCCGCTCGCGGCGCATTTGCAGCACATTATCGACGCTGAAGGCCAGTACTATCAGGTGCTGCGGGCCGGCCTGATGGCGTTTGCCAAAGGAATGGCGCCGATCATTGCGATCGAGTTCGCCCGCCGGGCAATTCCGCACGAGATGCGGCCGTCGTTTAAAGACATGGAAGCCGCCTGCAAGAGCCGTCCGATGGCCGCGGCCAAAGCCGCATAAGGATCGTCACATGGCACTTCCAACTACACATCCGCTGATCATCATCAAGAAAAAGAAAACCCGCCACGCCGGTGGGCATCACGGCGGCGCCTGGAAGGTGGCGTATGCCGACTTCGTCACCGCTATGTTGTCGCTCTTCATCGTGCTCTGGCTTCTCAGCAGCAGCGAGACGGTACAGAAGGCCGTCGGCGGCTATTTCACCGATCCAAAAGGGCACGGCAAAGACATCGGCAACGGCCTGAAAGGCTCGGGAAGCGAGAGCCTGTCTCTCCGCCGGGACGAAATGAACAAGATCAAAGACAAGCTGGAACAGGCGGTGCATAGCTCCGCGGCGCTCGAAAAAATCAAGGAGCACGTTATTTTCACGGTGACCGGCGAAGGCTTGCGGGTCGAACTGCTCGAGGGCGAGTCGTCCACCTTCTTCGAGTCGGCCAACAGCAATCCGACCGAGTTTGGCAAAGACCTCCTGGGGAAACTCGCGCAGGAGATCGGAAAACTTCCAAATAAAGTCACGATGGAAGGCCACACCGATTCGCGTCCGTATCCCGGCAGAGCGAACTACTCGAACTGGGAACTTTCGAGCGACCGCGCCAATTCCGCGCGCCGCTGGATGGCCGCCAACGGTATGCGCGACGACCAGGTCACACAGGTCCGCGGCTTTGCCGACCAGAACCCGCGCGATGCCCAGCACCCCGATAATGCGATGAACCGGCGCGTGACACTGGTGATCCAGTATCAGGCCGCGAAGCCGGCCGCGGATCCGCCGCCCGCGGAGGCTGCGGCGAAACCCGTTCCGGCGCAATCCGCCCCAGCGAAACCAGCTGGAGTTGTGGCCGGGCCCGGGAAAGCCGATGCAGGAAAACCGGCCCGGGCGCAACCGACTGCCATGCAGCCAAACCGGCAGCGCTCTTAATTAAGCGATCGCCGTCGGATGCTTCGGCTGGTACACGCCGACCGTACCACCGCCGGGCAACGAGATCGTCGTTAGCGAGCCCCAACGTTCTTCATGGATGGGTGAACACGCGATGCCCTTGCCTTCGAGCGTTCTTACTTCGGCCCGGATGTCGTCGCACATGAAGTAGAGCTCGTGTTTGCCGTTGGCTTCCGCCGGATGAAACGCGGCTTCGGCGGGAGGCAGCCTGAAAACCAGCCATCCATTTCCCGCGTCTACGGAAGTAAATTCGAGTACGTCGCGGAAGAATGCCCGATCGGCTTCGGCATCGCGGCTGTAGACAATGACATGCGCACCGGAGATCATACTCAATTATTCGAAGAGCGCCACCGGGTCCTCGATAGCGGCTTTGAACGCTCCCAGCACCTGGGCGCCCAAAGCCCCGTCGACAACGCGGTGATCGCAGGAAAGCGTCACCGTCATCAGCGTTGCGAATCGGACCGCGCCATCCGCGCCTTCAACCGGCCGCCGCTCGCCGGCGCCGACGGCGAGGATCGACGACTGCGGCGGATTGATGATTGCTGAGAACTCGCGGACGCCATGCATCCCCAGATTGGAGACCGACGCCGCTCCACCCTGATATTCGTGCGGCTGCAGCCTGCGTTCGCGGGCGCGGGCGGCGAGATCCTTCATCTCAGTCGAGATCGCCGCGACGGACTTCGTTTCGGCCTTGCGGATTACGGGTGTGAGCAAGCCGCCTCCGATCGAGACCGCTACGCCGATATCGGAGTGCCTGAAGCGAAGGATGGCGTCCTCTGCCCATATCGCGTTCGCGGCCGGTACGCGCTGCAGTGCGAGCGCGAATGCCTTGATAACGAAATCATTGATCGAGAGTTTCACGCCGAGCGCCATGCTCGCGCCTTCGCGGATGGAGAGCAGTCGCGTGAGTTCCACATCCGCGCTGAGATAGAAGTGCGGGATGGTTTGAACCGCCTCGACCAGACGGCGCGCGATGGTGCGGCGCATGACGTCGATCGGAACAGTCTCGAACGGGATGTCCCTGTACAACGTCCGTACTGGAGTCGACGCAGCCGTCGGCGGCGGCTGGAGTGTATTCAGATCGGCGGCGTGGATGCGGCCGTGCGGCCCCGACCCCTTGACGCGCGTGAGATCGATACCTGACTCGGCGGCGAGGCGGCGCGCGAGAGGGCTGACGCGAACGCCGCTGGGGAGTGCCGCGGGTCCATAGTTGCGCACCGGCGTGCGGACTTCCTGGAAGGGTTCCAGCGCGATGCCCGGACGCCTGGGTGCGGCGGCGAGGGCGCCGTTTGAGCTTTCCCCGATCACAGCGACAACGGCGTTCACCGGCGCGATCTCACCCTGCTGGACGCGGATCTCGCGCAGAACGCCGCCCGAGGTCGCGGGCACTTCCATTGACGTCTTGTCTGTTTCGAGCTCGAAGAGATTGTCGCCCGGGGCAACGGTATCGCCGACTGATTTGAACCAGACCGTGATCTTGCCCTCGGTGACCGTCTCGCCGAGTTGGGGCATCAGAACATCCATGGGTTGTTCTCCAAAGCTACGACCCCAGCGAACGTCGGACGGTCTCGGCGATCCGATCGACGCTCGGCATGGCGAGATCTTCCAGCACTTCGCTCGATGGCAGAGGAATATGCGGCGTGGTGATGCGAACCGGCGGACCGTCGAGATCGTAGAAAGCTTCATCGGCGATGATTGAAACCAGTTCCGCGCCCCATCCGCAGAGGCGTGGGTTTTCTTCGACGGTGAAGACGCGGTGCGTGCGCGCCACCGACGCAAGCATGGTCTGCGTATCGAGCGGAACGAGCGAGCGCACGTCGACGACTTCGCAGTCGATGCCGTGCCCGGCTTTGAGTTTCTCCGCAGCGGCAATCGCGCGCGGCACCATGAGAGCAAGCGCGAGGATGGTGGCGTCGGAGCCGGGGCGGACGATCTTCGCGACACCGAGCTCATCCACGATTTCCCCGTCGGGCACTTCGCCTTTCACCGGATAGAGAGACTTGTGTTCGAGAAAGATCACCGGGTCGGGATCGCGAACCGAAGCCGCGAAGAGTCCGATGACGTCGGCGGGCGTCGAAGGCGCGACGACTTTGAGGCCGGGGATCATCATGCACCAGTTCTCAACGCTCTGGCTGTGCTGGGCGCCGAAGCGCGCTCCCCCGCCATTGGCCGTACGGACGACAAGAGGACACTTCACCTGTCCGTTGGTCATGTAGCGGCCCTTTGAATACTGGTTGGCCAGGTAGTCGAAGCAGACGGCGATGAAGTCCGAGAACATGATTTCGGCGATGGGTTTGAGGCCGGTCATGGCCGCGCCCATGGCGGCTCCGAGAATGGCTTGCTCGGAGATGGGAGTGTCGCGCACACGCAGGGGGCCGAACTGCTCCAAGAGTCCGACGGTGGCTTTGAAGACACCTCCGGCTTTGGCAATGTCCTCGCCGAGGAAGACGACGTCGGGGTCGCGTTGCATCTCCTGCGCGATACCGCGGGCGACGGCCTCGCGGTAGGTCAGTTCCGCCATGCCCATCCTCCGTCGGCGTAGACGTCAGTGGTGAGAATTTCGGCGGGCGGAGGCGGCGCGGCTTTGCAGATAGCCGTAGCTTCGTCCACTCTCCGCATGACTTCGGCGTCGATTGCGGCAAGCGTGGATTCGCTGACACCGGCGGCGAGAAGTCGCTCGCGATAGATACGCACGGGATCGCGCTGGCCCTTCCAGTGATCGAGTTCACCGGCCGGACGGTACTTCGCCGGATCAGCGCGGGAGTGGCCGCTGTAGCGATACGTCAGGCATTCGATGAGCGTGGGTCCGCCGCCCGAGCGGGCTTTGTCGTATGCCGCTTTTGCCGTGGTGTAGACGATGTCGGCGTCCTGTCCGTCGATGATGATGGGTTCGAGGCCGTAGGCGGAGGCGCGCCCGGCGGCCGGGTCTTTGACCGCGGTCACTTCGCCGATCGGCGTGTACTCCATATAAAGGTTGTTCTCGCAGACGAAGACGACCGGCAACTTCCAGATGACGGCGAAGTTGAGGCCTTCGTGGAAAGCGCCGATGTTGGTGGTGCCGTCGCCGAAGAAGCAAACCGTGATGTCTTTTTCACCTTTGTACTGCGCGCGCCAGGCGGCTCCGCACGCGATGGGGATGTGGGCTCCGACGATGGCGTAGGAACCCATGTGCCCGTGCTCGACGGAGGTAAGGTGCATGGAGCCGCCTTTGCCGCGGAGGAGTCCGTTGTCGCGGCCCATGAGCTCGCCGAGAACTTTGTCCATTGGGACGCCGCGCGCGAGCGTGTGGGCGTGGCCGCGGTATGTGCAGAACGTGAGGTCGCCGGGTTCCATGGCGGCGGCGAATCCGGCGGCGACGGCTTCCTGGCCAAGGGAGAGATGGCTGGTGCCTTTGACCAGGTTCTGGAGGAAGAGGTCGTAGGCGCGCTGTTCGGCTTCGCGGAGCTCGGTCTGGAGGCGATAGAGGCGAAGGCGGAGGTCGGGGGAAAGCTGGGACGGCGGCATTGGTTGTTGGTTGGAGCGCGCCGTTGCCGCTCCCTCACGGTCGCGGTTCATTTGGGGATTTGGGGGACTGTCAGGTGGAAGAGCTTTACGGATGAGCCTGCCGAGGCTTTGATTGTGGCCGTTTCGGAGGGTCCGAGATAGACGCCGGCGCCGCGGGGGACGTCG
>DASZLP010000238.1:0-6652 GCA_035552355.1 Bryobacteraceae bacterium | reverse complement strand
GAGTGGGTCGCCATCCACAAAGGGCGGCTGATCGCCCACGGCAAGGAGGGCCTGGACGTTTTTCACGCCGCGCAAAGACAAGGCATCAACCCCCCGCTGATGCATCACATCGTCCCGGAAGATTCCGTTTCCTGGGGCGGCTGACAGGCTGGCGCCGAAGCTCGAATACCAATACAAAGACGAACGCGGAATTCTTCTCCCGGTAGCGTTGCGTTACGCCGGCCACGAAACCGACTTCTTCGCGCGTGTGGACACCGGGGCATCGTTCTGCATCTTTCAGCGGCTGCATGCGGAAACAGTCGGGATTGTCGTCGAATCAGGCGCCCGGACGCGGATTTCAACCGTCACGGGCGGCTTCGTCGCCTACGCGCACCAGGCTGCTTTGGGCGTGCTCGGTATCGAAGTGCTCGGTATCGAAGTGGAGGCGACCGTCTATTTCGCCGAGGATCCCGCCATGCCGCGCGACGTACGTGGGCAAACCGGCTGGCTGGATCGCATGCGACTTGGTTTGGTGGATCATGATCACCAGCTTTATCTCAGCCATTACGACGACGCAACTGAGGACGAGAAGTAGGGTTCCGCTCTGATGACGACTGCGAACCTCATTTTCCAGGCAGCGGTGATTAATCCGGCGGCATATCGCCGAGATCCTCGGCACGGTTTTCAAACTTCGTCATCGAATGCAGGAACACCAGATCGATCTTCCCGACCGGACCATTCCTCTGCTTCGCCAGGATCAACTCGGCCACGCCGCGCAGGTCCTCGCGGTCGCGCTTGTAAATTTCCTCGCGAAAGATGAATCCCACCAGATCGGCATCCTGTTCGATCGATCCCGATTCGCGCAGATCGCTCAATTGCGGACGATGATCGCCCACCCGCGTCTCCGTCGCGCGGCTCAACTGCGACAGCACGAGGAACGGACAGCCGAGCTCTTTCGACATCAGCTTCAATCCGCGCGAGAGCTGGCTGACCTCCTGGTTGCGGTTTTCCGTTCGCCCGCGGATGCTCATCAACTGCAGATAATCGACGACCACCAGACCGAGCTTCTGCCCGCCCTGCTGCAGGCGCCGCAGTTTGGCGTGCATGTCCATCAGATTCACGCCCGCCGTGTCGTCGATATAGAGCGGCGCTTCGACCATCTGGTTCGCCGCGCCGCGCAGTTTCTGCCGCTCCTGTTCATTCAGATATCCGGTGCGGAAGCGATGGCTGTCAACGCGCGCCGCGGCGCACAACATGCGAGTCAGCAGCGATTCCTGCGACATTTCGAGCGAGAAGATCGCCACCGGCTGAAACAAGCGCGCCGCCACGTGCCAGCAGATATTCAACGCCAGCGCTGTCTTTCCCATCGACGGGCGCGCCGCCAGAATGATCAGTTCGCCCGAGTGCAGGCCGCCGGTCATCTCATCCAGCTTCGTGAAGCCCGTGCTGATTCCTTTGATACGCTTGCTCGGATCCAGAAACGCATTGAGGCCGCCCTCGTAGTTCTGAATCACCTGCAGCGGCGTCATCAGCCCTTTTTCCGAACGCGCTTCGCCCAGCTTCAGCAGGGTCTCTTCGGCGCCGGCGAGGATCTGATCGGGCTCGTCCTCGGCGAGGAGCGCGCGATTCGTCAACTGCTGCGCCGCCACCGCGATGCGCCGCAGCGTGGACTTGTCGCGCACGATCTTTACGTAGCTGTCGAGATTCGAAATATGCGGCAGCCCGTCGTCGAGCGAGACGAGATAACTCAGGCCGTCCACCGATTCGAGCTCGTTATAGCGCAGCAGCTCGTTGGCGACCGTCACGCGATCGATCTTTTCGCCGCGCGCGTGCAACTCGCTCATCCGAATGAAGATGCGCCGGTGCTTTTCGAGCGCGAAGTCGTCGTTTGTCAGCAGCCCGGCGATATCGATGAAGCGCGCGTCATCGAGCATGACCGAGCCCAGGATGAATTTCTCGGCGTCGATGTTCGCCGGAAGACCTTTGTGGAGCGCAAGAGTGCCGGGCAGCGCCGAGGCCGCATGAGAAGCTGAAGACATGCCGGAGGTACTCACGTTAACCGGGCTTTCCTGTGCATTACAAGCCCCCGGCCGAATTTCTTTGTGGATTCGCCGAGGAGAGCTTGTTCGCCGCACATCGCAGCGCGCGGATTCTCGAAAACTCAGGAGCGAATAACAGGAAATCCACAGTCCGGAAGTCCATAAGTACATTCTAACGCGAGAATGTTTTAAAGGGTTATTGCCAGCTTGCCTGCTAACGATCGTTATAGTCGCCAGACTCGCTTCGCTCCGTTCGGCGCTGAAGGTCAGGAGAACATCGGCGGCGCAACCGCGGCGATCGCCGGCTGCGGTGCGCTCGGCACCGTGCAGGCTTCGCTTCTGGCGCGCGCGGGCGTTGGAACCATCCGCCTCATCGATCGCGATTACGTCGAAGAATCGAATCTGCAGCGGCAGCTTCTCTACACGGAGTCCGACGCACAACAGGCATTGCCCAAAGCCGAAGCCGCGCGACGTCATCTGCTCGAAGCGAACTCGGGCATCCGCGTCGAGGCTCACGTCGCGGATCTCAATCCGGAAAACGCCGGCGATCTTCTCTCCGGCGCCGGCGTGATTCTCGACGGAACCGATAACTTCGAGACGCGCTTCCTGATAAACGATTATTCGGTGCGCGAAGGAATTCCATGGATCTATGGCGCGGCCGTGGGCGCGTATGGAATCGCTATGCCGATCCTGCCTGGAGACTCCGCGTGTTTCCGGTGCGTTTATCCGGAGCCGCCCTCGGGCGCGCAGCCTACCTGTGAGACCGCGGGCGTGCTCGGGCCTGTTACAAGCCTCATCGCGACGCTGCAGACGATGGGCGCTATCAAAATCCTCGCCGGCCGCGGCCAAAGCGTGCGCCGCAGGATCTTCACCGCGGACCTCTGGCACGGGCCGATTCGCGAAACCGCGATGCCGCCGCGCGACCCGGACTGTGTTTGTTGCGGCCGCCGTGACTGGACGTGGCTTAACGGACGCCGCGCGCCCGTCTCACTTTGCGGACGCAATGCCGTGCAGATCCACGAGTTCGCGCGCCCGCTCGATCTCGCCGCGCTGGCGCTTCAACTTGAAGGGCTCGGCCGCATTCGCAGCAACGAATTCGCTCTGCGCTTCACCACGCCGGACTACGACATCACTGCGTTTCCCGATGGCCGCGCCATCATCAAAGGCACAACCGACGTCGGCGTCGCGCGCGGTGTCTATGCGAGATACATCGGCCGCTGACGCTACAGGTGCCCGCGAACCAGGCGCTTCGCTGTTTGTGCGATCGACACCGCCGTGAGCAGCATCAACACCGGATCAATCGGATGCCGGTAACGCGGCAATGCCAGCGTCAGGTAGTACGCGAACGGAAAGACAACCGGGCCGGCGGCGAGCGGAAACGCGTAACCGCTCCTGTTGCGAAAGAGAATGAAGATGCCCGCCAGCGTGCCAATCGCCGCGGCGATGTTGAACGCGAGCACGAATCGAAACCACCACGAATGGTTCGAGAGAAAATCGGTGATCGGGCGCGGCGATCCACCGGACCAGAACATCGTGAAACGCCCCGCCATGAGGGCCGCTTCGTGCGCCGGATGCGCGAGCATGTAACTCACTGCGTCTCTCCGTTTGGCGGACATATACGGGATCTCGCCCATCGAGATGTACTGCTCACGCTCGGCACGGTCGTTGATCGGATGGTGATCGCCCAGCCAGATCGGGCGCGCGGCGGGATTGTTGCCGACCCAGAGCTGCAGCCCGAGCGTCGATCGCAACGGAACGATGCTGCCGAAGGCCACGTAGTTGCGGACTGTCCACGGGATGCAGCAAAGCACGACGGCTGCACAGGCGATCGCGGCATTGCGCAGGTTGGCGCGGTTGCGGTACACAAGCCACGCAAGGAAGAACGGCAGCATCGACAACATCGCGGCGTTCGTCATCAGAATCACGCCCCAAAGCAGGCCGTATGCAGTCCAGTCGCGGGAGAGGTTCGAGCGTTCGAGGCGCAGCGTCGCCCATAACGCCGTCGCGCCCAGCAGTGCGGAGAGCGAAGTATCCCACAGGCTCTGAAAGCTGAGCTGGATGGCGTTGGGAAAGATCGCCCACAGCCAGGCTGCGCCGGCCGCGAGCCCCGCGCCTCCGATGCGTTTGCCCGTGTAATAAATCGGGATGCAGGTCAGCGACGAGAAAACAATGTTCATCGAAATAGCCGCTATCCACGAGGCGAATGTATAGATGCCGAAGACGCGCATGATCACGGAGAGCAGCAGCGGGTAGAGCGGCGTCATCCACGCGGTCGGTCCGGTGTCGATGCGGAGGGGCGAGCCGAAGCCGTGGCCGCGCGCGAGCGAGTACGCGATATTACCGGATTCGAAGAGAAACGGTATCGAGCCAAGCGCGCGATGCGGAGTGTGGGTCTGATAGTCCCACGCGAAGGCGGCGCGAACGATCAAGGCGGCCGCGACGATCAAATACAGCGAACGAAAGCGCGCGATCACGTTTGGTTTCGATTCCGGTAAAGGTCCGGCCGGATCGTGTTAAGCAAAGCGGCGGCGGGCACATCGACTCCGAGGAATGACCCGAGGCGCGGCGCCCATGTTTCCGCATCGACTACCAGCCGAGGGTAATCCACGACGAGAACCTCGAACCCCGGCGTATTTCGCAGGGCGCGAAGGGTTTCCTTGCGATGCGCTTCCAGCATCTCCGCCATTTTCTCAGCTGTCACGGCGGGCGCACCGGCGCCGCGGCGGTGGCGCATGCGCATCTGCGAGGCGGCGACCTCCGCAATCGGCCGATCCATGAAGATGACTTTGTAGCGATGCATCGCGGGCATCGCGGGCAGCAGCATCGAGATCGCTTTGATGACCTTGCCTTCGGCTTCGAGCAGGATTTCCGGATGCGCTCCGACTTTCCGGATCGCCTCCCACTCGTAATAGCCATCGGGATTGTCTTCGTCGGCTTTGCGCTCGCCGTCGGTTTTGATCGGAAGGCCGGCAGCTTCGAGAATCCGCATCATCAGGGAAGTGCCGCTGCGGGGTAGTCCGGAGACGACGATGAAATCCAGCGGCTTTATTGCGGATGGCACTGGCCGCCCGGCATTGCGCCGGCGGGCTTCGGCTCGCGCGCCTTCAATCCGATCGATCGCCGCGCGCCGCGAGCGCAGAAAATCGCGCGCGGCTTCGCGATGACGCGCGCCCTCTGGAGTTTTTCCATAGAGTCGCGCGAGCAGCCTGTGCGAGGCGCGCAGCGGCGGATGGAACGCGAGCGAGGTCTCGAACGCCTGAATGGCGCGCTTCGCGTCCCCTGTACGCACGAGCGCCACACCCAGCAGAAAGTGCGAGAGCGGGAGATCGTGACGGCAGGCGATCGACGAGAGGGCGCACTCGATCGCGTCAGCCGCGCGCGACTGGCGAAGGCGAACGCGCGTCAGCCCCTGCAGAGCAATGGCGTTGTGAGGGTCGATCGCGAGCGCCTTTTCGAAGGCGCGTTCGGAGTCGGCGGTCGCGCGGAGCTTGAGCCACGCGAGCCCGAGCCCGAGGTAAACATCGGGCAGGCGCGGCGCCGCATGCTCGGCCGCCGTGAAGTGCTCCACGCTTTCACGAAAGCGATGCTGCTCGAAGGCGATCCGGCCGCGAATCAACGAGACCAGCGGAGTGGACGTACCGATATGCGCAATGCCCGCTTCGGCTTCCGCATAAAGGCCCATGCGCAGGCGGCAATCGGCGAGAGAAAGCGCGAAGTCCGGTCGATCGGGGCATTCCACGGCCAGTTCTTCCAGAGCCGGCAAAGCTTCGGCAAATCGCCAGGCGGCGATGTGAACGCGGGCGAGATTCCATTTGGTTTCGCGGCGTGAGATAGCGGCGGCGAGGTTGCGGTCCTCCGGCTGGGCTTCGATGTAGCCGAGCGCAACGAATTGTTCAATCAGATGCGCCGAATCGTCCGCGGGGGCGTCATATCCGGGCGGATGACCGCCGTCGTCGCCGGGCACGAGATCCCAGCTTTCAATCCTGTCGAGCGCGGGTGTTTGTTCGAAGGCTTCCACGAGAACGCGGCCGGGCATGTCATGGCCAGCCGAAAGCCCGAACAGCGAGAGCACGGTCGGGGCGACGTCAAGCAGGTTGACTCCGTAGATGCGCTCGTCGCGGCGAATATTTTGGCCGGCCATGGCGAGAATGCCGAGCGGGCGGTGCTGCGTTGTCGGCCCGGTGGGAACGCGCGGAATGAACGCCGGACGCAAGTGATCGCTGTGAAAGCCGTGATCGGAAAGGAGTACGACATTGGTGTCGGGTCCGGCGAGCTCGAGAAGGCGGGCGAGGAAAAGGTCCATCAAACGGTAAGCGCTGTTGACTACATCGTTGTAGAGTTGGAACTCTTTCTCATTGACCCAATCCGGCTTTGGCGGATGGAAGTTCATGAACGCGTGGCTGAAGTGGTCGATGCCGATGTAATAGATGGCCATTAAATCCCACGGGCTGTTCTCCATGACCCAGGTGGCGGCCGCGTGCGTGGTGAAGCATTCGGCCAGCAGCGCGGCGAGAACCTGCAGTCGATTCGGCTTCGAGCGGTCGATTTCCACGAGGCGGGGCACGAACAGACCCAGCACCTCATCGTCAATCGCGGCCGGATGAACCCGCAGGCCTTCGAGCTCCGGCCCGATG
>DASZLP010000237.1:0-20108 GCA_035552355.1 Bryobacteraceae bacterium | reverse complement strand
CGGCACGAACTGCTTGGCGCGGTTGACCGGAAATTTGGCGAAGCTGTTGATGGCCATGTGCGACAGCATGTTGAGCGCGTCGGGGCCTTCGATGTAGATGTCCACCATGTGGTGCGACTGGTCGAAAAGCACGGCCGACTTTCGCCACGCCGCCTGCTCATCCCGCCAGTTGGAAAACTCCGGCGCGACTACTGGGTAAACATACGCCCCGATTTTCGAGTTGCGGAGAAGATCGGTCGGCTTCGTCTTCTGCAGAAGAGATTCGAGATTGCTCACTGTTTTCTGGGCCTTTCCGCGATCGATGGGCAAGTGCCCCGGAGCGCAAACTCTAAACTTTAACACAGGCCTCAAAAACAGGCGCCGCTGCGTGTAGACAAATCGCGCTCAGGCCTTCAAGTGCTGAAATCGAATCGGGTATTGCACGATAGCGCGCCATCCATGACGAAGAAGCAACGCCTTCAAAATTACGTTACCTCCCGTGGCTGGGCCGCCATCGCCGAGCCCGAATGGCTTGAGCTCCGTACCGCCTTCCCCGATTTCTCCGAAGCCACTCTCCGCGGATGCGGCCTCCGGATCGAGCCGCCCTGGAGCGGCATCGCCGCCCACACGCTCGCCGAGCTGGAAGAATCGCTGCGCGATTACAGCCGCGTTTATGCGGACCGTCCCGACCTCGGCCGCTACTGCCGCGACCAGGTGATTGCTGCAAAGGAGCGCGCCCGCTGGGCGTCGAAGAGCTCACGTGTCGAGGAGTCGAAGCGCCGCCTCAAAGCCGAGATGGTCGAGTGGATGCTCGTCTGGCTGGGCGACCCCGCCACTTTTCCTGTCTGGGCGGCCCTGCGCAAAGACATCATTATTGGATAGACTGTTTTGCAAATGACGTTCCGGACATATATACTCGCCATCTCGCTCGCCCTGCCCTGTTTCGCGCAGGTGCCGCCGAATATCGAAGCTGACCTGCGAAAGATCGGCCAGATCGTCGACCCGCCCTGCACCGCGAAACTCTACCGGCCGCTGATGCCGCCGAACGACGTGAACAGTAAAGTGACACCGCTTTACCCCGGCATCACGATCGCGCGCGATGTTTCCTTCGGGCCGAATCCGAAAGACGTCGTCGATATCTTCACAGGTGACAAGGGCCCGGCCTCGCGTACTGTTCTGATGTACGTTCCCGGCGGCGCGGGCAACAAGATCGAGCAGCAGGACCGGGAAGCCAACGCATTCTACGACAACATCATGCGCTGGGCGACGAAGAACGGTATGGTCGGCGTCAACATGCAGCGCCACGCCGGTGCGAACTGGGACGATGGCGGCAAAGACGTATCGCTGATGATCCAGTGGGTCGAAGCCAACATCGCGAAATACAAAGGCAATCCCGACCGCATGTTCATCTGGGCGCAGTCGGCGGGCAACGGTCCGCTGGGCACGTACATTGGACGCCCCGAGCTCTATGGACCGAAGGGCGTCGGCGTCAAAGGCGTGATCTTCATGTCCGGCCAGTTCGATATCGCGCCGGTTGTTCCAGCGGCAGCCGCGGGCGGACGCGGCGGCGGAGACGTTCTCGCCGGCGCCGGCTCGACGTGCGGACTTCCCTCGGGCGCGGCATTTTCAAACGCGGGGGCGATCGAGGGTCCGAGCCGCGCCGATGCGCCGCCGGCGGGCGGTGGTGGACGTGGCGCTGGTGGTGGCGGCGGACGCGGCCGTGGACCAGATCAGGCAACCCAGTTGGCGCGCTCGAGCCTGCCGGAGCTGAAAAAGACGAAGGTGAAGATTATGCTCGCGACGGCCGAGCTCGACCCGGGGATCAACGGCACAGACTCCGCTTTCAACAAAGCCCTGCACGATGAGTTGTGCAAGGAAGGCAAAGATCACTGCCCGACGATGTTGTTCGAAAAAGGCGAGAGCCACATGTCGGAAGTCTTCTCGATCGATACACCGGACAAGACCGTCTCCGGTCCGATCCTGAAATGGATCAAGAGCATTAAATAGGCCTATTCGTAGCGGATCGCGTGCGCCGGATCGATGCGCGAGGCCCTCGCAGCGGGAATCAGACATCCGAATGCCGCGCACACGAGCAGCGTCACAGCCGCGCCAACCAGGGTCATTGGATCCGACGGCGACACACCAACGATGAAGGTGCCGAGCAGGCGGTTCAGCGCCAGCGAGGCCAGAAGACCGGCCGCGAGGCCAGCGATGACCGGAGTAATCGCCTGGCTCGCCACCAGCCGAAGTATCCGCGTCACCGGTGCGCCAATCGCGATGCGAACGCCGATCTCCTGCGTGCGCCGCGCCACGGAATGCGCGATCACCGAATAGAGACCGACTGAAGCCAGAAACAGGGCCACGGCCGCGAAAATCAGAAACAGCACACTCACCGTACCGTGATAGCGCCGCATCTGGCCGATGAAGTCGGCGACCGTTTGCGGCACATCCCCGATCGGCAGCGCGGGATCGAGCCCGTGCAACTCGCGATAGAACACACCTGCCAGGGACGACGGAGGAACGCTTGCCAGCGCCGTCACCGTGAGCGAGTTCATCCGCTGCTGTCGATACGGCAGGTAAACCTGCGGCAGGAAACGATACAGAGGATTGCTGAAGTCGCCGTGCGCGGTATCGGGGGCCACGCCGATGACGGTGTGCCATGGCATTGGACGATTGTTTTGGTAAAATCGCACGCGCTTGCCGAGCGGATTAACGCCAGGCCATGCTTTCTCGGCAAACTGGCGGTTCACGATGACGACTGGCGGGCTGCCGGGCCGGTCTCGCCCGTCAAAGTCGCGGCCGGAAAGCAAGGCGAGGCCGAGGCTTCGAAAATAGTCGGGCATGATCCTGATCCACGCCGTCTTCGCCAGCGATTGGGCAGTATCAATCAAGCCGGCGGAGGGCGCATCCGCGAGCTCATACGGCACATTAAGCACAGGCAGGATCGGGCGCGAATCCGCGATTCCGACGGCTTCGACGCCTGGCGCCGCCTCGATGCGCGTCTTCAGCTTGTCGGCGAACGCGAGCGCCTGGTCGGCGTTGTAACGGGGCGGCAACATCACTCCCACCATGAGCTCGCGCGACGGGTCGAAGCCGAGGTCGACCGTCCACACTTTCAGCAGGCTGTGAATCATTACGCCGGACCCGGCGAGCAGCACGACGGTCAGCGCGGTCTCTCCCATGATGAGCAGCGCCGACAGGCGATTGCCGCGTGTGCCGCCGGCAGCCGCGCGTCCGCCGTCCTTCAGCATGCTTTGAATGTCGAGGCGAAAGAGCCGCAGTGCAGGCAGGAGCCCGAACAGCAAGCCGGTCCCGAGCGTGATCGCAATCAGATAGAGGAAGACGCGCGAGTCCATCGAGTAGTCGATGATGTTGGCGAACCAGACGCCGGTCGCGTTCGAAAGGCCGCCGCCGTCCGCGAAGTGCGCGTAGATGCGGATCCCGTAGCGCGCGATCGCCCATCCAAGCACGCCTCCGGGAGCCGCGAGCAGCAGGCTTTCGACCATCAACTGGCGGATGATTCGCCACCGGCTTGCGCCGAGGGCCAGGCGCACTGAGAGCTCGCGCGCGCGATCGATCGAGCGGGCCAGAAGGAGATTCGCCAGGTTGGCGCAGGCGATGAGCAGCAGAAAGCTGACGGCGCCCAGCATCGCCTGATAAACCCGAATCGAATCCGTGCGGATGAAAAACTCAGGGAACGTGCGGACAATGGGAAGCGCGTGATCGGTGCGCGGATATTCATTCCGCAGACGCTGCCCGATCGCCCTCATTTCGGCACGAGCGCTTTCCGGGCTGACCCCGTCGGCGAGCCGCCCGAGCACGTACCACATGCTGGAATTGGCGCGGTTCAGCAAGGTGGGCGTGGGTGTCATGGGTATCCAGAGGTCCTGATTCTGGGGAAAGGAAAACCCGCGAGGCATAATGCCGATGATTGTTGCGGGCAGATCGTTGATTTTGACGGTGCGGCCTGGCACGCCGCGGTCGCCGCGATAGCGGTCCTGCCACAAACGATAGCTGATGATTACCACCGGCGCAGCGCCCGGCAGTTCGTCTGCGTGTGTGAAGTCACGACCGAGCAGCGGATTCGTTCCCGTGAGACGGAAGGTGTTCGCGGTGATCTCGGTCGAGTAGTAAGTTCGGGGTGAATCGTCGCCGTCGCTGTATGTGCGGCGGAAGTCCTTCACGGCCGCCATCCCCGAAAAGGACTTCGCCATCGACCGCCAGTCCTCGAAGGCGGCATACGAGGCGCAGCACTCGGGATCTATCGTCAGGTAGAGCAGGCGGTCGTTGCGCTCGACGAGGGGATAGCCCTTGACCAGCGCGGCATTCGTGAGTGTGACAACTGCGGTGTTGGTCCCGATGCTCAACCCGAGCATCAGGATCGCGGCGGCGGTGAAGCGCGGATCGGCCCGCAGGAGCCGCAGCCCCTGACGGATGTCCCGGAAGAGCGATTCGAGGGCCGGCAGTCCGCGCTGTTCGCCGGCACGCTCCTTCGCGGCGAGAAGGCTGCCGAACTCTCTCGCGGCGGCGCGGCGCGCGGCCTCTGGCGTCAAGCCGCTGCGTCGATGCGCTTCCGCCGCCATTTCCAGATGGCTGGCAAACTCCGCGTCGAAATCGTCGTCGCGCCGATGAATATGGAGCGCGGCCAGTATCCGGTGCCAGTATTCCCGCGGTTGGCCTGTCATGCGCTCATTCGCGATTCCAATGAGAGTATGGCATGCGGACATGTGGCATGTCCACAGAAAGGGCCGGGATGGCTCGTCTGTGGGGGAGACTATCGCTTGTGTCGTCTGCCACGGTGGCCGTGCCACCATCGCAGACGCTACATCACCAGCTGGCCGTTATCCGGCTTGTCTTCCGCCTCCGGAATCAGACAACCCGCCGCCACCTGATCGGCTTCCTCCATCCGCACCAGCCGCACGCCCTGCGTCGACCGGCCCGCCTGCCGGATTTCACCGGAATCGATGCGGATCATTTTGCCGTCGCGCGTGACGATCATCAGCTCCGAGTCTTCCTTCACCGCGAGGATCGTGACCACTTTGCCGGTCTTCTTCGTGGTCTTCATATTGATGACGCCCTTGCCGCCGCGGTTCGTGAGCCGGTAATCGCCGACCTCGGTCCGTTTGCCATAGCCGCTTTCGGAGATAGAGAGAACGAGGCCGGTCTCGCCGATGACTTCCGCGCCGACGATGAAGTCGCCCGCGTCAAGATCCATACCGCGCACGCCGCGCGCGGGACGTCCCATCGGCCGGACTTTGTCTTCGGAGAAGCGAATAGCTTGTCCGTCGTGTGAGCCAAGGAAGATGTAGTCCTTGCCCGTGCTGATGCGGGCGGCGATCAGTTCATCGCCTTCGTCAACGCCAATAGCGATGATGCCGCGCTGCAGCGGATTGCCGAATTCCGACAACTCGGATTTCTTGATTACTCCATCCTTTGTCACCATCACGATGAAGCGATCGGCAACGTTGAAATCGTGCACCGGCAGGAACGCCTTCACGGTTTCATCCGGCTGCAGATTGATCAGGTTCGAGATGTGCTTGCCTTTGCCGACTGTTGCGGCGTCCGGGATCTCATAAATCTTGAGCCAGTAGACTCGGCCCTTATTGGTGAAGATCAGCAGATAGTTATGAGTCGAGGCGACGAGGAAGTACTCGACGAAATCCTCCGTGCGGGTGCCCATGCCGATACGGCCTTTGCCGCCGCGCGTCTGCCGGCGGTAGGTGTCGACGGCAGTGCGCTTGAGATAGCCGCCGTGCGTGACGGTGACCGCCATGTCCTCGACCGCAACAAGATCTTCGAGGCGGATCTCGCCGGGGTCATCGATGATTTGCGTGCGGCGTTCGTCGCCGTGATCCTTCTGGACTTCCTTCAGTTCTTTGACGATGAGATCGCGCAGGACTTTCTCGGAGCCGAGGATCTCCAGGTATCCGGCAATGCGCACCTGGATGTCGGCGAGCTCGTTCGCGATTTTGTCGCGCTCCATCCCGGTAAGCCGCTGGAGCTGGAGTTCGATGATCGCCTGCGCCTGTTTCTCCGACAACTGCGTTAACGCTTCCGTCGCGCCCGCGGCCTGGAGATAAAGCGAATTGAAAACGAATTTGCTGGATGCGGCAACGAGCGACTCGCGCGCGTCTTTGGGAGATGCAGAGGCGCGAATGAGCCGGATGACTTCATCCATATTGTCAAGAGCCACGCGGAAGCCGAGCAGGATGTGCTCGCGCTCGCGGGCTTTTCTCAGCTCGTAATCCGTGCGCCGGCGGACGACGTCGACGCGGTGCTCGATGAAGTACTTAAGCGTCGAGAGGAGCCCGAGCTCGCGCGGCTGTCCGTTGACGATCGAAAGATTGATGATCCCGAAACTGATCTGAAGCTGCGTGTGCTTGAACAGATTGTTGAGGACGACATCGGGCTGCTCGCCGCGCTTCAGCTCGAACACGATGCGCATGCCATCGCGATCGCTCTCGTCGCGAATTTCCGAAATGCCTTCGATCCTCTTCTCGTTCACCAGCGCGGCCGCGTTTTCGATGAGGCGCGACTTGTTGACCTGATACGGGATCTCGGTGATGACGATCTGCTGCCGATCGCCCTTCTTCATATCCTCGATCTCGTGTTTCGCGCGGATTTTCAGGCTGCCGCGGCCGGTCCGGAAAGCCTCGCGGATGCCCTGACGGCCGAGGATGAAGCCGCCGGTCGGGAAATCGGGTCCCTGGACGATTTCCATGATGCGATCGAGCTGCGTGTCCGGCTTGCGAATCAGCTCGATGGTGGCCTCGATGATCTCGTTGAGATTGTGCGGCGGAATGTTGGTCGCCATGCCGACGGCGATGCCCGACGATCCATTGACCAGCAGGTTCGGCACGCGCGTCGGAAGCACTTCCGGCTCGACTTCGCTGTCATCGTAGTTAGGGCGAAAATCGACGGTCTCCTTGTCGATGTCTTCAAGAAGCGACGTCGCAATACGCGCGAGGCGCGCTTCTGTGTACCGCATCGCCGCCGGCGGATCGCCATCGACCGAGCCAAAGTTCCCTTGTCCGTCAACAAGCGGATAGCGCATGGAAAAATCCTGCGCCATGCGGACCAGCGAATCGTACACTGATGCATCGCCGTGCGGGTGATATTTGCCGAGAACCTCGCCGACGATCTTGGCGCACTTGCGGGTGGGGCGATTGGGCGCCAGGCCCATTTCGCTCATGCCATAGAGGATGCGCCGGTGGACCGGCTTGAGGCCGTCGCGGATGTCGGGAAGGGCGCGTCCCACGATCACGCTCATCGCGTAATCCATGTACGAGCTCTTCATCTCGTCTTCGATATTGATATTGATATTGCGGTCGTTATTCTCGCCGCCGCCACCCATCAAAGGAAGTTGCGGAGGCGCAGGTGGACCTTGCGGCGGGTTGCCCTGATCAGCCATGGTTTTGGTGTGTAAGTAGTAATTTTAGCATGGATTTAGGGCGCGATGAAGCCTTTTCATCCTCGCTCCCGCATGCCTTCTTTCCCGTCCCGTAAATCCCTTCTCCGCCGCGCCTCGGTCCGCGGCGGCGGAACAGGGCATTCCTCTTCGCGAGACCATTTCACAAGCGCTCTCAGGCCGAAACCGAAAAGTACGACATCGTCGGCAAGGCCCCCGATCTGAAGATGACGAATCCGAAGGTTTTGGGAGATGATACGGATCGAATGCTTCCGACCGCAGTATCACTGTGGAAGACCGCGAGATGCGCGTCTATGCTCTCACCGTCGGGCCGCGCGGCCACAAGCTGAAGCCCGGCGAAATGGCCGCTGCAAGCAGGCCCTCAAGGATGGGAGAGTTGCGGCGACATTCGCGTGCCGCCCGACGACGTTACCGTCTTTTCCGGCACTGGAGCAGCAGGCCCGTCTGGAGCTGGTGCCGAAACGAGCGCCAGTGCCGGTGGTCGTGATCGAAGTGTGAGCCGCCCGACCCGAATTGAAAAACAGTTACTTCGTCGCCGCCAGAACCGGCTTCCATTCGCTCGCCGACTTCTGCGCGCGCGCCACCGCGGCCCCGCTCAATCGAGCCGCCAGAGCCGCACTGCGACGCTCTGCGTTTTTCTCGTTCTGCTTCGCCGCCAGCGTCGCCCAGAAATAAGCCTTCTCCGGGTCCGCCGTCACGCCCTGCCCTCGCTCATACATGTCGCTGACCTTGGCCTGCGCTGACGCCATCCCCTTGTCGGCTGCTTTTTTGTACAAGCCAAACGCCTCGGCCTCGTCCTTCTTCGTGCCCTTGCCTTTTTCCACAAGTTGCGCGAGGTTGAACTCTGCCGGAGCGTATCCGCTGCCGGCGGACATCCGGTAGTACTTCACTGCCTGCTTGTAATCCTGCTCCACCCCGAAGCCATCCTCATACAAGCGGCCAATGCTGTCCGCGGCCAGTGTGTCGCCCTGATCGGCGGCGCGCTGATACCATTCGGCGGCCTGGACGAAGTTCTGCTGCACACCCCACCCCTGCGACAGTCGCAGGCCAATACGGAATTGCGCCTGCGCATTCCCCTGATCGGCTGCAAGCTGGAACAGACGCCACGCTTCCTCGATGTCCTGTTCCACGCCGAGTCCGCGGGCGTACATGATGCCCAGATTCACCTCCGCGGCGGCTTCACCCCGGTCGACACCGGGCTGGAATTCCCGCACAGCGGTAGCGTAGTCCTTGTTTTCCAGTGCCTTCACGCCGGCCGCGGTGTCCGCGAAGGCCAGCGTCGCCATCCCGAAAATCAACATCCCGCCAACGATCCTGATCATGTAGCCCCCTTATTCCCTTGTCGCTTTTCCCGTATCGCTCTCGTAAAGGACGCGTTTACGTTTCTTTACGTTCGCAACTCTACTCTTCGGAAATGCTAAATGCAAGCCCCTGTAAAAGTTTGTAATGTCGAGAATTCGGTTACAAGCTGTATTCCACGCGAATTTGCAAGTCAGCCCGTGGCAATAGTCGCTCCTTGGGGATCGCGGGCCGGTAAGAGATTGAATTCACTGAGCCGCGCACGCCAGTAAGCGGTGCTCCGAGATTTCTGCCACGGCCTGTGGGGCACCAGAACTGAATTTTTCGTCTCGAGTTAACGAAAATGAACTCGCTGTTTCACTGCGATCCGGACAATATTGGGGAACGATGCCGAACCGGTTGCCGGTGCTCGATGGAGTACGGGGTGTGGCGATCCTGCTGGTATTGATCGGGCACTTCATCGGAGCACCCTGGGCTGTTTCACTCTTTGGAAGCGCGGGCGTGCAGTTGTTTTTTGTTCTGTCCGGCTTTCTGATCACCCGCATCCTGATGCGGGACCAGGCCAGCGGCCGGCCATCCCTGCGAACCTTCTACTATCGAAGGTTTCTGCGAATCGCTCCCGCTTTCTGGGTGTTTCTTTTGGCGGCATATGCTCTCGGAAGAGCCACCGGCGCATCCTCCGGCAAAGAAGTACTCACGGCTTTTTTCTACATGGCCGACTATAGACCATTACATTGGGCCATCGGACACACCTGGAGCCTCAGCGTGGAGGAACAGTTTTACCTGATCTGGCCTGCCCTCTTCCTTTTACTCGGGCCGAGGCGGGTGCGTTATTGGCTTTGCGGTGTAATATGCGCGGGCCCGTTCATCCATGCGCATATCTCTGCCGTAGACCCGAACACGCCGCACCTGGGTTTCTTCGCGAATGAAGATGCGCTGGCTGCCGGATGTCTTTTGGCGATCGTCCGCGAAGGAGCCGCAACTTCCCGGATCTGGCTATTCATTACACACAA
Source organism: Bryobacteraceae bacterium (assembly GCA_035552355.1). Lineage (GTDB taxonomy): Bacteria > Acidobacteriota > Terriglobia > Bryobacterales > Bryobacteraceae > BOG-234. The sequence continues at coordinate 10,388 of DASZLP010000237.1, read as the reverse complement.
GCGGGCCTTTCCGGTGCTGGTTGCGACTGCCTTCTGCGCGGCCTGGGCAGGTACAATGGACCCCGGCAAAACGGTCGTGAGGACACCGTTTCTCCTCGCATTTGCGCTGGTGATCGAAACTGCGCTGCGGCAGGGATCGGCGTTCCTCTTAATCCCGCCGCTCCGAGCCATGGGCAGGGCCAGCTACAGCCTTTATCTTTGGCAGCAACTGGGAACCCATGGCGGGCATATGGCTTCGCTGCCCATGTTTGCCGGCTCTATTCTCCTGGGCATGGCTTCGTATTTCCTCGTCGAACGCCCATTTCTGCGTTTGAAGGATCGGTCAGGCCAATTCCCGACAGGGAGCATTCTCACAGTTGAGCCGAGTGCGGCGTAATGGCTCACGTTTGCGCACGGGCGCCCAGGAAATTCGGTTACAAGTTTGCTCGAAAACGGTCATGGCACGACTGAACCAGGCTAAGCTCGACAAAATTCCCGCGAGCCAATATGCGTTTCCAAAGGAACAAAAGGAACCGCTCAACGACGCGTCGCACGTGCGTAACGCCGTCGCGCGATTCAATCAGGTAAAAGACGTCAGCGATACCGAGCGCAACGCCGCGTGGAAGCGTATTTGCAGCGCCGCGAAGAAGTTTGGCGTCGAAGTGGAAGAGAAGAGCTGGCGCGAACTCTCCCACGGCGGCAAAGGACGGAGTACCCACCATGCCTGACCGTCTCGACGGAAAACGCGTCGCCATCCTGGCAACCAACGGTTTCGAGCAGTCCGAACTCATCGAACCGCGCAAGGCTCTCGATGCCGCAGGTGCTAAAACGCAGGTGGTTTCTCCGGAGAAGGGAAAAATCAAAGGCTGGAATCATACGGACTGGGGCGAGGAGGTCGGCGTCGATATTGCGCTCGATGCCGCCGATCCGCACGCGTTTGATGCGCTTCTTCTGCCCGGCGGCGTGATGAATCCGGACAAGCTGCGGATGATTCCGGCGGCGGTGCATTTTGTGCGCGAATTCTTTGCCGCCCGGAAACCGGTCGCCGCGATCTGTCACGGTCCGTGGATGCTTCTCGAAGCGGGCGCGGTTCGTGGACGCACCCTGACCTCCTGGCCCTCGCTCCAAACGGACATCCGCAATGCCGGCGGAAAGTGGGTGGATGAGGAAGTCGTCGTCGACAACGGCGTGGTGACCAGCCGCAAGCCAGACGATATTCCGGCCTTCAACCGCAAGATGATCGAAGAGTTCGCGGAAGGCCGCCACCGCTCCGCCGGCTGAGCCGCGGAAAAATGGCCTCGCGTTGCCGCTTGCTCAGGCGCGGTTCAAAAGTAATCTCTTACTTCGCCGCTTTCGAAGCATCCGCGAAGATCGTCCGCGACATATAATTCACGACCTTGGCTTCATTGCGCGCGGTCTCATAGTAAGCCGTCTTCAGCAACTGGTCCTTATGCGTGAGCAACTGCTCGCGGATATTCTGCTGCACGCGCGGATCGCTCAAATCGCGCTGCCCCGCCGGCTCCTTCGAGATCATCCTCAGGATGCGGTACCCATCGGCCGTATGCAGAATCGGCGACAACTGCCCCGGCTGCAGCGACAGCACGAGCTTGCGCAGCTCCGGCGGCGTCTTGTCGAGTGACGACTCGCCGAGGAACCCCAGATCGCCCCCGTTCGGCGTCGTCGCCGGATCTTCGGAATAGTTCTGCGCGATCATGGCGAAGTCCTCGCCCTGTTTCAGACGCGTTTCGAGCGCCTGAATCTTGCGCCGCGCTTCCTCGTCGTTCTTCGCCTTGTCGTTCTTCAGATTGTGGACGTTCGGGTCCGCCTGCGGCGTCACCATGATCTGCGCCATGTGCACCTGCGGCTCGGGAAGATTGAAGCTGCCGCGGTTCGCGTTATAGAAGTTCGAGACATCGGCATCGGTGATGTTGATCTTCGATGTGATGTCTTTGTTGAACAGCTTCTTCACGCTCTCGTCTTTGCGGACCCGCGCCTTCAGCTCGTCGAGGGAGAGCCCCCACTCTTTCAGTTGCTTGTCGAACTCTTCCTTCGTGTATGGCGCTTTGAGCTCGTTGAGGCGGGCGTCCACATCCGCGTCCGTCGCCACCAGGCCGGCCTTTTCCGCGCGCTGCAGCATCAGTTCGTTGTCGATCAGGGACCGCAGCACTTCGAGCCGCCGCAGTTGAATCTGGTCCTCGTTCTCGCCTTCGACCTTACCCGGAAACTGCGTCTTGTAGGCTTTCTCGACGTCGGCGTAGTAGATCGGCCGGCTATTCACCGTCGCTGCGACATCGGGCGCGGCGGCGCTCCGGCAGCCTGCGAAAAGCAGGCAAAAGGAAAACAGTATCGCCTCGTAGCGCCTGACATTACTGCCTGAGCGCCGGGCGCTTTGGGGAATCACCATCTGCGAATCCCTATTATAGTGAGGTGAACTCCACAGCAATGCCCGGCGCGCGCTCCCGCGAGCTCTTCGATCGCGCCCAACTCTCCATTCCCGGCGGTGTCAACTCTCCCGTCCGCGCTTACCGTTCCGTCGGAGGCACCCCGCCTTTCATCGCGCGCGGCGAAGGCTCGCGCATCTTCGACGCCGACGGCAACGAATACATCGATTATGTCGGTTCCTGGGGACCGCTCATCCTCGGCCATCGCCACCCCGTTATCCTCGAGGCCCTCCAAGCCGCCATGGCGCGCGGCACCAGTTTCGGCGCTCCAACCGAGCAGGAGATCGAGCTTGCCGAAACCGTCCGCGAGATGTTCCCCTCGATCGAAATGGTGCGCCTCGTCAACTCCGGCACCGAAGCCACCATGAGCGCTCTGCGCGTGGCCCGCGGATTCACCGGCCGCGACCTGACGATCAAGTTCGAAGGGTGCTATCACGGCCATGTCGATTCCCTGCTCGTCAAAGCCGGTTCCGGTGTTGCCACTCTCGGGCTGCCCGATTCTCCCGGCGTTCCCAAAGGCTTCAGCGACACCACTCTCACCGTGCCGTTCAATAACGCCGATGATGTCGATGCGGCTTTCCACGCTCATAAGGACAAGATCGCCGCTGTGATCGTCGAGCCTGTCTGCGGAAATATGGGCTGTATTCCGCCGGCTCCAGGGTTTCTCGAAGCGCTTCGCAGCATCACCGCCGCGAACGATGCGCTGCTGATTTTCGATGAAGTGATGACCGGATTCCGTGTCGCCCCCGGCGGCGCTCAGCAGCTTTACAACATCCGTCCCGATCTGACGACTCTCGGCAAAGTCATCGGCGGCGGACTCCCCATCGCCGCCTATGGCGGACGCCGCGACATCATGACCCACGTCGCTCCGAGCGGCCCCATCTACCAAGCCGGCACCCTGTCGGGAAACCCGCTGGCCGTGTCGGCGGGACTCGCCGTCCTGCGCCACCTGAAGGCCCACCCGGAGATTTACACAAGCCTCGAAAAATCCTCCTCGGCGCTCGGTGCAGCGACACCGCAGAGCGTCGCGTTTAACCGCGTCGGCTCGATGATGACATGGTTCTTCACGCCGCACGTTATTAGCGATGCTGAGTCAGCTAAGTTAAGCGATGTCAATTGCTTCAGGAAGTTCTTTCGTGCAATGCTTGAGCAAGGAATCTACCTTCCACCCTCCCAGTTCGAGGCGCTCTTTGTCTCGACCGCCCATAGCGAAGCCGATATCGCCCGCACCATCGCTGCCGCCCGCGAAAGCTTCGCCATCGCGGTATCGTAGAACGAAATACCAACCGTGTACAGCCTCCTCCCCTGGATCGCGCTCTTCCTCCTCGCCGGCGCGACTGCCTTGTGGAAAGTCGTGCCGCGCAGCCACGGCCGTTTTCGCTCTGCCCTCTTCTTCCTCGGTCTCTGGCTGGTGGTCTGGGGCGGAACCGGAGTCGCCTCCGCGCTCCACCTGAACGCCGGCGCCGCCCGCCAGGTGTCGATCGCACTGGTTGGTCTGGCGGCAGTGCAGGTCATCGCCGGCGCCATCTTCGACCTCATAATCGAGCGGACTCAAATTCCGCGGTTCGTCGCGGAAATGGTTGTCGTGGCAAGCTACATCGCCATCGTGGTGAATCTCTTCTATAACGAAGGCTTCAACGTCACCGGAATATTCGCCACCTCTGCCGTTGCCACCGCCGTCATCGGTTTGGCCCTGCAGGACATGATGGGCAATATCGCGAGCGGCATCGCGCTTGAATTTGAAAGCGACATCCGCGTAGGCGACTTCATCCGGGTCGGCGAGGGGGCAAGCGGATGGGTGCGGCACAAGCGCCTGCGCCACACCATAATCGAGACCCCCGATGGCGACAGAATCCTGCTGCCGAACAGCTCCCTGACGCGGTCGGCCGTCACGGTCATTCCGCCAAAGCGCCGCCACTTCGTTCCGTTCAACATGCCGTACTCGATCAATCCGCAGGAAGTGATCGACGCGGTGATCTACGCGCTGCGCGGCTCGCCGATTCCGGATGTGGCGGATGAGCCGCCGCCTTCATGCGTGATTCAGGAGCTTACGGCAGGGCACGTCCGCTATGCCGCGGTTGTCTGGACCATGCGGCCGGGGCATGACTCTAAAGCCGTCTCCGCCGTGCTGAACCGTCTCTACTTCGCGCTCGACCGCGCCGGAATCCCGGTTTCCGAAATCACCAATCTGCTGGAAATGAAGGCGGCAGCGGAAGGCGCGAACGCGGCTTCCAATCCAGTGGACATTCTGCGGCGCACGCCGATTTTCCGGCTCCTCGACGATCCCGGTCTGTTCGAGCTCGGCGCGTGTATGCGTCACCTGTCGTTCGCTCCCGGCGAGCTGATCATCCGCCAGGGTGACGACGGCGACTCGATGTACTTCGTCACCAGCGGCCAGGTGGCCATCAATTATGTCGGCGCCGGCCGGGCCGAATTGCAGGTGGCAATCATAACGTCAGGCGATTTCTTCGGCGAAACTTCGCTGCTTACGGGCGCGATCCGCAACGCCAATGCGATCGCGATCACGCGGGTGGATTGCTTCGAGCTCGATAAAGCCGGGCTGCGGGATATTGTGGCCGCGCGCCCCGATCTCGCCGAGGATATGTCAGTCGTGATGGCGCATCGCCATATGGAGCTCGAAGTCACGCGGGAAAAGCTGGATCTCGAAACGGCCCGCCAACGCGAAGCAGAGAGCCAGATGCAACTGCTGGCGCGCATCCGGCGTTTCTTCAGCCTGAAGAACACAGCAGGCGTGTAGGTCAAACAAGCGCCGGCGCCTGTTTGTCTTCCTCACTCCGCCACAAACCGCGCCGCCGCCCGATCCTTCCTTGCGTGATCCACATCGAACACCTGCCCGTGCATAACAATCCAAACTCCCGGACCGAGCACCCGCGCCGCGAACAAGCTCTCCGTCAGATTCTGCAAACCGTCCGACCGCTCGAATCCAAGCGGCGTCATCGCGCCGGTCAGAATCACCGGATGCTGCAACTCGACGAGCCGCCGCTTCAACAACCGCCCGGTCTCGACCATCGTGTCCGTGCCGTGAGTAATCACCACGGGCGCTTCCCGGACCTTCGCCCTCACGGTCGCCAGCACCAGCTCGCGATCCTCCTCCGTCATTTCGAGACTGTCTTTGTTCATCAGCGGCGTGACGTCCACCCGCGCGTCCGGCAAGCGCAGTTGATGCAGGAAACGATCGATCCTCGCCCCGAGGTTTTCCACCTGTCCCGTCTGCTCGGAGTAGATCTTCTCGATCGTGCCGCCTGTCGTCACCAGATGGATAGTCAAGCCGCAAGTGTATCGTCGAAGTAGATGCGGACCGTCGCCCTCCTCCTGTTCGCCTTGACCATAGCCTCGGCGCAGGAGAATCCTCGCGCGATCGTCGCCCGCGCCGTCGCCGCCGACGACCACAGCGACCGCCTCGCCCGCGACTACACCTACAAAGTACGCGACGAGATCCGCGAGTTCGACTCCGCGGGCAAGGTCAAAAGCACACGCTCCACTCTGGACGAGGTCCTCTACATCGGCGGCAAGGAATATTTCCGGCCTCTCGAAAAGGACGGCAAGCCGATCACGCCCGCCGAGGCCGCAAAGGAGCAGTCCAAAATCGATCGCGCCGCCGCGGAAGCCAGCCGCATGCCGCAGGCCGAACGGGATAAGCGCCTCGCCGACGCCGAACGAGAGCGCGCCAGACGCCGCGAAGAGTTTAAGGATATTCCCGACGCGTTCAACTTCAGGATGATCGGCGACGTCATGATAGACGGACGCCCCACCTGGCAAATCGAAGCCATGCCGCGGGCCGGTTATCGCGGCCGGGGACGCAACATCTTCTCCAGCATCGAAGGTACTCTCTGGATCGACAAACAGGACTACAACTGGGTGAAGTTCGACGCGGAAGTCCTGAAGCCTTTCTCGATCGGATGGTTTCTCGCGCGCGTCGCCGCAGGCACGCACATTTCTTACGAGATGATGCGCGTGGGCTCTTCTGAAAAAGACGAGTTGTGGGTTCCGAAATCCGTTTCGCTTGAAGCCTCCGCCCGGATCGCATTGCTGAAACGAATCAACGCCCGCCAAAACATAACCTTCAGCGACTACCGGAAGTTTCAGACGGACTCTCGCATCGTCGCCACGGGCGAAACCCCATAGCGTGACGCGGGCACTTGTGGCCAGTCGGGCAGCAAGCGCCGGCGCGAGTGCCCGCGCCACACGTTACCGCTGGCTCAGGCCGCCATCCACCGCGATCAACTGGCCAGTGATGAACCTCGTGCTCTTCAGGAAGAAAAGCACCGCTTCTGCCACTTCTTCTCCGGTCCCCGCCCGTCCAGCCGGCGTCGCGGCGATAAAGCGCTCGATCCGCTCGTCGATGTTGTCGAACGGAATCACCCCCGGCGCGACGGTATTCACCGAAATCTTCGGCGCCCACGCGCGCGACAGCGCCTTCGTCAGCATCACAACGCCGGCCTTCGACGCGCAATAGTGCGCATGATCCGGCCACGGTTTCAGAGCCCCCAGCGAGCTGAGGTTCACGATGCGTCCGCCATCGCCCGCCAGCATGATCTTCGCCGCCGCCTGGCAGCAGAAGAAGACCGACTTCAGATTGATGGAATGGATGAAATCCCAATCCGCTTCTTCCATCGCAAGCGGCTCGACGCGCGTGAAGCGTCCGGCATTGTTGACCAGTCCGTCGAGCCGCCCGAAGCGCGCCGCCACCTCGTCGAACATGCGGCGGATCTCCGCGACGCTTTCGAGATTGGCGCGAAAGATCGCCGCGTCGTTGCACTCATGGGCCGTCGCCCGCGCTTCCTTCTCAGAATTGTTGTAGTGGATGGCAACCCGCGCGCCTTCCGCCGCGAGCGCGAGCGCGATCGAGCGCCCGATGCGTTTCGCCGCGCCCGTAACCAGGACGACCTGGTCCTTCAAGAAGCCACCTGCGGCTCCGGATGAATCTCCTCTTCCTCAATCGGAGAGACAGGCTGGAGGCCTGGCTGCGGCAAGCGGCCCGTCCAGTTCGCCCACGTCCAAAAGACCGCGGTGAGAGAAGTCACTCCGCCCGCCCACGCGCCGATCGTGCGCGGACTATACGCCGTCGTCGCCGCGCCCGCCGCCATCATCGAAAGCATCATCATCGACCACGTTAACGACTCCAGCGTAGCGAATACGCGCCCACGGTACCGGTCTTCCACGTGGCGCAGAAGCTGGGAAAAGTTGAGCACCGAGCTCACCGCGATGGCCGCGCGCGAGAGCGTGATGAACACGCACGCCCACGCAATCGTCGGCATCTGGCTGAACAGGATATACGCACCTCCGTGGATTACATACGCAATCGCGATCGTGCGCTTGTACTGCACAAAGCTGATCCGCTTGCCCAGCCAATAGGCGAGGGAGCCGCCAATCAGCAGTCCAATACCGGCGAATCCCCAGATCACACCGATGCCCAACGCGCCCGCGTTGAAGACCTTCTCGCCGAAAAGACTGAACAGGATCTGCGCCGCCCCGCCGCCGGTGGCCCATCCCGCGCTGAGCATCGCGATCCCGAAGACGAGCGGCGTCGCCCGCATGTACCGCAGCCCCGCGCGGTATTGCGCGATGCCGCTTTCGCTTCGCTTGTGCGCGGGCTCGGAAGCCTTGAATCCATCGGCCCGTTTAAGTCTGGAAATGCAGAGCGCCGAAATGATGAATGAAAGCGCGTTGAAGGCGAACGCGATGATAAACCCGTATCCCGCGCCCACTGCGCCCAGGAACGCACCGATCGTCAGGCTCGCCCACGAAGTGGTCTGCGTCATCGTGTTGGCGGTGTGGAGCTCATCCGGGGTCGCAATCGCGGGCAGGATCGAATTCCGCCCGGCGGTGAAGAACGGCGAGGCGAACATGAGCAGCGCGCTGAGCAGATAAAGCAGCGCCGGATTGCTCTGCCGGATACAGAATATGAACGCGAGCGCGATCACCGCACGCGTGAGATCGCTCGCAATCATGACCCGCTTGCGGTCCAGGCGATCGAGCAGGACGCCCGCAATCGGTCCGGCGGCAAGCATCGGGATCGCCCTCGCGAGGAACACCCCCGTGACCACCAGCCCCGCGTTCGCGTGCTGCATCGCGAGACTCATGACCGCGATGTTGTTGAAGTGGTCGCCCACTTCGCTGACCACCTGTCCCGACCACGTGAACCGGTAGTTCCGGTTGCGGCGCAGCAGCGCCGTAAAAGCGCTCAGGCCGTCTCCTCGCGCACCGTCACATGCCGCATGAAATCCATATCGATGTCGTAGCCGAACCCGGGCTCGTCGCGAACAGCGATCGTGCCGGCGGACGTGATCTCGACCGCTGGCGAGATGATGTCCCGCTTCCAATAGCGATTGCTCGCCGAGACGTCGCCCGGCAGAGTGAAGTTCGGAAGCGTCGAGAGGGCGATGTTGTGCGCGCGGCCGATGCCCGCTTCGAGCATGCCGCCGCACCACACCGGAATCCCGGCGGACTGGCAGACATCATGCAGCCGCTTCGATTCCGCGAAGCCGCCCACGCGCCCGAGCTTGACGTTGATAATCCCGCAAGCCTTCATCTGAATCGCCTGCTCGGCGTGATGCGCGGAGCGGATGCACTCGTCGAGACACAGCGGCGTCTGGATCTGCCGCTGCAGCACCGCGTGGTCGATGATGTCGTCGTGCGCCAGCGGCTGCTCGATCATCATCAGGTGGAAATCGTCGAGCTCCCGGAGAAGCGCAGTATCCGCAAGTGAGTACGCAGAGTTCGCGTCGGCCATCAGCCGAATCGCCGGAAATTGCTCGCGGATGCGCCGCACGACATCGACATCCCACCCCGGCTTGATCTTCATCTTGATGCGCTGATAGCCCGCCGCCAGTTCGCCTTCGATCTTCTCGATGAGCTCTTCGACGGAATCCTGAATGCCGATCGAAACACCGCAAGGAATCTCGCGGCGTTGTTGAAGCAGAGCTGCGCCGCCGATTTCCTTCCACAGAGGATTGTTATTGCGCCGCGCCTGCAGGTCCCACACAGCGGCTTCGACGCCGCCGCGCGCCATGTTGTGTCCGCGGATGTGGCGCGTGAGTGGATCGACTTCGCTCGCCTGCGATAGCTCTTTGCCGACGATGCGCGGCGCCACGTAATCACGCGCGATCAGCCAGGCGGCGGCGGTCCATTCTTCGTTGTAGAAAGGATGCTCGCCCGCCGTAATCTCACCCCAGCCTGATAGCCCGTCCGACACGACTTCGATGATGATGATGTCCCGTTCGTAAGTGCGGCTGAAGCTGGTCTCGAAGAAGTGCACCAGCGGAAGCCGCAGATGCCGAAGCACGATTCGTTCGATCTTCATGCCAGATGTCCAAGAAGGTACTGGTTGCCTTCCATCCCGACGACTGCGAGCCCGCGGCCAAACGCGCGCTCGAATTCATCTGCTATGCGAGCTTGTTGCGCGCGCGCCTCGGCGATTTCGGTGGGAACAGCAATGCGCTCGACAATTTCGGCGGTGGGGCGCGGCTCACGAATCCACCACTCCGCGACACACCGGTCGGTCGGAACGCCGCCGTGCAGCGCGCTGGTCGAGATGCCGTACTGGTTGCGCACGTACTGACGGATGACGACGCCCAGCCGCTCAATGTTGAAGTATGCGTTTTTCAGCTCGAGAGGATCGAAGGTCCACTCGATCAGGTCAATGCCGCGGGCGAGCGCATCCTCCTTCTGGCGCAGCTTGAGCCGGCTTCCAAGGCCCGCATTGCGGTACTCGGGAAGCACACCCAGCATGTGGCTGTGAAGATAAACTCTGCCGTCTCCTTTCAGGCCGGGGATAGCCAGACAAAACGCGATCAGACGATCGCCGTCGAAAGCGCCCAGCAACTGGCCGCCGATCTTTGTGGCCACGACGAGCATGCGGAAGGGGATCAGATCGGCATCGTCCCATCCCCAGATGATTTTCTGCAGCGCGACGGTTTCGCGAAGTTCCGCCTCTTCGGAAAGCTC
>DASZLP010000236.1:0-11252 GCA_035552355.1 Bryobacteraceae bacterium | reverse complement strand
CGCCGCGCGTGACAGCATTCGTGCGCGAGGACGGCCTCGAACTGTTCCGGCGAGAGCCGTTCTGTGATGCCTTCCGGCACCAGTACGACAGCGCGTAGAAAGCCGAACACACCCGGCTCGAACCCGCGCCGGCGCAGCACCGTGGAAGACAGCACGGGGATCCCATCGAACGTTCGCATCGGCCGCGCGCCGCGCAATGCATCGCGCACGCGCCACCACGCAAGGCACCATCTCGCGGCCACGACCACGGCTCCGCAGATCCAGATTGTAAGGAGCAACTGCGGCAGCAGACTGCCCGGCGCGCGGCCGGCCGGCACCAGAGCCGACGGCATGAAGCGGGGCGCTGTCCGGCGACCAAATTCGTCGAGCGCATAGTAGACCTTCGCCTGCGTGGCGGGCGTCGCCACCCGCATGAGGGCGAGCCGGACGCCTAACTGACGTCCGAAATCCATGAGGGCGGCGAAGGGCACGAGGAACTTGATCGAGGCCGCCAGCCATACGGTGTACCGGGTTTGCGCGCTGTTTTGCCGGAGCAGTGTGAAGACGATCGCCGCCGCCAGCGCCGCGAAGAGGGTGGATTGCCAGAGGTGATTGACCGTGCCTGCCAGAAACGGCGCGAGGAGAGAATTGCCCGGCATGACTGGTTACTCCTTCTTCCTGATAACTTTCTTTTCGGCGGCCAGACTTCGCAGAGTTCTTTCGGCATCCTGAACGTCTTCGAGCGTCAGCCTGCCGGTCTCGATCAGATGCGCCATCACAGACTTCGTGCCGCCGCCGAAGAGGGCAAGCAGCTCGTCCACCAGCCGGCCCTGCGCCTGCGCGCGCGAAATTACGGCTTCAAAAATATTGGCGTTGCTGATTCTTTTGGAAATCCTTGCCGCTTTCTTGCGTTCGAGGCGGTAGACCGTGGTCTGTACGGTCGTGTATGCGGGGCGGCCGCGCTCCGGAAACGTATCCAGAATTTCACGGACCGAGCAGGCGCCGCGTGTCCACAGCGCTTCCATGATTTGGAGTTCCAGTTTGGTGAGCTTGACAGCTTGCATTCTAATCCAACTATTCTTAAATCAACTCTACTATGGCAATAGTCAGCATGCAAGAACTATTTCGTCCGGTTTCGGCTACGGGCGGATGCCGCGCGCGAGCCACATCTGCGATAGCACCGCGAGCGCCGCGCAGACGGCGGTTTCCGCACGCAGGATAGCTGGTCCGAGCGAGGCTGCCGTCCAGCCGGCGGCGCTGAACTGTTCGCGTTCGGCATCGATCCAGCCGCCTTCGGGACCGATGAGCACCGCGGTCGTGTCGCCCGGATGAAGCGTGATGGAGTCGAGCAGCGGCTCCGCGCCGGGTTGCTCGTCGAGCCAGCAGCGGTGTGCCGACGTGTCCCGAAGGGCTTCGGGGAGGCGCATCGGTTCCGCGATCTCGGGCACGCGCAGGCGCCGCGATTGCTCGCTGGCTTCACGCGCGATGCGCCGCCAGCGGTCGATGCGTTTTTGCGATCCGGCGAAGAGTCCGCGCTCGCTCCGGTTGGCTTCGACGGGAATGATACGGCTGACGCCGAGCTCGGTCGCCTTCTCGACGGCCCACTCGAAGCGTTCGAATTTGATCAGCGCGAGATAGAGCGCAATGGAAGGAAGCTCGGGCGCGGGGGCGAGTTCCTCGATGATGTGGAAACGGACGAGATCCTTGCGGGCCGTTTCGACGGATGCGAGCCAGGCGCGCTCGTTGTCTGTGATTTCGAATTTCTGGCCCGCTTCGACGCGCAGCACGCGCGTGAGATGGTGCGCGCTTTCGCCGGTGATTTCGGCCTGCCCTTTGTGAACGTGATCGACGAAGAAACGGCGCCTGGACATAGTTTAAGAACCCGGCAACTGAAGCCGCCGCTGCGGGCAAGAGTGCCCGCGCCACATTGGTCCGTTACAATTACGCTATCTCATCATGATTGCGCTCCTGCGCGGGACGCTGATCGAAAAGCACCCCAATCAGGCGATCCTCGAAGCGGGTGGCGTCGGTTATGACGTCACCATTCCGATCTCGACGTTCTCGAAACTTCCCGACGCCGGCGTCGAGACGCGGCTGCGCGTCTACACGCACGTGCGCGAAGACGTGATCGCGCTCTATGGATTCCTGACCGTCGACGAGAAGAACCTGTTCGAGAAGCTCATCGGCGTAAGCGGGATCGGTCCGGGGCTTGCCATCAAAGTGCTGAGCGGCATGCCGGCGGTGGATCTGCTCGCGGCGATCCGGCGTAACGAGCTCGACAAGCTGGTGCGGATTCCCGGCGTCGGGAAGAAGACGGCCGAGCGCATCGTGCTGGAGCTGCGCGACAAGCTGCCGGCTCCAGCGGGTGAAGAGGCGGCGGCGCAGCCGGCCCTGTCGCGTCTCGACGAAGATGTGTTCTCGGCGCTGCTCAACCTTGGTTGCGCGCGGCCGGCGGCGGAAGCGGCCGTGCGGAAAGCGCGCGCGGGCGGGGCGCCGGATGAATTCGAGCCGCTGTTCCGCAAAGCGCTGGAGCTCGTGCGCTGATGGCCGACCGCCTGGTATCGGCGAGCGGCAACGACGACGAACGCCAGTTTGAAGCGGCGCTGCGGCCGAAACGTCTGGCCGATTTCACCGGACAATCGCGGCTCAAAGAGATTCTGCAGATTGCGATCGATGCGGCCCGCCAGCGCGGCGAGGCGATGGACCACGTCCTGCTCTACGGGCCGCCGGGGCTCGGCAAGACCACGCTCGCATCGATAGTCGCGCAGGAGCTCGAAGTGAGTTTCCAGCAGACGTCCGGTCCGGTGCTGCAGAAGAAGCTCGATCTTTCGGGCATTCTCAGCGGCATTCAGCCGCGCCAGGTTTTCTTCGTGGATGAGATTCACCGGCTGATGCCGGATATCGAGGAGATGCTCTATTCGGCGCTCGAAGATTTTCATCTAGACATCCTCATAGGCACGGGGCCGGGCGCGCGCACGCATTCTATTCCGCTGCAGAAGTTCACGGCGATCGGGGCCACCACGCGGCAGGGCCTCGTGAGCGCGCCTCTGCGAGGACGCTTCGGCATCGTGCTGCGGCTGAATCATTACGATGTGCCGGAGCTGAAGTCGATCGTGACGCGCTCGGCGCAATTGCTCGACACGCCGATCGAAGACGAGGGCGCGGTCGAGATCGCGCGTCGTTCGCGCGGGACGCCGCGCATCGCCAACCGCCTGCTGCGCCGCGTGCGCGATTACGCTCAGGTGCGCGCGCGCGGCGAGATCACGCCGGAGGTGGCGCAGGCCGCGCTCAACATGCTGGAGGTCGATCGCTACGGGCTCGACGAGATCGATCAGAAGATCATGCGGACGGTGCTGGAGAAATTTGGCGGCGGTCCGGTCGGCATCAATACGATCGCTGCCGCGATCGGGGAAGAAGCCGAGACGATTGAAGAAGTCTACGAGCCGTATCTCATCCAGCTCGGGTTTCTGCACCGCTCGCCGCGCGGCCGCATGGCGACCGAGGGCGCTTACGAGTACTTCAAAGTGCCGCGCCGGTTCGGCGGCATGGAGCGGCAGCCGGAGCTTTTCTGAAAGTTGTTTATTTGGGGCTTGGGTCGAACGTGGGCGATCGCGAGGCGATGCTGCGGTGGGCTCTCGACAGCCTGGATGCGCCGGATCTCAGGCTGCTGCGCACGTCGAGTTTGTATGAGACCGAGCCGATCGGGTTCCGCGATCAGGGCTGGTTCCTGAATATCGCAGCCGAGTTCGAGACGGAGCTGTTTCCGAAGCAGTTGCTGCATCGCATGCAGAAAGTAGAGCTTGCGCTGGGGCGCCGCAGGACGATGAAGAATGGTCCGCGCACCATCGATATCGATATCCTGCTGTACGGAAATGCGGTGATGAAGACCGGGGAACTCGAGATCCCGCACCCAAGATATCGGGATCGGCGGTTTACGCTGGCGCCGCTGGCGGAGTTGAATGCGGGGCTGAGGGATCCGGTGACGCGGCGGACGATGGCGGAGATGCTGGCGGCTTTAAAAGGTCAGGCGGCCGAAAAACGCGCATGGCCGAAGGAGCCCGATGTTTAAGGTGCGGGCTACCGACGCGCTTCTCGCCGTGATGTTCGGGACCCTGATCTTCCTTGCGCACGATGCGTGGGAACGGTCGTTCCTTCTCGAAATCGCCGTTCTGCAGATCGTCGAGGGGCGCATTTCGTTTCTGAATTCGCTGCGCGGGCGGATTACGCTGATCGTCCTGCAGATCGTCATCCTTTATCTATTGATCGGCCTCGATGGGGGCATCCAGAGCTCGTACTACATCATGCTGCTTCTGCCGATTGTCTCGGCCGCGGGCTCGCTCGGCATTGCGGGTACGCTGGCGACTTCGTTCGCGGCGGTTGCGGTCTATCTCTCATTTCTGCTTTTCGTAAATTTCAAGGAAGTGGATGTGCCGCCGGAGCAGCTCCACATCCTGGTCATACGGTGTCTGCCGCTTGTGATTGCGGCGATCATCGTCAATACGCTGTCGGCGGTCATCCGTACACAATCGGCGCAATACAAGTCGACCGCCGAAGAACTCGCGGCGGCGAACAAGAGTCTGGTCGAGGCCGAGGCGGCGGTGCGGCGCTCGGAGCGTCTCGCCGCGCTCGGGCAGCTCTCGGCCGGGCTTGCGCACGAACTGCGAAATCCGCTGGGGAGCATCAAAGGGTCGGCCGATCTTCTGGCGCGCTCGGCATCGCGCAACGATCCGATGGCGAAAGAGCTGGGGGAGATCATCAGCGCCGAAGTCGACCGCACGAATTCGCTGGTCACCCGGTTCCTCAATTTCGCCAGGCCGCTCGAACCGAGACGCGAGTTGACGGACGTGACGGCGGTGATCGATCGCGCGGCGGCGCGCGCCAAAGTCGACGTGATTCGAGACTATTCACCGTCGCTGCCGAGACTTTCGATCGATGCGGAGCTGATGGAGCAGGTCTTTCTGAATCTGATTGCGAATGCCGCGCAGGCTTCCGAAAGCGGCGGCCCCGTTACTGTACGCACGCGCGAAGTCGCGGGGCGAGCGGAGCTGAGCGTCATCGATCGCGGCTGTGGCATTCCGAAAGACAAGATCGAGACGGTCTTTAATCCTTTCGTGACGACAAAGCAGGATGGAGTCGGCCTCGGCCTTGCCATCGTTTCGAAGATCGTGGACGGACATGGCGGTAAAATGGCCGTCGAGAGCGAGCCCGGCAAAGGCAGCACGTTTCGTGTGCTGCTGCCCATCCCAACGAAACAAAAAGAATGAAGAGACATGTGCTGGTTGTCGAAGACGAAGACAAGCTGCGCCGCATTCTCGAGCTGCAGTTGCTCGACGCGGGCTTCGCCGTCGAGAAGGCGTCGAGCGCGGAAGAAGCGCTGCCGCTGATCGATCGCGCGGACCTCGTCCTCACCGATTTCAAGCTGCCGAAGATGACCGGGCTCGAAATGCTGCAGATCATCCGGCGCATGAATTCGCACGTGCCGGTGATCATCATGACGGCGTTCGGCACGGTCGAGAGCGCGGTGGAGGCGATGAAGTCCGGGGCATCGGATTTCCTGCTGAAACCGTTTTCGCTCGATCAGCTTGTGGCGGTGGTCTCGAAGGCGCTCGAGATTCGCAACCTGCGCGAGGAGAATCGGCAGCTCAAGGAAGAGCTCGGCCGCAAATATCGCTGGGATAACATCATCGGCCGCAGTCCGGGAATGCAGGAGATTTTCGCGACCGTCATGCGGGTGGCGCCGTCGCGGGCGACGGTGCTGCTGGCGGGCGAGAGCGGCGTGGGCAAAGATCTGATCGCGCGCGCGATCCATTTTCATTCGCCGCGCAAAGACCGCCCTTTCGTCAAGATCAACTGCACCGCGCTGCCGGAAAACCTGATGGAGAGCGAGCTCTTCGGCTACGAGAAGGGCGCGTTCACGGGCGCGAATATCTCGAAGCCGGGCAAGTTCGAGCTGGCGGATACGGGCACGGTGATGCTGGATGAGATCGGCGACGTGCCGGCAAACATTCAGGTGAAGCTGCTGCGCATCCTGCAGGAACGCGAGTTCGAGCGTCTCGGCAGCAACAAGACGCAGCACATCGATGTGCGGGTGATCGCCGCGACGAACCGCGATCTTCGCGTGGCGCTTGAAGACGGCACGTTCCGCGAAGATCTTTACTACCGGCTGAATGTGGTGCCGATCGAGATCCTGCCGCTGCGCGAGCGCAAGGAGGATATTCCTTATCTCGCGCGGCACTTTGTCGAGAAACTTGCGCCGGAATCCGGTGGGCGGATCGCGGGCATTACCGACGCCGCAGTCGATAAGCTGATGTCGTATTCATGGCCCGGAAATGTGCGCGAGCTGGAGAACGTCATCGAGCGCAGCATCGTGATGGCGCCGGGCGACAAGCTGGATGCCGACGATATCCGGCTCGATATGAACATTCGTCCGCGTCATGCACAGGGCGAGATCGGATTGCCCGAAGGCATGAGCCTCGATCAATACGAGCAGGAGCTGATCCGGAATGCGCTCAAGCAGGCGGACGGCAATAAAAGTCAGGCGGCGCGCATTCTGGGACTGACCAGGAATGCGCTGCGTTACCGCCTGACCCAGATGGGTATTGAGAGTTAGGCGCCCCCGTTACTTCAGCGGCCCCAGGATCGCCATGATTCCCAGCGTGAACGTATTCATGTCCTTGTTGAGCGGCTGCCCGGCTTTCTGGTTGAAATATGCGTGGTCGGAAGCATCGTGCCGGTATTCGATACGCGAGATCAGGTGATCGTTGTACTTGTATTCGCCGGTGATCGTTCCTTCCTTGAGAATCTGCGCCACGCCCGTATTGAAGCCGGTCTTGTCGTCGTAGAATTCCGCGCGCGGTGAAATCGAGAAGTGGCTGTTGAGATGCCACGTCGCCGCGCCGGCCAGACCGTACCAATCGTCATAGCCGCCACCGATTCGATTGTCGCGGCCGTAATCGCCGTTGATGTAGAAGTTAAGCTTGCTCGATGGCGTCAGAAGGAGAGTCGAATCCAGGAGATTGCGTTTCCCGGCCGTCGTTCCCTGATGGTTGGGGCCTTCGTAATAGTTCACCGACCACGTGTACTTGGGCATCGTGATGGCGGAGGTGATCCCGATGTTCTTCAGATCGTTGTTGCCCCACATGGTGTTCCATGCATTCACAATCTGCACGCCGACCGTCCAGACTTTGGTCACCGGAACGTTTACCCGGAAGCCCATGTGATAGTACGGAATCGCCAGCGCGAACAGCAGCGACCGCGAGTAGTTCCAGTTGGCATTGGCTTCGATGACTTCGGCGCCGGCCGACGTCACGAACTGCCCGAAATCGATTTCCGTGCCATGCAACTTTGCCGGCTTGAAGATTACGTACATCTGTTCGAAGTAGCGCAGCGCCTGGTGCTCCTGCGCGGCAACGTCGAACGCGTGGATCTGACGCATCGTTTCGCCGAATCCGGTATCGAGGTGAATGCCAAGCACTTTGTCGGACTTGTCGATGGTGAACTTGATCAGGCTGAGCTCGGCTTGTCCGTAGTTCAGATCGAAGTTCTGGAGCTGGTTATTGATCGGCTGCGGATGGTTCCAGTTCGCCGTCACATAACCGTCGGCCAAGCCGCTGAAAACCCATCCGTTGTACTTGGCCGGGGGCGCCGGGGGCGTGGCATCGGCCGGCTTCTGTGTATCGGCCGGCGCGGGTGTCTGCGCGGCCTGATCCGGCGCCGCACTCTCGTCAATCGCGGCGGGGGCATCGGCGGGCGTCGGTGTATCGATATCTGCTGCCCACGCGGACAAGGCCAGAGCCAGCATACAGAGCGGTAATCGCATCAAGTGATTCTCCTTAGAATAAGTAAAGGTAATACTGGTGGTGCGGTACTTTTGTTCTGATGAACATTCAGTTTACGTGCCAGTCCGGAATCGTTGGAAATAGATTCTTTGAATCGGGCAGATAGCAGAAACGCAAGCTGCGATCGTCGTGATTGACTCCGGATGGCGGCGGGAGAACGCCGAGAGGGGGATGACCGGGCGCGGCAGGCGGGATCGCCCGCGCCATCCTAGTGCACGATCCGGATGACCTCTCCGGTCGATGCGTTGACAAGAACCGAGAAACTGCTCTCGCCCGCGCTTTGCCCCCAGATCACACGCCAGGCCGGATCCGCGCCCTTCACGATCGCGAGCGTATACGTAATCGGCAGCTTCGGGTTCGCGCGGTTATAGTCCGCGCCGTACTTAAGCGCGACTTCCCAGGCTTTATCTGTGTCGATCTTCGCCGTCTCCAGCAGAAATGGCTTGCCGTTGCCGGACCACGGCTGCGGCGCCTCTGGAAAAAGACCCTTGTGCAGCGTCGCGCTCGCTTCATAAACCGAGAATGTGTACGTGCGCGATTGCATCTGCCCGGGCGAAACGAACACGACCTGCCATGCGGCGGCTTTGCCGTCCTCGTGCGGGACCTGGGCTATGTTGATGCTCGAATAGCTCAGAATCTGAAGATCCTGCGCCCAGGCGCGCGCGGATGTGTACATCTGGTAGAGCGCGTGAAGACCCGTGATCGGCATCGGAGGCTTCTCCGCTTCCGTTTTCGGTGGAGGGCTCGACGAACAACCAGGCAGCAATACGGCTGGGACAAGTGAAAGAAGTTGGCGGCGAGTCACGAAACCTGCACTGCTTCCATCGTATCCGCACGTCTTCTTTCGAGACCGAAATGACCATCGCGTCAATGGAAAGTTCCGGGCCGCCCGACATGCGATACTGAACGATTCCGACCCTCCTTCGTATGCCGGACCAAACTCCCCTGGAAATCGTGAGTGCCCACAGCCCGGATTCCGACGACGCCTTCATGTTCTACGGGCTGGCAACGAAGAAAGTGCGGTCGCCGCACCTGACTTTCCGGCACATCCTGTCGGACATCGAGACGCTGAACCGCAAGGCCGTTGAAGGCGTTTACGATCTCAGCGCGATTTCCTATCACGCCTACGCATACGTTGCCGACAAATACGTTTTGATGGCGAGCGGCTCGAGCGTGGGCGATGGATACGGTCCGCTGGTGGTCGCCACGCATCCGATGGAGCCAGAAGAGATCAGGGGAAAAAGGATCGCCATTCCGGGAACCATGACCTCGGCTTATCTGTCGCTCAAAATCTTCGAGCCGGATTTCGAAAACGTAATCGTGCCGTTCGATCAGATTCTCTCGACCGTGCAGAGCGGCGCCGCCGACGCGGGCCTGATCATCCACGAAGCGCAGTTGACCTACAACAAAGTCGGATTCCATCGGGTGCTCGACATGGGCCGCTGGTGGAAAGATAAATTCAATCTGCCGCTGCCGCTCGGCGCCAACGTCCTGCTGCGCAGACTGCCGGACGATGTGAAGAGCGAGTGCTGCCGGATGATGCGCGACAGCATCCAGTACGCGCTCGATAATCACGCCGAAGCGCTCGAATACGCCATGCAGTTCGCGCGCGATATGGACCCGCGGCTGGCGGAGAAGTTCGTGGGGATGTACGTGAATCACCACACCGTCGACGCGGGGGAGGATATTCCCAAAGCGGCGCAGAGGCTTCTCGACATGGGGTTCGAGGCCGGCGTTATTCCGAAGCGGGTTGAGGTTGAGTTCGCCCGCTGAAGGCTCAGGACTGGCCTAAGATAGAGGTATGTCTGCTGCGATTCTGCCGGCGCCTCCCGCAGCCGATTCGCTGCGCCGCAAGCGCTTCACGCGTGCGGAAGTCGATCGATTGCTTGAGCTCGGCTTTTTTAACGGCGCGCGATTCGAGTTGATCGAGGGCGAATTAATCGACAAAATGGGCCAGAATCCGCCCCATGCCATGGCGATTCAACTATTGACTGCCTGGCTCTTCCGCCTGCTCGGTCCCGAGCGAGTGCGCGTGCAATTACCAATCCAGCTAATCGGTAGAGACAGCGATTGGAGCGAACCCGAGCCGGACATCGCGGTCCTCATTACACCGAGCCGGGAGTACGCGCGGCGCCACCCGTCGGCCGATGAGTTGTTGCTGATCGTGGAAGTCTCCGACAGCAGTTTCCGCCAGGATGCCATAGTGAAGCGTGATCTCTATGCCCGGTCATCAGCGCCCGAATACTGGATTCTGGATATCCAGGGACGTCGCCTGATCGTTTACCGCGAGCCGATGCAGGGCGAATACAAGTCGGCAACCATCCTGAACGAGGGCGATGCCGCTTCATTCAACGGACATTCGTGCCCGGTTCGCGATCTGCTTCCCTGACTGAAACCAAGCGCCGTTTCGCGGCATAATCGAATGTAGATGCGCAGAATCATTCCGTGGTTTTTCGCCGCGGCAGCGGTGTGTGCGGCCCAGACTCCAAAAGACGTCCGGGCGGTTGCGAAGGAAGGCCAGACCGCGATTCCGAAAGTGGCCCAATATCTCGACAGCGCCAGCGTCGATACGCGCGTCGAGACCGTCAAGCAGCTTATCGCGCTCGGCGGCAAGGACACCGTCGACCCGCTGATTCGCGCCACACATGACGCGGATCCCGAGATGCAGATTCGCGCCACCGATGGCCTGGTCAACTATTACCTGCCGGGTTACGTGAAGCAGGGGCTCGGGTCTTCGGTGGTCCGCGCCGGCGCGTCGATCAAAGCGAAGTTCAACGACTCCAACGATCAGATCATCGACGCTTTCGTCATCGTGCGGCCTGAAGTGATCACGGCGCTTGGGCAACTCGCCCGCGGCGGCTCGAGCATGGATTCCCGCGCCAACGCCTGCCGCGCCATCGGCATTCTGCGCGGCGACGCCGCGCTGCCCGACCTGATCGACGCGCTGCGCACGAAAGACAACAACGTGATGTACGAATCGCTCGCCGCCATGGAGAAGATTCGCGACCCCGCGGCCGGTCCGCGGATCACGTACCTTCTGCGGGACCTCAACGATCGCGTGCAGTCGACAGCCATCGAAACCGCTGGAATTCTGCGCAGCACCGACGCGCTGCCGACGCTCCGGTCAATCGTCGCCAGTCCGCGCAACACAAAGGCCGAGCGCGCGGCGATGTACTCGATCGCGATGATGCCGCAATCACAGGACCGCGATCTTTTCCTGCGCCAGCTCGGCGCGAAGGATGAAAAGCTGCGTGCGGCGTCCGCCGAAGCGCTCGGCAGAGTCGGCAATCCCGCTGACGAAGCGGCGCTCGAGAAGGCGTGGCAGGGTGAAGAGAAGATGGCCCCGCGTCTGGCGGCGGCATTTGGAATCGTGATGGAAGGAAAGCTCGATTTGTCGGAGGAGGGTGCTTTCCGGTATTTGATCAACACGCTGAA
>DASZLP010000235.1:0-2965 GCA_035552355.1 Bryobacteraceae bacterium | reverse complement strand
CTTCGTCGTCAAGATCATCCAGACGGGCAGCTTGGGCCGTTTGAAAATCAATTCGGGGTTCACGGTGCAGGGTCGGTCGACGATGATCCTCTTCAGGTCGTTGTCCCCCTGAAAACGAATGCTCAATGCTTCGCCAGATCCTGCGAGGCAAGACGGGCGTACAGTTCGCGGCGGCTTTCGCTCAAAGGCGGGACGGATCGCTGGCCAGGCTCACCGAATCTGCCGAGACCGCGGCTATCGAGCTGAACCGAGAATCAATCACATAACGCCAGATTCGGAATTTCGTTAATCAGCAGGTCGCCGGTTCGATCCCGGCGGGTGACTCCAGTTTCGAATCGGGAATTTACAATGCCGCTTGATGTTGTCAAACACATACCTCTTGGGCTCTGTCGCTCTTGACTCCCCGGGCCTCCAGTGATAGGTTTTCGGCTGACGCTACCGGAATGCTTCGGGCTTTGACCAGCGGCGCTGCTTTCGTATTCATCGTCCTGCTCGCTCAGGCGCAAACGCCCAACCTTGCCCCACAGCGCGCCATCCTCAATCAATACTGCGTCACCTGTCACAACCAGAAGCTCAGGACAGCCGGACTCCTCCTCGACCAACTGGATCTCTCCCACGTCGCCGCAAATGCCGAAGCATGGGAGAAAGTTGTCTGCAAACTTCGCGCCGGCATGATGCCCCCGCAGGGTTTACCGCGTCCGTCCGCCGCGGCGTACGAATCGCTTACCGTCACCCTCGAGAACGAGCTTGACCGCGCTGCCGCCGCGCGCCCGAAACTCGCCGCCGCGGCTTTTCACCGGCTGAATCGCACCGAATACGCCGATGCGATCCACAGCCTTCTCGCGCTCGATATCGACCCGGCCCAATACCTGCCTGCCGACGATGCGAGCTACGGCTTCGACAATGTCGCCAGCGGACTCAACGTCTCCCCCGCGCTCGTCGAAGGCTACGTTACCGCCGCCGCCAAAATCAGCCGTCTCGCCCTCGGCCACGAGACCGACCCCGCCCGCAAGGTGTATCACGTCCGCGAAGATTATTCCCAGGAGGACCACATCGACGGCCTCTCATTCGGCACGCGCGGCGGCATGCTCATCCACCATTACTTCCCCGCTGATGGCGACTATGAAATCTCGTGGGTGCCCGTGCGAACCAGCGTCAGCGGACTCTACGGCGGCGACAGCGAAGGCGAGGAACTCGAGCTCACCATCGACGGCGAGCGCATCAAGCTTTTCAGGATGGGCGCCGATGTTCCGATCTCGACCAACCGCGACAAAAACGAGGTTCGCGTCAATGTCAAAGCCGGCCCGCGTACGATCGGTCTCGCCTTCATCGCCACCACTTACGTCCCAAATGTCGATCTGAATCGCCACTACAGCCGCAGCATTCTCGACGACAACATCATCGACGGCTTCACGTTCACACCGCAGGTGAGCTCCGTCACCGTCGCTGGTCCTTATAACGGGAAGCCCGCGTCCGACAGTCCCAGCCGGCGCAGGGTCTTCGTCTGCCGCCCGGCGAACGCATCGGATACTTCAGATGCCACTCCTTGCGCGCGGCGCATTCTCACCACGCTGGCAAAGCAGGCCTGGCGGCGGCCGCTCACGGATTCCGATACGGAAAAGCTTCTCGGTTTTTATCAGACGGGACGAAACAGCGCCGGCTTCGAAGGCGGAATCGAACGTGCGCTTGAGTTCATCCTCGCGCATCCCGAATTTATCTTCCGTGCCGAAGACGCGCCCGCCGGCGTGAAACCGGGGGAGGCTTATCGGATCAGCGATCTCGAACTTGCATCGCGGCTGTCCTTCTTTCTCTGGAGCACTGGACCCGACGACGAACTCATGAATCTCGCCGCCGGCAATAAGCTGCGCGACCCGAAGATTTTCGAGCAGCAGGTGCGGCGCATGGTCGCCGATCCGCGCTCGCGCGAGCTGGTGAAGAACTTCGCCGGGCAGTGGCTGGCGCTCCGCACTATGCAGAGTTCGACGCCGGAAGGCGTGATCTTTCCCGACTTCGACGACAACCTGCGCCAGGCTTTCCGCACCGAAGCCGAGTTGTTCTTCGACAGCATCGTGCGGGAGGACCGGAGCGTCGTCGACCTCCTCGATGCCGATTACACTTTCGTCAACGAGAGGCTCGCGAGGCATTACGGAATCCCGAACGTTTACGGCAGTCAGTTCCGCCGCGTGAAACTGGAAGGCGCGCTCGATGTGCGGCGCGGTCTGCTCGGCAAGGGCAGCTTCGAGCTCGTCACGTCTGTGTCGGACCGCACTTCGCCCGTACAGCGCGGCAAGTGGGTGCTGAGCAACATTCTCGGCGTCGTCCCGCCGGACCCGCCGCCGGGCGTACCTTTGCTCAAAGAGACGGGGGCCACTGCTGGAGGCGCTGGCGAACAAACGATGCGCCAGCGCATGGAAGAGCACCGCGCCGACCCCGCCTGCGCAAGCTGCCACAGGATGATGGACCCGATCGGCTTCGCTCTCGAAAACTTCGACGGCATCGGGACATGGCGCACGCGTCAGAACGGCCAGCCGCTCGACGTGTCGGGCGAGCTCACCGACGGCACGAAGATCGCGAGTGTTGTTGACCTGCGAAACGCGCTGGTGCGTTATTCGCCGCAGTTCGTCCGCACGGTGACGGAGAAACTGATGACGTACGCGCTCGGCCGCGGCGTTGAATATGAGGACATGCCGGTAGTGCGTTCGATCGTGCGCGATGCGGAGAAGAACGATTACCGCTTCTCGGCGGTCCTGATGGGTATCGTCCGAAGCGATACGTTCCAGATGAACCGAAAGCCATGAGCGGTCGCTGGCAGTTGCGGCATTTGTTCGCTCCAGACCAGGAGCTTTTGAACCCCGACCGTCAGGGAGCGGCAACGCAATGCAATCTGATCGCTTCTTTTCTTTGCCGATCCCCTACGGTCACGGCTCAAACGTTGAATTGAGTCCCAAACGCAACGGACGCGATT
>DASZLP010000234.1:0-40679 GCA_035552355.1 Bryobacteraceae bacterium | reverse complement strand
GGAAACATGGTCGATCTGCGCGATCCCGCCAAGCCGATTCTGCTCGTCGCGGATCGCGGCCATGGCCGCATCGTCCGCTACACGCTCGACGACAAGCCGATCGACATCATCGAAGGCACGCGCCAGCCCTGCCACTTCCATGAGCTCAAGGGAAATGTCGTGGTGCCCGATCTCTCCGGACCCGTGCACATCTTCGACAAGGACAACAACCGGGTCGCCAGCATGGGCGCGGCCACGCCCGACGGGCCGAAGAATCCCGCGCGCACCACGCAGGATCGCAGCCAGTTCGTTTCCGGCCAGTTCGTCAACCCGCACGGGGCGATCTTCGATCACACCGGCAACATCTTCGTCGTCGAGTGGGTCGAAATCGGCCGCGTGACCAAGCTCCGGAAAGTCTGATAAAAACGCATGCTTCCGGAACTGGCTGCCGAATTTTTTGGGACCCTGATTCTTCTCCTCTTCGGTAACGGCGTCGTCGCGATGGTGGTGTTGTTTGCGCACAATCCACCCATCCCCGGCGAAATCGTCAATGGCGGATTCACGAACATCAATTTCGCGTTCGGAATCGGGGTCACAATGGGCGTCTATGTTGCCGGAAGAATCTCCGGAGGCCACATTAATCCCGCGGTCACCCTTGCCGCGGCGGTGTTCCGAAAGTTCCCGTGGATCAAGGTCATCCCATACATGATTGCGCAGACCGCCGGGGCGTTTGTCGCCTCGGCGATCGTTTACTGGAACTACCGTCCACAGTTTCATCTCGTCGACCCGGGCCTCGAGCACACCGCTGGAGTCTTCACCACCTTCCCGGCATTCCCCGAAATGCTGTCGGCGGGATTGCTCGATCAGACCATCGGTACGGCGATCCTGGTGTTTCTGATCTGGGCCATTATCGACGAGCGAAACCAGCCGCCACAGGCGAATTTAACGCCGATCCTGATCGGCGCGATCGTCGTCGGCATCGGCATGGCGTTCGGCGGACTGCACGGATACGCAATCAATCCGGCGCGCGATTTCGGACCGCGGCTCTTCACCGTCGTCGCCGGATTCAAAAGCAATGGACTCACCGACGGCCCGGCGGTTTTCTGGGTGCCGATCGTGGGTCCGCTGGTCGGCGGCCTCATCGGCGCGGCGGCCTGGGATTTCGGCGTGCGGCGCTTCCTGCCGGCGAAGGCGTAAAGCTCCGCAGAAACTCCAGACGCCGGCGCTGCTGGCCGCGATTCCGCTGGCTATCGATCGCTATCGGCGGTGTTTGCGGAGTTTGCGTACAGTGGGCGCGACGCTCTTCGCCTCATCCGCGGCATCAGACGCGAGCGACGTTCCGAGCTTGCTCAGGATGCGGTCTTTGACCCAGTGCGGGTCCCACCATTCGACGGCGTTGACCTGAACCCCATCCACCTGCATCGTGAAGTGCAGGTGGTCGCCGCCCGCGAGGCCGGTCATGCCTGTCTTGCCGATGGTCTGGCCCTTCTTTACCATGTCGCCCTTTTTCACCAGGAACTCACTCAGGTGGCCGTAGACCGTCTGGAGTCCGTAGCCGTGGTCGATCACGATGCAGTTGCCGTAAATGCCGAGGTCCTGCGCCCAGACCACTTTGCCGTCGTTCGACGCGGGGACGGGTGAGTGCGCGAGTTTCGCGAGATCGAAGCCGAGGTGCGTTTGCTCATCCACCTTCTTCCCTTGCCATGTGTAAGTGCGATCGTCGGCGAAGCGCGATTCCACGGTGGAATCGACCATCGGGAGGAATGCGCCGGTCCAGAGGAATTTCGGCTCGGTCTGGAACCGGAGGTCTTCCAGCGTCTTGTTGTTCTCCACACGCATTTTGCTGTTGATGTAGACGAAGCGCTCGACCAGGTCGCCCGGGATCTTATGCTGAGTGTCGATCTGATTGACAATGCGGTCGATGTTCATCGATTCGAGCCGAATCGGGCTCGCGCGAAACTTCTTTGGGAAGACCTTGTACCAGAACGTCGTCTTCGCCGCCGCGCCTGACGGATTGCTCGCATAAACGGAAACCGGCGTATTCACCGGCAGATTCCACGAGAATGCAAAAAGGCTGAAGTACTGGCCAGGATGATCGGGCAGCGGGAAGCTGCGGAACTTCCTGTCGCCGACCTGGACGCCGGCTTCAGTCCATGCGCCGGACGGCGTGAACGTTGCCATCTCGGAGCCACCTTGATTAATGTAGTGCTGCACGCCATCCGCCACGACACGCGGCGCGGTGGTCATGACGTCCACATCGAAGGCGTCCGTTGTCGTTTTGCGGCGCAGGTCGTTCGAGACGGCGCTGATTACGACGCGCGCCTTGCCATCGTGCAGCGCGGGCACGGATTCCTTGCCGACTTTCACGGTGAGGGCGCCTGTGGCGGCATTCGGGACCGGTTCAGCGTATGATTTGCCGTCCTGCTCGACATTCACCGCCACGGATTTGACGCCGTGTTTGTTGGTCAGGTGAAGCCGCAGAGGTGTGGCGAAGCCGATCGCTTTGACCGGCGGATCAACTGCGATGACAGTGCTCGCGCCGCTAACAAATATGTATGCGGGCACTGCCGCGATGAGCAGCACCACGACGAGTATGATTGTGAGCTTCACTTTTTAGTCCAGTTATTCAGCCAATCGATGACTGTCTTGTACCAGAACGCGCTGTTCGCGGGCTTCAATACCCAATGGCCTTCATCCGGAAAAATGAGAAGCTGCGACGGCACCTTGCGCATCTGCAGCGCCGTAAAAAGCTCGAGCCCCTGCGAATAGGGGATGCGGAAGTCGAGCTCGCCGTGAATCACAAGAGTCGGGGTCTGGAATTCCTTCACGAAGAGACTCGGCGACCACTTGTTGTAGACCTCGGGATTGTCCCACGGCATGCCGCCGAACTCCCACATAGGGAACCACAGCTCTTCGGTCGATTCGGCCTCTTCGCGCAGATCGTAGACGCCGTCGTGCGAGACCAGCGCTTTGAACCGATTCGTATGGCCGAGGATCCAGTTGATCATATAGCCGCCGTAGGACGCGCCCGCCGCGACCATGCGATCCGCATCGACATAGGGCAGTTTGGCGGCGTAATCGGTGACGGCCATGAGGTCGTCGAAGGGCTTGCCGCCCCAATCCTGATTGATGTCGTCGGTGAACTTCTGACCATAACCGACGGAGCCGCGCGGGTTCGGCATCACAACCACATAGCCCGCGCTGGCGAAGACCTGGGCGTTCCACCGGAAAGTCCAATCCTCGCCCCATTCGCCCTGCGGGCCGCCGTGGATCAGCAGAAGCAGCGGATACTTCCGAGACGCGCTGAAGTCCGGCGGCTTCACGACGAAACTCTGGATCTGTGTGTTCTCGGCGCCGGCGACCCAGAAATCCTCGAGCGGCGTGAGCTGGTATTGAGCCAGCAGATCGTCATTGAGATGTGTCAGCGCGATCGCGGCGCCGCCCGTCGATGAGGCTTTGCAGATCTCCGCCGGGCTATCGCCGCTGCGCCGCGTGAAGATGATGGTCTTGCCGTCCGCCGTGAACTGCATATCGCCGAGCGTGTTGTTGCCGGTGACCGCGATGCGCGCGCCTCCGCCGTCGATCGAGACGAACTGGATGGCTTCGTGGCCGCGGTCCTCGACGGTGAAGAAGATACGTTTGGAATCGGGCGCCCAGGTGAAGCTGTCGACTGACCGATCGATGCCGTCGGTGGGGATCGTCAGTTTCCCGGTGGTTCGCTCGAGCACGAAGAGACGCCAGCGGTCGCTCTCATATCCGGCGCGGGCCTGCGAGCGGTAGGCGAGATACTTTCCGTCGGGCGAGTAGGCGGGCGAGTTGTCGGCGCCGGGATTGGATGTGATCTTACCCGCGCGGCCGCCCTGGATGGGAATAACGAAGAGATCGTTGTTGGTCCCCGCCGCGGGCACATCGTCGTTGTTCATCGCATAGGCGACTTCGGTGCCGTCGGGGGAGATGGCGTAGTCGTCGGGTCCGCCAAGCGAGAACGGCGGGACTTCCCGCGTGCCTGGCGAAAGGTCGGCGATCTTACCGTCGGTAAGCGAGACGGAAAGGATGTGGCTGCGGCGCGCGCCTTCCCACGTTGTCCAGTGGCGATAGAGAAGTCCGGTGATGAGCCGCGCTTTGACTTTGGATTGCTTTTCGGCGTCAAGGTGCCGCTGGTTGCAGGCATCGTCGAAAGCGCCGGCCGCGCTGGTGCAATCCGGATAAACGTTGCTGGTGAGCACGAGATACTTTCCGTCGGGCGAAACGATCTCGCCGTCGGCTTCAGTGGAAATGCGCGTGACCTGCGTTGCGGCCATGCCGTCGGGGTTCATGCTCCAGATCTGCGAGATATCGCCGGCGCTTGAAACGTAGTAGAGCCGCTTGCCATCGGGCGACCAGCGCGGACGATCGGCCTGATCGGCCAGCTTGCGCGGCGCGCCGCCTGTCACGAGCACACTCCAGACGCTGTGCAGGCTCTTGTTGTTGGCTACGTCGGGCGTGGTGACGGCGAAGGCCACGATCTTGCCATCGGGCGAAAGCTGGGGATCACCGATACGCTGGAGTTGTAAAAGAGCCGCAGCGTCGAACGGCTTCTTCTGAGCGAAGATGGATGACGGCGCGCACGCGAGAGTGAGCGGGATTACGGCGCACAGACCGAAGCGGCGCATATGCTGAAAATTATCTCGCACCGGGGAAAGTGAGAATCAGGATTCAACGAGCGACCCTCGCGGACATGCCCGCGATCGTTCGGATCGAGAAAGCCTCGTTCGGGGCCGGCGCATGGAAGCGCGAGGACTTTCTGCGGTATCTCTTCGATCCCGAACGCTCGATTTTCCTGGTCGCCGCGGCGGACGGGAAGGTCGCTGGCTACGTCATCGGCTTCATCACGGGGACTCGCGCGGAGGTGGACTCGATCGCAGTGACTCCATCGCGGCGGGGTGTGGGTATCGCGGGCGCGATCATGACCCGCCTGAGGCAAATGCTTCAGCGGCGCGGAGTCACTACGATTTCGCTGACAGTTCGCGTGAATAACACAGCGGCGATCGGCCTGTATCGCAAGCTTGGCTTCAGGCGCGAGCGCAGAATCAACGATTATTACGAGGACGGCGCGCCGGCATGGCGGATGAAGTCTGCTCTCGGCTGAAATCGTGGCGCGGGCGCTCCCGCCCGCCGCGCCCGGTCATCCCCTTCAGGGGTGCCGGTTCGGCATTCGTGCCGGCGCTTGCTCGACTCAATTCCCAGTCGGCACATTTTCAACGTGATCGATGACGACAACTTCGACCGGACCTTTGCGCGCGTCCAGCCGGAATCCGAGTTGCTCCCGCACCGCGGTGAAGAGCGATGGCGCGTTGCGTGATGACGGCTCGGGCTCATCGGACAGCCCCGCGGTATCCGGAGTCCAGTCGAGCGTGAAATCGAAAACGCCATTGATCCCGCTGTGATCTTCGACAAACCGGCCGCTCTGATCCGTCAGCACCTTCGCCAGCATGTCGGCAGTAATTTTCGTGCCGCTGAGATGGCCGCGGGCGGTCATCGAGAAGGGGTTCTGACCGGGGGGGCCGTCCGGAGGCTGGGGGTGAATCTTTGCGCCTCCCTTGTCCACGATCATCTCGTAATGGGTGAGCTCCCGCGTTTCGTTGTGCACAGCAAGGTTGAAGCGCTCCGCGAGGAGTGTACGCATCATGAGATAAAGCTGGCCGGGCGGCAGTGGCTGCTGAGGAGTCACAGCCTCGACATCGTAGCGGACCGACTCGAGTCCCTTTGTCTTGCCGAGCAGACGGTCGCCGCGAATGTTATACGCCCATTCGATCAGCATCGCGAGCGAGTAATTGGAAAAGGAAATTCGATTCCCCGAGCGGTTGATCGACATCGTGTGGGCGGAATCGGCCGGCCGAATCGATGCAACCTCGAAGGCGGGTGATTGTGCGGTTCCGATCGCCGCGGTCGCGATCAGGACGAGAAAGGCGCGCACGTTACCGGGATCTTATCATCAGGAAAATGGGATAGGCTGGTCCCTGCACTAAACTGGAATTTCCATGCCACAACCTGACGAGAATTTTTATCGCATCCAGAAACTGCCCCCCTACGTATTCGCCGTCATCAACGAAATGAAGGCAAAAGCACGCGCGGCGCAGCAGGATGTGGTCGATCTCGGCATGGGCAATCCCGACGGCACAACTCCGCAGGTCGTCGTCGAGAAACTGATCGAAGCCGCGCGCAATCCGCGCAATCATCGTTATTCCGTCTCACGCGGCATCCAGCATCTGCGTGAGGAAATCGTTAAGCGGTATCAACGCCGCCATGGCATCACGCTCGATCCCGACAAGGAAGCCATCGTCACCATGGGCGCGAAGGACGCACTCGCGCATCTGCTCTTCGCCACCATCGGACCTGGCGACGTAGTCGTTTCCCCCAATCCCGCGTATCCGATTCACCAGTACGGCGTCATCATGTCGGAAGGCCACGCCTGCATGCTGCCCATGCCGAACGCCGAAACGTTCCTCGGCCGCCTGCGGGAGTTTTACCGCGAGGCCCCAAAGCCTCCGAAGATGCTGCTCATCTCGTTCCCGCACAACCCGACGACGACGTGCGTGGACCTCCCTTTCCTCACCGAGATCGTCGAGCTCGCGCGCGAGCATGGCACGCTGATCGTGCACGATTTCGCCTATGCCGATCTCGGCTTTGACGGTTACATGCCGCCGAGCATCCTCGAAGTTCCCGGTGCAAAGGAGATCGCCGTCGAAATATTTTCCATGTCGAAGAGCTTCAATATGGCCGGATGGCGCGTTGGCTTCTGCCTCGGCAACGCGAAGATGATCGCCGCCCTCGCCCGCATCAAGAGCTATCTCGATTACGGCGTCTTCCAGCCCATCCAGATCGCGTCGATTGTCGCGCTGCGCGATTGCGAGGATGAGTCGATCAAAATCCGCGACGTTTACCGGAAGCGCCGCGATGTGCTCGTCGAAGGACTCTGCCGCGCTGGATGGCCCGTGCAGACGCCGCGCGGGACGATGTTCCTTTGGGCGCCGCTGCCGGAGCGCTATAAGAACCTCGGCTCACTCGAGTTCTGCAAGCTACTGATGGAGAAAGCGCTGGTTGCCGTCTCGCCGGGCATCGGGTTCGGACCGATGGGTGAGGGCTTTGTGCGCTTCGCTCTGATTGAGAACGAGCACCGCACGCGCCAGGCGACGCGGTCGATCGGGCATTTCCTGAAGCACGAGTAGTTAGAAATCGGCGGGCGGGAGCGCCCGCGCCACAACTAACCGGCACTCAGTTTTTCCCGTTGGCTCGCCAGCCTCTCGTCACGCTCATCTGCGAAGCGTTTGACGCCCGCGAAGATGTGCTCCGGATCGAGATGCGCCTCGACGATCACCTCAGGCTCAAGGCCTCCAGTGAGCCATTGGTTGTCCCAGTCGGATGTCAGCGAGTAAGCATCCGTCAGCGGCCCCAGATCGTGCACCGGGAACACCCGGCGCGTCCCCGTGCTGACCACCATCGCGTCGTAATACGCTTCCGGCGGAAGCACGGAATTGCGGTACTCAACCGGCTGCCGCGCGAAAAGGTCTTCACTAATGGCTGAGATGATGCGGACGTTAATGCCCGCCTCCTCGATGCGCGGCAGCGTCTTCACCAGATTCATCGTCGAGCTCGAACCCTGCACGATCACGTATCCCTGCTTCGGCTTGCCGGGTGTGAAGTCGCGGATGAGATAGAGTCCTTTAGCCGCCGCTTTGATATCCGGGTCGGCGAATTTGCTTCGATCGACAACGGGGAAATCCGGACGCGCGACTTCGATCGAGATGATCCCGACCTTCGGATCGCGCGCGGCGATTTCGGCGGCCGCGAAGTATCCGGCCGCGACGTCGTTGTAGTCCCAGAAATTCAGGTGGATGGTGTGGCCGCGCGGAAAGAGCTTCCACACCTGCGTGGCGAAGATGCCGAAGTGGGTGCGCCCGTCGGCGGCCGTCTCGGGCCCGGAGTGCCCCGCGAGGATGTGCAGCACGCCCATGCGGAATTTGCTGTCCTGATTTTGCTGGCTCCAGACGCGCGCTGGCGTGTACATCAGCGGCGTGAACGCGCCATAGGTGCCGCTTAGCGCCCAGACGCCGGAGAATGCATTTGGATCGACGCTGGCGCTCTGCCCGACGAGTCCGATGGCCGTTGCGACGTTGCCGGCTTCCTGAATCGCAGCCTTCACGCGCGTGCCCAGCGGATTGGTTTCCGGATCGTAGTGCCCCCACAAACTGCCGTGCTCGACGTTGATCGATTCCGAAAGGTCCGCCGCGAGAGTGAAGAAGCGATTGTCCGTCACGTAGTTCATCCACTTGATGAATTCGGATATCGCGCGGCGCGCGCCCGCTGTTTCGCCGGGTTTGCGGAAGAGCGTGATGGCGACCTGCTTCTCCGCGCCGGAGAGGCGATTCTTCACGCTCACCGTCTGCGGCTCGGTCGGAAGATTCGCGACGCGCAGACGCTCGTCGAGAAACGGATCGCTCTTTACGTTGAAAGTGAGGGAGGTTTCGTCCTTGATCGTGTCGCCGATCGAAACGAGGCGGTCGGCGAGCCAGTCGCCGAGTCCATTGCGGTCGAGCAGCGACATCACCACGTCGATATTGGTCTTGAACTGGATCAGCCGTTCCTTCGCATCGGTGACGGGGCCCTTGCGAATCCCTTCAAATTCGACGCCGTAGTGCTCTTCAAAAGTGCGCGCGAGAGCCACGAAATAGTCGGAATTCATCTTCATTCCGTAGGGATGGCTCTGATAGCTGACGAGCTGCGGACCGTGCCCCGGAATCCTGCCTTCGACCGCGCGCGGCCAGTAGCCCTTCGTCGTGCGGGCGATCAGGATCATCGGGCGGCGGTCGGTGGGGTCCCAATCCTCCATGGCTTTGAGCGCGCCGACGACCTGCGCGTAGTCGCCGCCATCGTCGGCGGTGAAGACGTTCCAGCCGTAGGAGGTCCATTGCTCGATGAGGTTGTAGCCGCGGAACTTCGCGGGCACCACGCCGCCCAGCAGCACATCGTCGATGCCGGCGTTGTTGTCGGAAAGGATGACGCGCAGGCGCTTGCCGACCTGCAGCGCGAGGGCCTGCGTCTTGAGCTCCTGCGCATGGCCTTCGGTCATGGCGAATTCGCCTTCCAGTGCGATGACCTTGGGGGAACTGGGCGCGCCGACGACATCCCAGAACGCGGCTTTGCCGGCCGCGGTGGCGATACCGACACCGGAGGGTCCACCATTCACGTCGTTGGTGACGTCGACTGTTTCGGCGTGTCCGGCGAGGGCTTTGATGCCGCGCGCCTTCGCCTGCGCGAAGAGCGGATGATCGGCGAGTCCCTGCTCGGCAAGCAGAGTCTTCATTGCGCCGGCGCCGCGGCGGAATCCGAGGGCGTCGATCGGGAGGATAGCGACTTTCGGGTCGACGTAATAACGCTTGTCGCCCGTTGCCTTATATTTGCGCTCGAGTGCCTGGCCCATGACCATCCAGAGCGCGTAGCCGGTCGGGACGTTGTGCCCGCCCGCCAGCATGAACTTGTCACCAAACGGATGCTTGGGGCGCCGGTAATCATAGCGCATACCGCCGAGCTCGGGTCCGGCGAGGTGGGCGGCGACATTGAAGGGCGTATAGGCGAGCGGGCCGCCGAAGTGGCCGGTCTGGGCGTAGTTGCCAAGCAGGACGAGAGTCATGCAGGTCATGTACCCGATGTCTTCGAGCGATTCGCGATCGAAGGGGGTTTCGAGCGGTTCGACGGGGGTGGTCAGGATGTCGGTTACAAGCGCCAAGTTGGGGCCTCCAGCGTCACGGGTGAACAGATGAGTCGACGTGCTTCTTACAAGTAAAGCAAACCGGCAGTTGCGCAAATGAACCTCTCGAGCCGCGCGGATGGTAGACGATCCGGCGCCTATGGTAGAACGGTAGACATGAATCTGAATCTCAAAAGCGATGAGACGCACCGGTTGGCCCAGCAGGTTGCGAGGCTCACTGGCGAAAGCATGACAACCGCCGTCACTGTGGCTCTGCGCGAGCGTCTGGAGCGCATTCGCGCTGAACGGAAAACAGGTCTCGCGGAACGGCTTCTGGCCATCGGAAAGGATTGCGCATCGCATCTGAAAGAGCCGTTCCGATCGATCGATCACGCGGATCTGCTTTACGACGAGCGCGGCCTTCCAAAATGATCATCGACAGCTCGGCTGTGATCGCGATTCTGCGCGATGAGCCGGAAGCCCTGGTCCTGGCCAATGCGATCGAATCCGCGACAACACGACGGATTTCAGCGGCGAATTTTGTGGAAGCGGCGGCGGTGATTGACTCAAGCCGCGATCCAGTGGCCAGTCGCCGATTCGACGATTTCTTTCGCGAAGGCCGCATTTCGATCGAGCCCGTTACCGAGGATCAGGCTCGAATCGCCCGGGAGGCATATCGCGATTTCGGGAAAGGCAGCGGACATCCGGCGAAACTAAACTTTGGTGATTGTTTCGCCTACGCTCTTGCGAAGGACAAGAGCGCGCCATTGTTGTTTAAGGGCGGTGATTTCGACCGGACTGACATTGAGCCCTGGAAAAGCGGATGACTGAATTCGATTCATTCAAGCGGACCCGCGCAAGTGCGCCATCCAGTGGCAGATAGGAAGGGACCTTCGCGTAACAGTTCGCTAACGTCTCGCTTCTACTCTGATTTTGTTTGGGCGCGCCTGGCCGGTCCCGTTTTTCCGCAGTGGTCAGAAAAAAATCGTGGGTGGTTTCCGGCTCGGGCAGTTTGGCAAGTGAGTGATAGAGCGCCAGTTCCAGGAGTCCCCACAGATTCCCCCAACGAGACTTTTTCCGAGAGGATGATTGAAAAGAGAGCGGACGCCGCACAGATTAAACGCTCAGGAACCACATTGAAAGACGTACTCATGATTGAAAGACGTACTCATGACGGCATACGCCGTCAACCCTTTCCGGCACGGGTGGAGAGAATGGTACAGGTGGCTTGGCCCAGGTCATTCCGGCGCTCGAGCCGGCCCTAAACGCTGCGTCCCGCTGAGTTGTTGCTGATGCGCTTGGTCACGCCGCTTCAGTAAACTGAGGGTAACAATTGCTGAACGCGCACAACCGCCTTCGGCCTGTGCGCTCGGAGGAATCCGTATGACCGGCCGCTTCGCCACGAAAGCCGCGCTCACAGACGCGCTGAAGAAACAGAAAATCATTGCCGGCAACGCGGATCTCGCGGAAGCGATTGCAGGCCGGGCAAATGTAATGGAAGTGCCCGCCAAAACCGTCCTCATCCACCAGGGCGGAGAGGACAATGACGTTTATCTCATCCTCGACGGCTCTTTCCACATCACAGTCAACGGCCGGACCCTCGCGCGCCGCATCGCCACCGATCACATCGGCGAGATGGCGGCGCTGCTCCCGTTGCAGCGCCGCGCCGCCAACGTGGTGGCGCACGAAGACTCGGTCGTGGTGAAGCTTTCAAACTCGCAGATCAGCGAGCTTGGCAACCGCTTCCCGCAGATCTGGCGTTTCCTTGCGCTTGAACTGGCGCACCGCCTCGAGCAAAGGAACGCACTCGCATCGTCCGGCGGGGACGGCGTTCGCGTGTTCATCCTCGCTTCTTCAGCGGACAGCGAAATCGGGCGCGCCGTCGAGTCTGCCTGCGCGGATCACGGCTTCCAGGCTGTTGTCTGGAGCGAAGGCTCATTCGGAGCCGGCAGTTACGCGGTCGACAAACTGGAAGAAGTGCTCGACCGGTCGGACGTGGCGATCGCAATCATCGATCCTCAAGAGAATGCGGCGTCGCGCGACAGTGTGATCTTCGAGCTCGGATTCTTCATGGGCCGCCTCGGCCGCCACCGCACGTTCCTCGTCGAGCCACGCGCCGAGGACCTGAAACTGCCGCCCGAATTCGGCGGCATCCACGCGGTTACTTACAATCCGGCGCACGACTCCGCGCAAGCCGGCGCCGGTGTTTGCAAACGGCTGGCGAAGGCGATCCGCGAGCTGGGACCGACCCGCTGACGGTTATCGCCCTCTCGCCGGACGCGGCTCCGACGCCGGCGGCACGATGTTCTTCATCCGCATCGACGTGACCATGCTTCCGTAAATCTCGTTATTGTGGCCGTAATTCAGGATCAGGAGCGCCATCCGCAGGTTGCGGGTCTGGCGCCCATTCTCCTGCGTGATGTCGACCATCTCGGCGCCGGAGGCGTCCGTCAGCGACGCGTACACCGGATCGCAGTAGGCGAAAGCGTCCGTCGCGGCTTTGATGAATTCGGCCTTCGTCGTCAGCTTCTCGAGATTCGTGCCCGCGTTGGGGTTTTTCTCGCCCTTCGCCTGCGAGCACCACAGGAAGTTGAAGTTCGCCACATGCCCGACCTGCTGGCCGAACGTGCGGACTTCCTCCTGCTGGCCGGGTCTGAGCGAGAAAAACTCCTCGGGCATCTTCTCGGCTGACCGCAGGATGTTGTTGTGGTTGTTGGTGAACGCTCCGCGCAGCCACGTTGAGAGTGGATTCGCGGCGGCGGCCGGAGCGGGCGCCTGGGCGAACGCCGGCGCGGCAAGAAGAGTGAGTGCGAGTGCAATGCGCTTGCTCATTTTCATGACTTTACCTTATTTCCACTTGCAGTAAGATCGTTGGCAGTATGAAGCGTCTCAAACCTGTCGACGTCGTCATTGCCGGAGGCGGCTGGACGGGCCTTCTGATGGCCAAGGAGATCACGCAACGCACACCGCTCTCAGTCGTCGTGCTCGAACGCGGTCCGGCGCGCAAGACGGCCGACTATGCGACCGGCATGGACGAGCTCGATTACGTCGTCAAGCTCCGCATGATGCAGAACCTCGCGGATGAAACGCTCACCCACCGCCACTCCGCGAAGGCATCGGCTGTTCCTGTGCGCCAATACGGATCTTTCCAGCCCGGCACAGGCACGGGAGGCGCCGGCGAGCACTGGGGCGGCTTGTCATTCCGCTTCAGCCCCGAGATTTTCCGTTTGGGATCGCATCTGCGCGAGAAGCACGGCGAATCGAAACTTCCCACGAACGTCGCCGCGCAGGATTGGGGCCTCACTTACGACGAGCTCGAACCTTATTACTGGAGAGCCGAGCAGTTGATGGGGGTCGGTGGTAAGGCTGGCAATCTGAAGGGCGTGAAAGTGCCCGGCGGCAACCCGTTCGAAGGACCGCGGGCTCATGATTATCCTCTGCCGCCGCACAGGTCGACGTACCTGACTTCGCTGTTTCAGAAATCGGCTCTCGATCTCGGCTATCATCCTTATCCCGTCCCGACCGCGACAGCGAGCCAGACGTACAGGAACCCCGACGGCGTAACGCGCTCCGGCTGTATGTATTGCGGATACTGCACGCGTTTCGGCTGCATGGTCGGCGCCAAGTCGCAGCCGACCAACACCCTGATGCCGCTGCTGGCCAATCGGACAACCTTCGCGCTCCGTAACGGATGCCAGGTGCGCCGCGTGCTGCATCGCGACGGACGCGCCGAGGGATTAATGTATCTCGACGCCGCCGGCGAAGAGACCGAGCAGCCCGCCCGCCTCGTGATTCTCGGTTCATGGACTCTCAACAACAATCGGCTGCTCATGATGTCGAAGATCGGCGAGCCTTACGATCCCGCCACCGGCAAAGGCACGCTCGGACGCAACCTCACCCATCAGGTGAGCGCGAACGTACGCTTCTTCCTCGACAAGCCGCTGAACAACTTCATGGGATCGGGCGGGCTCGGCTTCGGCATCGATGATTTCGACGCCGACAATGCATTCGACGCGGCGAAGGGCTTGCTGCGCGGCGGCACGATGCGGGTGACGAGCACCGGTGAAGGTCCGCTGGCGAGTTTCGGAAGGACGCCGCCGGGCGAGGTCGAAGCCGAATGGGGTGCCGAATGGAAGAAATCCGCGCTCAAGTGGTACGACAAATCGTCATCGGTCGCTTTCGAAGGCGGGCACTTCCCGTACCGGCAGAATTATCTCGACCTCGATCCGGCGTACACGGATAAGTTCGGCGATCCGCTGATTCGCCTGACGCTCGACTGGACCGACCATGAGCGCGCCCAGACAGACATGGCGATCCGCGTGAGCTCCCAAATCGCGCGGGCAATGGGCGCGAAGGTGGGCGAAACGCGCGGCGTCGGCAATCGTTACGCAGTCACGTTTTACCAGAGCACGCACGTGCAGGGCGGCACGATCGTCGGCGCGTCGCCGGAGACCAGCGTGTTGAATCCCTCGATGCAGCACTGGCAAATGCCGAACCTGTGGATGACAGGCGGTTCCACGTTCCCGCAGAGTGGCTCGGGCAACCCGACGCTGACGATCATTGCGATGACGTACCGCGCGGCGGATTCCCTGATCGATCGCTATTTGAAAAACCCGGAGAAGCTCGTATGAAGCGCAGAGAGTTCCTTACCGTTCCCGTTAAAAGCCTTGGCGGCCTGTTGCTCTATACCCTCGCGGGCGAACCCGTTCGACTCGCCGCGCAGGACCAGGGTCACGTCAAAATCCCCCTGCTCTATCTCACCGAAGCCGAGGCCCGCACCGTGCAGGCAGCGTGCGCGCGCATCTTTCCTTCCGACGAATCCGGTCCGGGCGCTACGGAAGCGAATGTGATCGTATACATCGACCGCCAGCTCGCTGGTCCGTGGGGCAGGGACAAGTACCGCTACACGAAAGGCCCGTGGGTCGAGTCGTTCGCCGAACACGGCTATCAGGCGAAGGAGACTCCGCAGCAGGTCTACCGCACGAGCGTCGCAAAGCTGGGCGCGGATTTCGCTGCCGCAGCACGCGAAGAACAGGACAAGCGCCTGCGTGCGATCGAGAAGTCGGTATTCTTTCGCATGCTGCGCACCCATACGATCGAGGGGATGTTCTCCGACCCGCTGCACGGCGGCAACGCCGGATTGATCGGATGGCAGTTGATCGGATATCCCGGTCCGCTGATGAGCTACCGCGATGAGATCGACAAGTACCACGGGATGCCTTACACGGCGAAGGCGAAGAGTCTCGAACAGGTCACCGGGCGGCGCGTAAAAGGCTGGGAATCGGAAACTTAGCGGATCGGTGGCGCGGGCACTCCTGCCGGCGTTACTTCATCGCCTTATCGATCATGGCTTCTATTTCCGCGGCATCCTCGCCGCCCTCGAAGTCGTACCTGATCATCCCGGCCCCGTCGACGATGAACATATGCGGAAAGTTTACCTTCGGATTCGCCGGGGTCATCTTCAGAAACGACATCATCACCTGCCCGGAATCGAAAAGCATCGGCCACCTGACCTGGTGTTCCTCCGCGAATTTGTCGGATTTCTCGAAGTTATCCGGCAGCGTCATGATCGACAGGATGGCGATCCGGTCGCCGTATTTGGCCTTCACCCGCTGCAGGGTATCAACTAATCGCGTACAAATCGGGCAGGTCGTCTGCATGAAGTCGATCAGGACGACTTTCCCCCGATAATCCTGCGGATCGTGCTGCTGGAAGTGCGAATCCATCAGAGAGAATCCCGGCGCGCGGCGATTGGAGAGTTCATTAGCGCCAAACAGAGTAACGGCGCCCACCAGTATCAGGACTGCGAGCTTCATCAATTTCATTTTCTCCTGTCCACAACGCTCCTCAGCGATTCCGTGTAAGGCGCGCGGGCCACGCCCCGCTCCGTAATGATGGCTGTCACGTAACGATTGGGCGTCACGTCGAAAGCCGGATTGCGCACCTCGGTACCTTCCGGCGCCACCCGCTTTCCCGCCAGGTGCGTAACCTCGGCCGCGCCGCGCTCCTCGATCGGAATGTGCGAGCCATCCGGCAGTGTGAGATCGAGCGTCGACAGCGGCGCCGCGACGTAGAATGGAACGCCGTTCTCCTTCGCCAGCACGGCTACGCTGTACGTGCCGATCTTGTTGGCGACATCTCCGTTGGCGGCGATACGGTCCGCACCCACGACGACGCAACCAATACGGCCGGAGTGCAGAAAGTGTCCCGCCATGTTGTCGGTGATCAGCGTCGCCGCAATGCCGTCGCGCTGCAGCTCCCACACCGTCAGCCGCGCGCCCTGCAGAAACGGCCGCGTCTCATCCGCATAAACATCGATCTTCTTGCCCGCCTCGACGGCGGCGCGGATGACGCCGAGAGCAGTGCCGTAGCCCGCGGTCGCGAGCGCGCCCGCGTTGCAGTGCGTCAGGACAGTACGTCCGTCGGGAATCAGCGGCGCGCCGTGCTGCCCGATTGCCCGGTTGATCTCGATGTCTTCCTCGCGGATGAGCCGCGCTTCGGCTATCATGCGCTCCCGAATCTGCTGGAGCGGCAGATGGCGGACCTCCGCGTAGAGCCGCTTCATCCGCTCGATTCCCCAGAACAGGTTCACCGCCGTGGGTCGTGTCGCGCGAAGGTCGTCACAAATGCGCGCGAATCGGCCGTCGAGATCCTCGCTCTTCGCCTGCGCCATGCCGAGCGCAATCCCCATTGCGGCCGCCACACCAATCGCGGGCGCGCCGCGAATAATCATCGTACGAATCGCATCCGCAACCTCGGTATGGTTCCGGCATGTTACATAAATCTCTTCCGACGGAAGCCGCGTCTGATCGATCATGACGACGCCGTCGGCGGTCCACTGAATGGTTTCAATCATGGTCAGGAATGTCGTCCCCCGGACGTCATGAGCACGACGAACGGCAGCGCGTTGTAAGCGACATGCGTGATGGCCGAGGCGCGCGTCGACCCCGACACGTGCCGCACCACGCCGAGCACGAAGCCGACCAGCGTGATCAGCACGCCGCTTTGCCACAAAAACGCGTTCTGCATCAGGTGCATGGCGCCGAACAGGATTGAGGTCGCGAGAATGCCGGGGAACACACCGAAGGAATCCACCAGCACCGGCTGCAGAAAGCCGCGGAAGAGCAACTCTTCGATGATGGGTCCGAGCGTGGTGCCGAAAAGCGCGATCGAGATCCGGCTCAGGGGGTCGTTGAGCAGTTTGTCGAACGGCGTCTCGACATTCGGAAAGCCGAGCAGGTTGCCCAGCAGCACGATCACCACGGCGAGACCAACCCCGAGGATCGCCAGATGCAGGGGTTTAAAGGGCTGCGGAACCCATCCGAGTGATTCGAACAATGGCTGCCCGTGGCGCGCAAACAGAATGCGGAGCACGAGGAAAACGATCGCGTAGCCGAGGAACTCGGCGACCAGCAGAGGAAATCCGAGCTTTGGGTCGATGTGGAGATAGGGGCTGGCGGTACGCACCGCGAGTCCGCCGGCGAAGACCGCGGGAAGGAACAGCGCCGCTACCAGCAGGAGTTCCGCGTAGCCCCAGAACGGCCGCTCCGGATCGGCAAAATGAACAGGCGTCACGCGCTTCTCTCGATCAGAATCGCGGCGAGCAGCGGAATCATGATTTCATGGTGGCCCGTGAGCGCATAACCGCGTCCGCCGGATTGCGCGTGCGGGCGCTCGACCACATTGACGCGCGGCCGGTAATGCTGCAGGAAGTCGAGATTGACTGTCGTGAAGTCGCGGAGCTCGTGCCCGAGATTGCGCACGCACGAGATGGCTTTAAGAAAGACCTCCGGCATCACGACGGCCGAGCCCGCATTGATAAACACGCCGCCATCGTGGAGCCCGGCGACCAGACTGCAGAACAGACGGAAATCGCGATGCGTCGCGCTGCCCAGCGCTTCGGGATTCGCCGCCGGATGCGTATGCGGTGTGTCGGTTCCGATCGCAATATGCACGGTCACGGGCGTCTTCGCGCGCCAGGCCTCGACGAGCAGACTGGACTTTGCGTGTTCCGGCGGCCCGAGCCTGTCAAGCGCACGTCCCAGAGCTTCGCCGACGCCGCACTCGCACGCGAGTGCCGCGTTCCATTCCCGCCCCGTCTCTTCGGCGGCGCCGAAACGCCCGTCGGGCAGGACAGCCTCCACGTCCTCGCTGGTCTGCCCTGCCAGCGCGATCTCAAAGTCGTGGATTGATGCCGATCCGTTCATCGCGAACGCCGTAGCAAAGCCGCGTTTCATGAGATCGATCAGGACGGGAGCGAGTCCACACTTAATTACGTGCCCGCCCATCGCCCAGATGATCTGCCGTTGTCTCGCCCGCGCCGCTTCGATCGCGGCCACCACCGCGCGCAGGCTGTCGCCCGCGAGGATGTGCGGCAGCGAATCGAGAAGCCCGGTCACTCCGGCGCCCGGCCTGTGGGCACGTGCGAAATCCGTCTGCTCCACCTTGCCGCCGCGTTCCGCGAGCGAGATGGTCTTCAGGGCGGATAGATCGATGGGC
This sequence comes from Bryobacteraceae bacterium, assembly GCA_035552355.1. Lineage (GTDB taxonomy): Bacteria > Acidobacteriota > Terriglobia > Bryobacterales > Bryobacteraceae > BOG-234. Next base: position 22,474 of record DASZLP010000234.1, on the reverse strand, counting down.
TCGACGGAGTAGTGATTTTTCACGAGAAGACCGGCGCCAGCCGCATTACTGTGGGCGATTTTCCAGGTCGTCCCGGCGCTGCTCGTGGGCTTCCGCAATGTTGCCCAATTGCGTGATGGCCTGCAGCACTTGTCCCAGGCGCCTGTCGGTTTCCGCAAATCGCCTGTCGGTTTCCGCAAATCGTCTGTCGAGTTCTGCCGAACGCTCCGCCGCTCGCGCCTCGCTTTCGGCGGCGCGCGCTTCGTTTTCCCGGTGCATCGCGGCAATAATTTCGACAGTTTGCGTCAGCGCCTCGTGGCGCTCAGTCAATCTGTCAAGACGCTCATCAATCGTCACACTTTTTCCCCTGGCCGACGCTCACAACCCCATCCTACCGCTACCTCACGCCGCCTTTCCCTTGCCCAGCACCTTCCGCAACGCCTCGCCCGTGAAACTCTTCTTCGACCGCACGACTTGCTCCGGAGTTCCCGCCGCCACCACTCTGCCCCCGTCCTCGCCGCCATCCGGACCCAGATCGATAATCCAGTCCGCCGACTTCATGACATCGACGTTGTGCTCGATTACCACGACCGTATTCCCCAGATCCACCAGCCGCTCGAGCACTTCGAGCAGCTTACGCACGTCCTCGAAATGGAGTCCCGTGGTCGGCTCGTCGAGCACGTAGAACGTCTTGCCCGTCTGCCGCTTGCTCAGCTCCTTCGCAAGCTTGATGCGCTGCGCTTCGCCGCCCGACAGCGTCGTAGACGACTGCCCCAGGTGAATATAACCCAACCCCACATCGAGCAGCGTCTGCAGCTTCGGACGAATCTGCGGATTCGTCTCCAGCACGGGCAGCGCTTCTTCGATCGTCAGGCCCAGCATGTCGGCGATCGAGTAGCCTTTGTACTTCACCTGCAGCGTCTCGTAGTTGTAGCGCTTCCCCCGGCACACGTCGCACGTCACATACACGTCCGGCAGGAAGTTCATTTCGATGCGCTTCAGCCCGTCGCCCTGGCAGGCTTCGCAACGGCCGCCCTTCACGTTGAAACTGAAGCGCCCGGGCTTATAACCGCGCTCGCGCGACTCCGGCAGCAGGGCGTAGAAATCGCGAATTGGCGCGAACAGGCCCGTATACGTCGCCGGATTCGACCGTGGCGTGCGTCCGATCGCCGACTGATCGATGCGGATGACCTTATCGACATTCGCCATGCCGGATATCGCGCCGTGCGCGCCGGCCGCTTCATGCGAGTCATAAATCTCATGCGCCAGCGCCCGGTAGAGAATATCGTTCACGAGGGTTGACTTTCCGCTGCCGGACACTCCCGTTACAACAATGAATTTGCCCAGCGGAAACTCCACGTCGATGCCTTTCAGGTTGTGCTCGGCCGCGCCCGCGATTTGAATGGATTCCCCGCTGCCGGCGCGCCGCTTCGCCGGCACGGGAATCGACAACGTGCCCTCGAGATACCGGCCCGTCAGCGAAGCCGCGCTAGCGCGAATCTCGTCCGGCGTGCCGCTCGCCACCAGGTCGCCGCCCAAACGTCCCGCGCCCGGACCAAGATCGATCACGTAATCCGCGCGTTCGATCGTCTCCGCGTCATGCTCGACCACGAGCACGGTATTCCCCATGTCCCGCAGCGAGGTCAGAGTGTCGAGCAGACGGTTGTTGTCGCGCGGATGCAATCCGATCGAAGGCTCATCGAGCACGTAAAGCACGCCGCGCAGCTTCGATCCGATCTGCGTTGCGAGCCGGATGCGCTGGGCTTCGCCACCCGAAAGCGTCGACGCCGCCCGATCGAGGCTCAGGTAATGCAGCCCGACAGATTCGAGAAACTCCAGACGCCGGCGGATCTCGTCCACCACCCGTCCGGCGATCTGATTCTCCCGGCCCGCCAACTCCCACGACCGGATCGTGATCAGCGCCCGCGAGAGCGGCATCGCGGTGAATTCGGCGATCGAAACATTCCGCACCCGCACCGCGAGGCTGCCCGGACGCAACCGCTTGCCCCCGCATGACCGGCACGGCGCCGGCGACATGTATTCCGACAGCCACTCCTGATACTCGCCCGGAGCGTGGCTGTAGATTTCATCGAGCGTTTCGATAATCACGGCGAGAAATGCCTCGCGTGTCGCGTGGCTCAATTTCTCCCATGGCGTCTTCAGCTTGACGCGCAGGGGTTTCGCGAAATCCTGCAGCGTGTTCGTTACGCGACTCGATCCGGCGCCTGGCCCCAGCGCGCCTTCGAGCAGCGGCTTCGACGGATCCGCAATCACCTTGTCCGGATCGAACACCCACGTGCTGCCGATGCCCGAGCACTCCTCGCAGGCGCCATACGGACTGTTGAACGAAAACGAACGCGGCTCGAGTTCCGGCACGCTCGTTCCGCATTCCACGCACGCCAGCTTCTGTGAATACAGCCGCTCTTCCCCATCCACCACCGAGATCAGCACCAGACCGTTGGCAAGCTTCGTCGCCGTGTCGATCGAAGCTTCCAGCCGCTTCTCGATTCCCGGTTTCACCAGCAGCCGGTCGACGATGGCCTCGATCGTGTGGTTGCGCCGCTTGTCGAGTGGAATGTCATCCTCAGTCGAGCGGATCACGCCGTCGATGCGCGCCTTCAGACCCTGCCGCGCCAGCTTCTCCAGATCTTTTTTGAACTCGCCTTTGCGGCCGCGCACGATCGGCGCCATCACGAGAATCCGGTCTTCGGGCCGCAGCGAGAGCACGTGCTTGAGAATCTGTTCGGTCGTCTGCCGCGAAATCTCGCTGCCGCAAACCGGGCAATGTGGAATTCCGATCGAGGAATAGAGCAGCCGCAGATAGTCGTAGATTTCCGTAATCGTGCCGACCGTGCTGCGCGGGCTTCGCCCCGTCGTTTTCTGGTCGATTGAAATCGAGGGACTCAACCCGTCTATTGAATCCACATCCGGGCGCTCCATCTGATCGAGAAACTGGCGCGCGAACGTCGACAGCGTCTCCACATATCGGCGCTGCCCTTCCGCATAAATGGTGTCGAAGGCGAGTGACGATTTGCCCGAGCCGCTCAGCCCGGTAACAACTGTGAGTGTGTTTCGCGGAATTTGAACGTTGATGTTTTTTAGATTATGCTGCCGCGCCCCCGATATTGTAATCTGGTTAACCATTCTTCCTTCTCTTAACCGCATGCCGCCGTGCAGTCAATGTGGACACGAGACAACCCGCCGGCCACGCTCGCTGGCGCGGAAGCTTGTTTCGAGGGCCTCGTTCCGCTGCAATCAGTGCGGCGCCCGCTCGAATTTTTACCGGTCAGCGATCGCCGCCTTCCAATGGCGGAGTCAATGCCCGCTCTGCCACAACCGCGCACTCACAAAGCTCCCGAAGCCGGACAAAGTCGACCGCCTGAGCCGCAATCCGCTGCGCCGCGCCCTTGGATTTTTAAAATTTCCCCTCTACCACTGTAACTTCTGCCGCTATCAGTTCCACGACTGGCGCATGCGGGAACCACAGCCGAATCGACGTTCAGGATAGCGCGGCATTCGCCCCGGATCAGCGCGGCGCGACAATCGCAGTAGACGATGAAAGCATTGCTGGTGCAAGTCGACGAGTCGGATCGCGGACAGCGTCTCGACAGTGTCCTCCATCGCAGGCTGCCGGAATACAGCCGCTCGCGCCTGCAGACGTGGATCCGCGAGGGGCGTGTCCAGGTGGATGGGATGCCGGCGCGCCCGTCAACTGTTCTGCGCGGGGCCGAGCGGATCGCCGTCGACCCGGCTGAGTTGCCCGCGCTCAAGGCGCAGCCCGAAGACATACCGCTTTCGATTCTTTACGAGGATGCGAGCGTCGTCGTCATCGATAAGCCCGCCGGAATGGTTGTTCACGCCGGGGCCGGCATTCACCAGGGCACACTCGTCAATGCGCTGCTCCATCGCTTCGAACAGCTTTCGGAGCTTGGTGGGGAACTGCGCCCCGGCATCGTCCACCGTCTGGATCGTTTCACCAGCGGCGCGCTGCTGGTGGCCAAAAGTGACGCGGCGCATCGCGATCTCGCGGCGCAGTTCCAGGCGCGTTCGGTCGAAAAGATTTATCTGGCTCTCGTCGAGGGAGGGCTAACGGGTTCAGGACGCATCCGCGATCCGATCGCGCGCGATCCGCGCCATCGCGCCCGCATGACCGCGCGTCTCGGGACCGGCCGCGCCGCCCTGACCGAGTGGAAGGCGACCGAAAACTACCGCGATTTCACGCTGGTCGAGATCAGGCTCGGCACCGGACGCACGCATCAGATTCGCGCCCATATGGCCGCCCTCGGGCATCCCGTCGCCGGGGATCGCCTTTATGGCGCTAAGGCCTCGCCATGGAACCGGTATTTCCTGCATGCGCATCGACTCACGTTCCGCAGCCCCGCCGCGGAGGAGCGAGTCACCGTTATGTCGCCATTACCCCCCGATCTCGTTGAATGGAAGTGCTCTGTCGAACCGGCGAGTAACAGCCCGCGACATTTGCCTCAGGCGGGCGCGGCTTCGGACTGATGCCCGCCATCAGTCTCGCGGGCGCCGCGAAGACCGCCATTCAGAAGATCGATCGCCGGGCTCAAATCAACCACGAAGCGATCCGCCGCGCGGCCGAGTAACTTCCCCATGCGGCTGTGTTGATCAAATCGCGATCGCGCGGCTGAATGGCCCGGAAGCTCGCGACGATTCCTTCGTCCATCTGATACGCCGCGAGCGCGGTCACGAGCGCGAGGCGCGCGGACGGGCGCAGGGTTTCGCGGAGCGGCGCAACGGCTTCCTCGAGCCAGCCGCGCCCCAGCCCCGGCGCTTCGCCGTTCCACGTCTGAATGCGCTCGAGAACGCAGCTCCGCACGCTCGGATTCACGCTCTCGTGTCCCGCCGCCTCGGCCGCCGCGATGAAGCGCCGCGCGCCGCCGGCGATGTTCGCGTCGCCCGCGGCCCAGCGAAACTCGGCGGGAAGCTCGATCGCCGGATCGCTGTTGAGAAAGCGCCCCGGCGCGAGCCTTTGACTGGAAAGCCTCTGCCGCATGATCCTGCCGTTCATGCGGCTCATCGGACTCTTCAGCCACGAAACGGTGCTGCCGGGCATCGGATCCAGAAACACATTCACGATTCGGTTCAGGTAGTGAAAGCAGATCGCGGTGCCGATAACCTGCGCCGCCTGCGCCGCAGTAAACGGCGGCGTCTTCAGAATGGCGGCGCCCGGTGTGAGAGTTGCCGCGGCCCAGCAGGCGAGCGCGTTCGCTTGTTCATCCGCGATCGGGCGGTCCGCCAGAACGGCATCGGCCAGTTCGGGAGCGTCGAAGCTGTGCAGCATCGAAGTGTGAATTGAAAAACAGTAGGGACATTCGTTGAGGCGCGAAACAGTGCCTGCGATCACGTCTCCTGAGGTACGCGGAATACATCGCGCCGCCAGGCATTCGCGGCACAGACTCCAGAGGCCGGCCATCAATTCGGGATGCGGCATGTGCACAGTCAGCGGAGGTCCGACGAGAAAGTCGGTCTCCATCTGCTGCATCACGGCGCCCGCAAGTCCCGCAGCCGCGCCGTAGTCGATGGATTTCAGATAGCGAATCTGGCGGGGCGCAACTTTGTAATAGAGAATTCGATCCAGCAGGCGCACATTGACCAGGTGTCGCTACTGCTGTTGTTGTTGCTGCTCTTCGGCGTCGGCCTTCCGCGCAGGCGCTGCCGCCGTCTTCTGCAGCAACATCGCGCCCTCATCGTCGAGCGCCGGCCGCACCAGCACATCTACCGACAAACTCTGCCCCGCATGTCCCTTGTATACGCCGCGCACGGGAGGCACATCGCCATAATCGCGGCCTCGCGCGACCACGATGTGCTGCTCTTCGACGAACGATCCGACGGTCGGATCGAGACCGATCCAGCCCGTCTCCGGGATGTTCGCCTGCACCCACGCATGCGAGGCCTGGCCGCCAATTATGTTCTCCATTGCTGCCTGGGCGTCCTCCGTCTGCCGCGGGACCAAATATCCCGACACATAACGCGCCGGAATTCCGCGCTTGCGCAGAACGGCGATCAGCAGGTGCGCAAAATCCTGGCAAACACCCGCCTTCGTCGCGAGACAATCCCCCACGGAGGAATGCACATGCGTCGCCCCGGGCTTGTAGGTGAACGTCTCATAAATGAGCGCCGCCGCCGAATCGGAAAATCCGCGCGCTGTTCCGTCGCAACGAGACTCGGCGGCGCCAACCAGTTCGCCCAACTCCAGCGACAGCGGACAATACTGGCTGGCGGAGAGCCAGTCGAAGTTCTCCTCGCGCCATTCCTCCAGCCGGTCGTCCAACTCGTCGAGCGGAATCGCGCGGCCGGGTTGCAGCGCCGGCGGATGTACGAGCACGATCGCTTCCGATTCCACGCGCAACTCCCGGTGCTCGCGAAGAATGTGAAACTGATGCACCCAGTTGTTGAAGTAGTCGAGATGGGCGGTCGGCTTTGAGGCCGGGTTCGTCGTAAGCCGGAACGACAGACAACTCTGCGATTCATCGTGCCGCGGGCGCAACCGGAGCTCGTTATAACTCTCCGATACCGGGCCGTCATACGAAAACAAAGTTACGTGGGCAAGCTTGTAACGGTCCATCGCCATTTACGCGACCACCGCGTAATGGAAGTAGGCGCGGGTGATTTGTTCTCCGATGCTGCGGCAGGTATGCTGCAGCTCGGTCAGGAAATTGTGCAGACCGGCGTCGAAGATTTCCTCGATGCTGTCGTAAGCCAGCCGCTCGTAAATCTTCCCGGTCAGGCGCTCGGCTTCGTTCGCATAAGAGCCCGGCACCGATCCGCTGATCGCGTGCAGCGAGTTCTGCAGCACGCCGAAGTTGAATCGCACCGACCGCGGATGCCGCGAATCGAGCAGCAGAAGCTCCGCTACCTTGGCCGGTTCGATCTGCGTGTACTGCCGCTTGTAAAACTCGAACGCGGCCACGGATTTCAGCACCGCCATCCACAAATGACTACGCGCTTCGTTCAAAATCGGCGGACCCTCCAGCAACTGGTGATAATGGACATCCAGAATGCGCGCCGTCATCTCCGCGCGTTCGAGCACGCACCCTGCTTCGACGAAATGCCAGCCTTCATCGCGCGCCAGCGTCGCATCGCAGACACCGTGAAAGCGGTGCCCGCCGCGCTTCACCGCGTCGCAAAATCGCGAGAGGCTTTCGTCGCCGGCGCGCAGCTTGTTGATCTTGTGATAGAGGCCGTTGATGTCTTCCCAAAGCTCACGCGAAATGCGATCGCGAATCGTGCGGGCATTCTCGCGCGCGTTGATGATGCACTGGCTGATGGAATTCGGATTCTCCGTCGAGAACCCCAGGAAGTCGAAAGCGGTCTGCGCGCTGGCTTCTTCATGCGTCTTGTAAAAGCGCGCGCGCTCGCCTGTCACGGCGATCAGCGGATCCCAGCGCAGCTTGTAAGTATCGGGCGGCTGTTCGAGCAGCATATGGTAGTTGACGTCGAGGATGCGGGCCGTATTGTCGGCGCGTTCCATATACCGGCCGATCCAGAAAAGCGAATCGGCAATCCGCGACAACATCATGTGTTCTTTATACCGCGCACAACGGACTTCGCCTGTGCGCTCATTCATCGCCCCGGTTATTCATCACCCCTTAGAACCCACGTGTCCTTGCTGCCGCCGCCCTGCGACGAGTTCACCACCAGCGATCCCTTCTGCAGCGCCACGCGCGTCAGTCCTCCCGGCACGATGGTCACCTTCTGCCCGTCGTAGAGGCAATAGGGCCGCAGGTCCACGTGCCGCGGACTCATGGCGCCGACCGCTTCATCGAACGCCGGCACGCGCGACAGCGGGATGACGGGTTGCGCGATGTAGTTCCTTGGCTCCGCCTGCAAACGATCGCGAAACTCGTTGATCGTTTTCCTGTCGGCTGCCGGACCGATCAACATCCCGTATCCACCCGACTCGCCGACGGCCTTCACGACCAGCTCCGGCAGATGATCGAGCACGTATGCCAGCTCAGCCGATTTCGAGCACTGATACGTTTCGACGTTCTGCAGGATCGGCTCTTCGCCCAGATAGTACTTAATGAAAGCCGGCACGTAAGCGTAAATCGCCTTATCGTCCGAAACGCCCGTGCCCACCGCGTTCGCGAGCGCGATGTTACCCGCGCGATATGCGTTCATCAGGCCTGGCACGCCCACGAGCGACCCGGCGCGAAACGCGAGAGGATCGAGAAAGTCGTCGTCGACGCGCCGGTAGATCACGTCCACGCGTGTCAACCCGTGGATTGTCTTCATGTAGACGACATCGTCAACGACGACGAGATCGCTGCCTTCCACGAGCTCGATTCCCATCTCCTGCGCGAGGAAGCAATGCTCGAAATAGGCGCTGTTGTAAAGCCCCGGCGTCAGCAGCACGATGACCGGGCGCTCCCCGGTGCGCGGCGACAGGCTGCGCAGAATCTGCACCAGCTCGGCCGGATAATGGTCCACCGGAAGAACCTCACAGACTTCAAACGCGCGCGGAAACGTCCGCCGCATGACGAGCCGGTTCTCGAGCACGTACGAAATTCCGCTCGGCGAACGGGCGTTGTCTTCGAGCACGAGGTACTGGCCGGTGCGTGAATCGCGCACGAGATCGGTCCCGCAGACGTGGATATAGATGTCGCGCGGCACTTGCAGCCCCACCATCTCACGCCGGAAATGCTTGCACGAAAAAACCAGATGCCGCGGGATGATGCGGTCTTTGAGCACGCGCTGCTCGCCGTAAATATCCTGCAGGTAGAGATTGAGCGCCATCACGCGCTGCGCGAGTCCGCGCTCGATCAGGTCCCATTCCGACCGCGGGATGATACGCGGGCACAGATCGAAGGGGAACAGCCGCTCCGTGCCTTTGCCGTCGCTGTAAACGGTGAACGTGATGCCCTGCACGAGGTAGGAAAGATCGGCCAGTTTGCGCCGCTCCTCGAACACTTCAAGCGGCATGGCCGCCAGCTTTTCGTACATCGCGGCGGCGCAGGGCCGCGGACTGCCGTCGGGCGCGATCAGCTCATCGTAAAAATCGCCGGGTTCGTAATTATTGAACAAGTATCGGTCCGAAGAATTGGCTTTGACGGCGGCAGGCATGGCATTCCCATCACATTAAATTGATCGCGCACAACGCACTTTCGGGCTGTGCACTTGCGGCTCGCCGAGCGACAGAGATCGCTGCCGTTTTCGTAACAGCCATTGTACGATCAGGCCGCTGTCAATCCCGCTTCGAGCATCCGCCACTCACCATCTCCGAACTCGCCCAGCACCCGCAGCCCCGCCGCCTGCAGCGCTCGGGAAACGCGAGGCACGTCCGCGCCTTCAAAGCCGCTCAGAATCGCGATGCCTTCCGCTTTCAGGGCACGTGCCCACTCCGGCGCGAGATCGGCGATCCATGCCGGACTGATGTTCGCCACGATCAAATCCGCGAAGTCGGACGGGAACGCGTCCGCCGAGCCAACCGACAGCGCGACATTCACGCCAGCCCGGTCGAAGTTTTCCCGAGCTACTTCCACCGCGTCGGGATCGTTGTCGTTGGCGTACACCGCGCCTGCGCCGAGCTTCACCGCCGCTTCGGCGAGGATGCCCGAACCGGTCCCGACATCCACCACCGTCATCCCGGGTCGCAAGTGCCGCTCGATCGCTTCGAGGCAGAGTCGCGTCGTCTCGTGCGCGCCCGTGCCGAATGCAAGGCCGGCATTCACAACTATCCGGATGCGGCCCGCGGGCGTCGGATCGTCACGCCATTCGGGACAAACGAAAATCCGCCGGCCGATCTCCATCGGCTTCAGAAACTCGTGCGCGAACGCCACCCAGTCGCGCGTGTCGGCCGTCTTCACTTCACCGCCGAAACGCCCCTGCAGTTCCGTCCGCCGCGCGCCTTCGTCATTGTCATCGAAGAAGACGCGCAGATGCTCGTCATCCAGCTCGACTATGCCCGTGCAGCCGGCCTCCCACAGCTCGGCTATCCGCAGGTCTTTGTCATCCTGCGCGCAGTAAAGGTCGATTGAGAACATGTAGGTTAAATGAAAATTCAGGGAATGTATGCGGCGGCCGCCACCCCTTTCGACCACACCGGCGCGCTCTACCGCGTCAAGGTCCAGCATAACTTCGAGAAGTGGTCGCGCACGTCGCTCGCGGGATTCATCATCGGCTCTCTCGCCGGCGAAGGGCCGCTGCTGAGCGCTTCGGAGAAGCTTGAGATACTGCGCCTTGCCGTGCCGCGCGTCCCGGCCGATCGCACGATCGTCATGGACGTGAGCGCGGAAGGTGTGCACGCGGCGGTCTGTCTGGCGCGCGCCGCGGCGGAGGCGGGCGCGCATGCGGTCGTCAGCCTCGTGCCGCATCAATACCGCAACCTGATGTATGGGCCCGAGACGCAGATGCTCTATTTCCGCGCGCTCGCCGACCAGTCCGGCGTGCCGGTTCTCATCCACAACGCTCCGCAGATGACCGGCGTCGACGTACTGCCGGAGACCACCGCGAAACTCGCCGCGCATCCGAATATCGCCGGTGTGATCGAGACGGGCTCGCCTGCTTCACGCGTCGCGCAGATCCGGTCGCTGACTACGAAGGAATTCGGCATCCTCGCGGGCACTGAATCGCAGGTCTGGGAATCGCTGAAGCTCGGCGCCAACGGCGCAGCGATCACTTTTGCCAGCGCCGCGCCTTACGCCACGATCGCCATATGGGAAGCGTTTCGGACGCGCGAAGAAGAAGCCGGCGTGGACTGGCAGGGGCGGATCTCGCATCCGTCCATTTTGATTACTGACATGTATGGAGTGCCTGGGCTGAAACACGCGATGGATATCAATGGGTACTATGGAGGTCCGCCGCGGCTTCCGTTTGTGCCGGTTTCGCAGGATGCGCGCGTCGAGATCGAGGAGGCGTTCCGGGATTTGAAGGGATGAGAGTTAATACCGCTTGCTCTGCGCGCGGGCGAGGAAAGCATCCATCAGAACTTTAAATCCCCTCTGCAAACGAGCGTGCGATTCACCACAGGCGTGATCCTGGCGTAATAAGCGCCCACCGAGCGGTTGAGGGAGAGCTGGCCGGGCCTGAGCCACCGCTCGTGCTGGATATTCCTCTGAATCATCTGCAGGAGCGGATCGCCGAAGTGCCGCTGGGCCGGCGCGTGGCCGTGCACTGCGCCGGTGGTTATCGCTCGTCGATCGCCGCGAGTATTCTCCATGGGATGCCATCCTGCGGCCGATTGACAATCCGATTGACGATCTGCCCCACATCCCCGGTGAATGGCAGCGAAACTTTGGAGGCACGCAGCGGCGTGGCGATTCATACGTGTGGGAGGCGGCGGAATCCGGGCCAGTGTGGCATACGAAACGCGCATTAATTCCATCTGTAAGAGGCATCCCGCACGGCGTTTGACTCATCCCTGACAACGGCTTAGGCTTGCCTACAAGGGGTTCCCTTTTATCATGCCAAAGTCGCTCACTCTTACCTGCACCTTCGCCTTATTACTTTCTCTCGCCTTCTCGGCCTCTGCCATGGCGGCGACCTATGACTGCTCTCCTTTTCAGCTTCCCGCCGGCAACGTTGTGCGCCAGACAGGTGGAATCAACAACGCCGGCACCGTCAGCGGATCTTACAACGACAGCAGCGGCCAAACGCATGGATTCATTTACAATCCATCCAGCGGGAGTTTCCTTTCCGTCGATTATCCTGGCGCCAGCCTGATGTCTCTGTTCAACATCAACAACAATGGCGTCTCTGTCGGCCAAGCCACTACATCCAACGGCAATGTGTTCTTCACCCTCGACTCCTCAGGAAATTTTCACCCCATTCCCGTCGCTTCCGGCTACACGATCTCCTCGGTATTCGGCATCGACGATTCCGGTGACATCTCCGCTGTCGTGCAGGATTCCGTCGGCACGTTCATTTACGCGGTGATTCGGGCGGACGGCACGGTGCTGAATTATGGCTCGAACCCTGTCCACGTCGGTTCCCTGAACAACTCCCTGCAGGTAATCGAGAACAGCACAAGCACGGCGGCCGTCGTGGATTCCAGCGGCAACATCACCCGCCTGCAGGATCCCATCTTCGCGGACATGCAGCAATCAAATGACACCATCACTCTCGGAACGGGAGTGAACAACGCGGGCACGGTCATGGGTCCCGTGAGCGATCAATTCCTGCCGTCCCGCACGTACACGCGTGACGCTTCGGGTGTCTACTCGGAAGTCTTTTGCCCGAATCTGACGATCAACGCGGCCGTCCATGCCTGGAACGGCATCAATGACAATGGCGTCCTGATTTCCAACGAAACCATTGCGACTCCTTTGCCGGGTCTGGCGCAGGCCACACTTCCGGCTTCGGGCATCCAATTCCCGCCGACGCCGGTCGGTCAGCCGAGCCCGCCGCAATCGTTGACCATCGCTAACAGCGGAAACGCCCGCCTCGACATCGCCTCCGTCCAAATTATCCAGCCCTTTGAGGGCGGTCCCCCATTCACCGTATCTGGATGCGCAGGCGGCGTTATCAGTCTCGATCCCGGGGCAAGCTGCACTCTTACCCTCAATGCGACACCGAAGTTGAACGGGGTGCAGTACGGCACGCTTGTCATCGAAGACAGCGCGCCCGGCGGGCCTCACCTGAGGTCTTTAACGTCCATCGGAGAGTCATCCGCGCCGCCGCCCACGTGCTCGGTTTCCGGCACGAATCCCGGTCCACCCGCGCAGGTCACATTCACCATGCAGGATTCTACATACGGGCTCGCCAGCATCAGTGTCGTACAGACCACCAATGCCACGGCGAATGTTCCATCTTTCCCCTACGGCACCACCAGCCCGGTGTACGCGTCCGCCACGCAGATCGATACCAGCCGGGCGTCGAGCGTGTCGTTCAGCGTCAACAACACCAACACATATAGCTCTACCACCACCTGTAGCCAGCAATTCGGCGGACCCCCGTATGGTTGGATGGGTCTCGGCGGCAGTATCACGGGCCGGATCAGCGTGATCGGCAATTCCAACGGGACACTGCAGGCCTTTGCGCGCGGCACGGACAACGCGCTGTGGACGCTCGCGCAAACATCGCCTGACGGCCCGTGGGGCACATGGCAAAGCCTCGGGGACGGGCTGGCGAGCGATCCGGCTGTTGCGAAGAACGGTAACGGACTGCTCGAAATCTTCGTACTTGGCGGCGACAGCTCGTTGTGGGAGGCGTCGCAGTCGGAGCCGAATGGTGCATTCAACTGGCAGGAGCTTGGACAGAATTTTACGGGCGATCCCGCGGCGGCGGTGAATGCGAATGGCACGGTGCAGGTTTTCGCGGTCGGAAGCGATCAGGCTTTGTGGACGACGTCCGAAATGGCGCCGGGAGCGACGTGGTCGGGCTGGACTTCGCTCGGCGGGACGATATTCAACAGCCCGGCGGCGATAACCAACACCAACGGCAGCGTGGAAGCGTTCGTCATCGCCGCCGGCAATACCGTCTGGCACATCTGGCAGAGTTCGCCCGGCGGCGTATGGTCGTCCTGGGATGAACTGGGCGGCAGCATCGCCGGTAATCCGGTGGCGGTGATGAACAGCAGCAACGGCCTGGTGGAAGTGTTCGGACTGGGTACAGACAGCGCGATCTGGAACATATCTCATCCGTGGGGCTCCGGCTGGTCGGGATGGACTTCGCTTGGCGGGTCTCTGATCAGCGATCCCGCGGCTGTGTTCGAAGCCGACGGAAGCACTGAAGTTCTCGCGCGGGCCAGCGACAACGGTTTGTGGACCACCAGCACTACGTCCGGCAACCCACTACCCGGTTCTCCGCCCTGGAGCAACTGGGCGCCGCTGGGCGGCACGCTGGCCAATGGCCCGTCGGCGGCAGTGAATCAGGATGGGCGCGTATCGGTATTTGTCGAGGGCACCGACACCACGATGTGGACATACGCCGGCGCGAACGCGGCTCCATGACGCGGCCAGGCGGTTCTGTGTCACAAAGAACGGAATTTCATTGCCAGCGAAAATTTACCGCAATTGGCGAAACAAATCTGATATATACTCGCGGCCATGAGAAAACCCTTCTTTCTCCTCGTCGTTTCGGTTGCTTTCGCCGCTCTGGCCATTGCTCAGATCAGCGAGGATGAATATAAAACGTTGATGCAGGCGCTGCCGGCTGACGTTATGGCCATTCGCGATGCGACCAGCGCTGCAGCGGCCGCTCCCGCCGCCAATAAAGTTGCCGACAGCTTCACTAAGGTGGCAGCGTATTGGAAGGCTAAAGATGCTTCGGATGCGGTTACATTCGCCGACAGCGCCCGCGATGCCGCCAAAGCGATCGCCACCGGAGAGGGCGATAAAGCTGCAAATCTTATGAAATTACAGCAGCAGTGCGGTGGTTGTCACATGGCGCACCGTGCCGGAGGCCGGGGCAACTACACGTTTAAATAGACTTCGTCCATTACCGCTCCTTCACGCGCGCGGCTCCGGAAGCAATTTGCCGAGCCGCGCGCGACCACGCGGTCCCCGGCTTTCATCCTTTCATCCGTTTTCATCCTGCGAAAAGGTTCAAGGTTCTACGTTTTGACTTTGCCTTTGCCTTTCCCCAAACGCACATATAATCGTCGGGTAGCATGCATCGTGCCTGCCTGACAATCGCCCTTCTCGCAATGCCGCTGGCGCTCGCCCAATCCCCCACGACGCGCGACCTCATGCTCGACCTCATCCACCCCGCATCCAACGACCTTCTTCTGGCGCTCAATCGCAACGGCCCTTCAACCAGTCAGGAATGGAGCGACGCCCGCCGCAACTCGCTCACGCTCACCGAATCGGGAACATTGCTCGCGCCGTTGGTCAACTCTGACGCGTGGCGCGCGGCAACGAAACTGCTCTCCGACGCCGGCGCGGAAGCCTACAAAGCCGCCCAGTCAAAAGACGCGAAGGCCCTCGCGATCGCGACTGCCCATATCGATGCCGCATGCACGGCTTGTCACAAGCAATTTCGCCCGAACGTATTTCCCCTAAAAAGACAGGAGCCGGGCGCCTGAAATGCCGTACTCCCGCCGCAATTTTCTCAGAGCCGCCAGCGCGGGCATCAGTCTCACAGCTTTGGAAACTGCGCCGGCCGCGGCCGCGCCGGTAATCGCTGCGCCGATGACCTCCGAGCGCGCCACCTTCCTCATCAATGGCACTCCGCACGCCGTCGAGTATGAAGCCCGCAGCACGCTCTGGGAAGTCATCTCGATGAAGCTCGGGCTCACCGGAACCAACCGAAGCTGCAACCGCGCAACCTGTGGCGCCTGCACCGTGCTCGTCAACGGCACACCTTACTACTCCTGCCACACGCTCGCTACCGAAGCCGCGGGGCAGAAGATCGTCACGATTGAGGGCATCGGTTCGCCGGCAACCCTGCACCCGCTGCAATCCATCGGACACACGCGCGTCGCCGCCGATTGCGGCTTCTGCACCGCCGGATGGGTCGTCACCGCCAAGGCGCTTCTCGATCGCAACCTGCATCCCACCGAGGACGATGTCAAAGCCGCTCTTGCCGGGCACATCTGCCGCTGCGCCGCTTATCCGAACATCATCCGCACTGTAATGGATTCGGCGTCCGTACTGCGCGGCGAGCATCCGAAGATCGAGCCCGCGACCGACTCCATTATCCAGATCAAGCTCCCGATGGTGCGCGATTATTCGACTACCGGCGGGCACCAGCCTGGCGACACGCTCGTCGAAGGCAGGAAGACCATCCGCAAGTGGCAGGGCTACGCGCCGGAAAACCTCAACGTGATCGGCAAGGTGCTGCCGCCGCTTCCCGAAGTCTCCGTGCCGCGCTTCACCGGCAAGGCGCAGTACGCCAGCCGCGTCTGGTTTCCGGACATGCTGTATGCGCGCTTCCTGACCTCCCCGCATCCGCACGCGCGCATTCGCAATATCGACACGAGCGCCGCCGAGAAGACGCCGGGCGTCGCGTACATCCTTACTTATAGGAACACCCCGAAGTCCGCCGGGCCTGTCCCGACAGGGTTCCGCACCGTGCCCGAGCCGCTGCTCGAAGAGCTCAACCTGCAGGGCGATCCGGTAGCAATTGTTGCAGCGAAGACGGAAGACCTCGCGCAGGACGCGGCCGACGCGATCCGCGTCGACTATGAAGTGTTGCCGTTTGCTTCGCTGCTGAAGGACGCGATGGCTCCCAACGCGCCCGATCTCGGGCACGGCAAAGGCAATCTTCTGCGCCAGCAGAATTCGCCTGCGAACGAACCGACAGCCACCTGGGCCGATGGACAAGGCGACGTCGATAAAGGATTCGCCGAGGCCGACGTCGTCAAGGAGTTCACTTACCGGTTCGCCGGCGCCGTCTCGGTCCCGATGCAGCCGAGCGGCAGCGTGGCGCGCTGGGATAAGGACCATAACGGCGAAGACCGGCTGACGTTCTGGGGCATGGGGCAGGGCATTTATCCCGTCCGCGCGGTGCTTGCAGCGACGCTCGGAATCGACCCGGCGAAGATTCGTTTCATCAACAAGTACAACGGCTCGACCTTCGGAGCGGCGCGCCTGGCCGCTGAGCGTTTTTATCCGCTGATTGCTCACCTCGCGCGACTCACCGGCAAGCCGGTGAAGATCATGCTCCCTAAGGATCAGGAGCTCGCCCAGCTTCAGATCAAGCCCGAGACCATCACGAAATTCAAAGTCGGCGCGAAGCGGGATGGCCGGATCACCGCGATCAACCACGAGGTCTGTGTCAGCGCGGGCGACCTCGAATTCGGTGGACACGCGTCGAGCCCGGGCAGCGCAACCAATCAGATGGAGCTTTACACGTCGAACGTTCCGAACTGGCGTTCTACGTGGTCTGCATATCGGACGAATGCGCCGCGTCCGGGTCCCTCGCGCAGCTATTATCAGCAGGAAACCAAGTGGTCGTGGGAAAGCATGATGGACGAGATGGCCGAGGCTCTTTCGCTCGACCCCGTCGAGTTCCGCGCCATGCACATCACGCGTCCGAAGCCCGGCGACGCGCGCTATCCCTACGATTGCTTTCCGTCGGCCGAAATATTACAGGAAGGGGCGAAGGCGTTTGGCTGGGCCACGCGTCCGAAGAACGATCCGCAATCCCGCTACAAGCGCGGCTTCGGCATGGGCATGACGCAGCATCATGGCGGATTGATGGGCTATCACGAAGGCGAGCCCGAATTCGCGGCGCTGGCGTCCGCGCGAGGCGCCGCCGTCTTCGGGACCGAACTGGAGCTCGCGGCGGACGGCCTTGTGACCATGAAGATCGCGCTTCCCGACAGCGGATCGAATGCCGCCACCGCGCTCGCGCATCTTGTCGCGGAGATGCTCGGCTTCACCACGCGCGACCGCATCCGCCTCATCTGGGGCGACACCGACGTCGCTCCCTCGAGCGACGAATGGTTCGGCGGACGCACCAGCACCCTGCAGGGCGCGGCGATTTGTAACGCCGCTGATAAGCTGCGCCAGGATCTTTTCAGACGCGCATCGCAGGTCCTGAAAATCGAGCCGGAGAAGCTTCAAATCCGCGATGGCATCATTTCATCTACCGGCAACACGAAAGTGCATACGACCTTCACCACTCTCGTAGCGGCGAACCGCGGGCCTATCCGCGTTACCGGGCGAGGCGTCGCAGGTGGCGAGCGCGGCGGGTCCAACAAAGGCGTCGGCGCCTGCTTCGTCGAAGTGGAAGTCGACACATGGACAGGCGACTGGCGCTTCGTTCGCGCGCTCTACCCGCACGACACCGGCATTCTCATCGCGCCGCTGGTCGCCGAGGCGGATATGGTCGGCTCGCTGGTCGAGAGCACGCAGATCGCAACCGAGCCGATCCCGTGGGACCGGGAATTTCCCGGCACCCGCCACTACAGCGTCGGCTATCTATCCTATCGGCTGCCGACCATCATGGACACGCCCAGGCAAACGCAGCTCTTCATCGACAGCCTCGAGCCGCGCTGGTTCTACGGCGCGAAGAGCTTCAGCGAGACCAGCATCGGCGCCGTGCCAGGCGCGCTCGCGAACGCCATCTACAACGCCTGCGGGGTGCGCATCCGCGAGCATCCGATTACGCGCGAAAAGATCATGGCTGGTTTGAAGACATGAGCCTGAAAGCATGTTGAAGACATGAGCCTGAAAGCATGAAGAAGGTCTCGATCTACCGGCCGGCGTCTGTCGACGAAGCGATCCAGATGCTTTCAAAGCACGGCGCGGAAGCCGGCGTCTATGCCGGCGGGACTGATCTTCTCGTCCGCCTGAAGAATCGTCTTACCCAGGCGCCGAGCTATCTCGTCGACATCAAGAAGATTCAGAACCTGCGCTACATCAAAGAGGACGAGTCGGGCAGCGTCGTGATCGGGGCGACGACAAAGCTCTCGGAGATGGCGGATTCCGCGCTCCTGAAGACGCGCTACCCGATGCTCGTCGAGGCGATCCACTATATTTCTTCGCCGGAGCTGCGCAACGCGTCGACGATCGGCGGCGATCTGCTGCAGGAAGTCTGGTGCCAGTATCTGCGCGGAGGCTACTCCTGCTGGCGCAATGGCGGTTACCTCTGTTACGGCGCCATCGGCGACAACAGTTACTATCATTCGGCCATGGGCGGACGCCTTTGTTACGCAGTTTATCCGGGCGACGCCGCGACGGCGCTGATCCCCTATGGCGCGCACGTGAAGCTGGCCACGCCTGCTGGCCCGAAGGAGCTTACGCTCGAACAACTCGTGCCCGGCGACATGATGGTGGATGGGCGCATCCAGTCGCACGTCGTTCGGTACAACGAGATCCTCACGGAAGTGGTGCTGCCGCCGCCCGCGCCCGGGCTGCGCGCGTCTTTTGAAAAGCTTCGCCCACGCGGCGTTTGGGATTTCGCGATGGCGTCACTCGCGCTGACGTTTCAGGTGCGCGACGGTAGAATCGAGGAGCCGCGCGTCGTCTTCGGAGGCATCTCGGGCAAGCCCCTGCGCGAAACAGTTGTCGAAAAATTCCTGCAGGGACGGACGTTGTCCGCCTCGACCGGCAACGAAGCCGCGGCCGTCGCGCTGGCCGACGCCGCGCCGCTGAAATACAACGCGACCAAGATCGACATGGCGAAGGGACTACTGATTTCGGGTCTTACGAAGCTCAATGGTTAACCGTGGCGCGGGCTGTCCCGCCCGCAGTGCCCGGCGTCTTCGCGCCGGTAGCTTTGACTAATGCACGTTAAAGCCATCCTCTTCGACCCCTCCTGCCTCGCCGACGCCGAAGGACCCTACGACGACGTTGCGCCGGCACTTCATCAACTGGAAGCTATGGGAATCCAGCTCCACTCGCCCGCGGAGCCCGACCAAACCATGTACATTACCGACAACGCCAACGGTCTCGCCAGAGCGAAAGCAGCCGGCATGATCCCGATTCTGCTGATGAACGATCCTGACGAAGCACAACGGCTAACGACCCACAATCCCGCCGGAGGGATCGTGTCGCTGCTCGAACTCCCGGATTTCATCCGGCTGCTACAGGCTCGACAAGAAGACGCTGACTGGTAGTGGCTACACTGCAAGCGTAAGAACGACGCTGGTGCCGCGCCCGCAGGTGGTCTCGACCTTTTGTTGCCTCGCTTAAACCGACAAGAGCCGATCGAAGAATGACCGGTAGCGCTGAAACGCCAACCGCAAATCCTCCGTCGACACGCTCTCGCCTTTATCCCATTCATGTTCCAGCTTGCCGCGCTCGTCCGCGAAAATCTCCGCCAGCCTCGACATCAGGGAGGCTACAAGCTCGTCCGCTTTCCTCACGGAACTGCGCGGATCGTCGACAAATTCCGATTGCACACTCTCCCACCGTTTGCGGCAGTCTGTGAGCTCATCGGCCGGGAACAACGATACCCGGCCTTCAACCTCGGCAGTGGAATCGCTGCCGTTCACTCCCGCGGCGTTCCCGCGGCTTGCAAGATCGGCTGTGGTCAAAGTTTTCTCCTGAATCATCTCGTCACCTCCTGCGGATGGTATTCGGACGTAACCGGCTTGCCAAGCAGATCCTCGAAGAGGGCGCGGTAGTGGACCATCGCCTGGCGGAGATCCTCCGTCGTGGCCTTGCCTGCGGCACCCCGGCCCGCCAGATCGTGCGCCGTTCGGTAATGACTCACGACATCCGGATGGTCGACGGAAATATCCGCGGCCCGCTGCTCAAAATCGCCCATCGGATACCCGCGCGCTTCCATCACTTCGCGAACCAGTTTGTCTGCCCTCGCAACGGCTTCCCGCGGCGCATCGACGAACTGCGTTTGGATGGCGCTCCACGAATTTGCAAACCGGTCGATCTCGCCACGATCCAGTTCCCGCAAGTGCAGCTTCCCGACCCGCTTCTGCCGTTCAGCGAGTTCGTGCTCGGCTTTTCGCTGGTTACCCCGATCGCCGACCAGCCGGTCATATTCCGGACCAAACTGGTCTCGCAATCGTCTAGAACGCTGTCTCTGGATGTACATCACAACGGCGAATGCGACAGCTACAACAATCACCGCGATCAGGACAATATTTAAGGTCGTCATGAATGCAGCTCCCGGAGTGCTGGAGAGCAATCCCGGGTCCAACGTGGCTTGTTATGCCGCCGGCCCTCGAAAATTTCCAGAGAATAAACTCCGGCCGCCCCACCACCTTCTCTTGAGCGGGCCTTCTTCTGAAGAGATCTCGCCTTCAGGAGACGTGTCCCATGCCGCTGTTCAAAACTCGCAGCGCCACGGTTTGCGGCATTGACGCGCATCCCGTTGACGTCGAAGTCGACCTTTTTCGCAGCGGCATGGCACGCGACTTCATGCTGGTCGGCATGCCCGATACAGCGGTGCGCGAGAGTCGCGAGCGGATCAAATCCGCGTTGATGAACTCCGGGTTCGGATATCCGAACCAGGCGGTCACCGTGAACCTCGCGCCCGCGCACGTCCGCAAGGAGGGTTCGGGATTCGATCTGCCGATGGCCCTCGCCATCCTCGGCGCGATGGGCACGTTCAAGGGTCTGGACGACCACTTGTCGGTCGGAGAGCTTTCGCTCGACGGAACCATCCGGCCGGTTCGGGGCGCATTGTCCGTCGCGGTGTGCGCGCGGGACCAGCGCATCCGCAATCTGATTCTGCCGTCGGAGAACGCGGAAGAAGCCGCTGTTGTCGAAGGAGTCAATGTATTCGGCGTCAAGCATCTCGCCGAAGTCGTGGCGATGCTCGCGACGCCGGAAAAATTCGCGGCCGTGAAATCGTCAGCAAGGCCGGCCACGGTGCCGATCCCGGAGTCGGCTCCGGATTTCCGCGATGTGCGCGGACAGACCACGGCCAAACGCGGCCTGCAGGTCGCCGCCGCGGGGGGTCACAATGTCCTGATGATCGGGCCGCCCGGCTCCGGCAAGACGATGCTCGCGAAGCGATTCGCGGGCATCCTGCCGCCGCTGACGTTTGAAGAAGCCATTGAAACCACCAAGATCCACAGCATCGCCGGCGTGTTGCCGCCAGGCTGCGGATTGCTGCACACCCGCCCGTTCCGTACGCCCCACCACACGATCTCCGACGCGGGATTGATCGGCGGCGGCTCGGGATCGCCGCGTCCAGGCGAGGTCAGCCTTGCGCATCATGGCGTGCTTTTTCTCGACGAATTTCCCGAGTTCCCGCGCAACGTCCTCGAGATCCTGCGGCAGCCTCTCGAAGATCAGACCGTCTCGATCGCGCGCTCGAACATGACTCTCACGTTCCCCGCGAGTTTCATGCTGGTGGCCGCGATGAACCCCTGCCCATTCGTAAGACAAATGAGAGCAGCGTAAAGGTCGAGCGCCGGGACGCGAATACCTTATCGTTGCTTTTGGCCGAACTTGCCCTCAGGTAACGCTTGAGGCAGCACCCCTTGCAGATGAATTCGGATATAGCATAAACGACAGCGACCGAGATTGTCTGGCGGTCACATGGACTTGTAGGGCTCTCCGACACGCATGGAGGTATGTATGCGGATCACGCGAGAGATTTTTGACGCGTTCCTTCATTGCCCAACCAAGGGATATTTGATGGCGCACGGCGAAGCAGGACATGAGGAGCACGAGCATCGCGAGAACGTCGATGCCTATCGTCGTGATGGCCTTGTACGGCTCGGTGCCGAGACATCGACCGAGACGAATCCAATCGGAAATCCAGCGTCCGCGCGCTGGATGGACGTTTCCCCGCTACCCCGCGCTGATTTAAAGCTTGAGACGGCGCAATTTGTGATTCGAATTGACGCTCTGCGAATACGCCGTGGAAAACAGCCACGCGATCTGTCCCCGATCCGGTTTGTTCCGGACGAAGAAGTTGCAGCGACCGACAAGCTGAGCGTAGCTTTTGACGCTCGGGTTGTGGCCGAGAGTACAGGAAGCAAGCCAAGCATCGGCGAAATCATCCACGGGCGCGACTACCGGACTGTCAACGTTTCCTTGGCGCCCCTCTATCCCAAGATCAGTTCGCGCCTTGTCGCGCTCAATCGGAATCTTGCCAAACCCACGGCGCCCTCCCCGATACTGAACAAGCATTGCCCCGAGTGCTGCTACAGGGCGGGTTGCCGCGAAAT
>DASZLP010000233.1:0-17060 GCA_035552355.1 Bryobacteraceae bacterium | reverse complement strand
TGGGACTTCGCGGTCGACAAGCTGACGATGATCATGCTGCTGATCGTCACCGGCATCGGCTCGCTCATCCACATCTACTCGACCGGCTACATGGCGCACGAGGAAGGCTACTACCGGTTCTTCGCTTATCTGAACCTGTTCATGTTCTTCATGCTGACCCTGGTTCTGGCGGCGAATTATCTGATCCTGTTCGTGGGCTGGGAAGGCGTCGGTCTGTGCAGCTACCTGCTGATCGGCTTCTACATCGTGAAGCACAGCGCCACGACCGCCGGGAACAAGGCCTTCATTGTAAACCGCATCGGCGACTTCGGATTCTCGCTCGCGATGTTCCTGATCGTGGTCAACTTCGGGACGCTGAACTTCACCGATGTCTTCGCCGCCGCGCCTGGCAAGCCGACCGCGACGCTTACGGCGATCGCGCTTCTGCTGCTGGTGGGAGCGGCGGGTAAGTCGGCGCAGATCCCGCTCTACGTATGGCTGCCGGATGCGATGGAAGGTCCGACGCCAGTCTCGGCTTTGATCCACGCGGCGACTATGGTGACGGCGGGCGTTTACATGTGCACCCGCTCGGCCGTGATTTTCGCGCATGCGCCCGCCGCGATGGAAACGGTCGCAATCACAGGACTCGCGACAGCCGTCTTCGCCGCCACGATCGGTCTTGCGCAGAACGATATCAAGAAGGTCTTCGCTTACTCGACGGTTTCGCAGCTCGGATACATGTTCCTCGGCGTCGGCGTCGGGGCTTTCTCCGCCGGTATCTGGCATCTGATGACGCACGCGTTCTTCAAGGCGCTGCTGTTCCTCGGCGCGGGCAGCGTGATTCACGCTTGTCATGGCGAGCAGGACATGCGCCACATGGGCGGACTGAAGAAGTACGCCCCCTGGACGTGCCTCACGCTCGCATGCGCTTCGCTGGCGATTTCCGGTTTCCCCTTCACGTCCGGATATTTCAGTAAGGACGCGATTCTCGGCGCTGCCTACGGGCACGCGCCATGGATGTACTGGCTCGGAGTCATTACCGCCGGCATGACCGCATTTTACGTCTGGCGGGCATTCTGGATGACTTTCTGGGGCGATTACAAAGGCCACGGGCATCCGCACGAATCGTCGTGGAGCATGCTGGCCCCGCTGGTTGTGCTGGCGGTGCTTTCGCTGGGAGGCGGCTTCTTCTTCAACGTTCCGAAAATTCTCGAAGGCATGTTCCCGCTGGCCGAAGGCCCTGAGAATGTCACGCTTACCGCGATATCGGTTGCGTTTGGGCTCGGCGGCATCGCGCTCTCTTACTACATGTATGTGATGAATCCCCAGGTGCCGGAGAGCATCGCATCTTCGCTGGGCGGTCTCTACACGCTTGTTTACAACAAATACTTCGTCGACGAAATTTACGATGCGGCCGTTGTGCATCCCGTGGTTGCCGGTTCCGAAACAGTGCTCTGGCGTGGCGTTGACCAGGGCATTATCGATGCGACCGTCAACGGCGTCGGCAGCCAGTCGAAGAGTATTGGCGGACTGCTGAAGCTCCTGCAATCCGGAAACATTCGCAGTTACGCGACATGGGTGGTGATCGGCGCGGTCCTGCTGCTGGCCGTGTTGGGTCTCACGGCGATGGGAGCCATACGATGAACCTCAACCTCGTCATCGCGCTGCCCGGCATCGGTTTTCTCCTCGCGCTTCTCATTCCACGCGCGCAGGAGCAGTTAATCCGAACGTTCACGCTCGCCGTCTCGCTCCTGACATTCGTGCTCTCGCTTGGCCTCGCCACTGGTTATCAGTTCGGCCAGCCGGGGCAGCAGTTCGTCACCGACGCGGTCTGGATCCAGAATCCGGAAATCCACTGGCATGTCGGCATCGACGGGCTGAGTCTCTGGCTCATCATCCTTTCGACGTTCCTGACGCCCATTGCGATTCTGCTTTCGTGGCGCTCCATCAGGGACCGCAGTAAAGAATTCTTCGCGTTTCTGCTGCTGCTCGAGTTCGGGCTGGTTGGCGTCTTCGCCGCGTGGGACCTTTTCCTCTTCTACGTGTTCTGGGAAGTCGTGCTGGTGCCGATGTACTTCCTCGTCGGCATCTGGGGACACGAGCGCCGCATCTACGCCGCCGTCAAGTTCTTCCTCTACACGATGGCTGGGTCGGTGCTGATGCTGGCGGCGATCATCTTCCTCTACAACCGCGCCGGAACCTTCGACTATGCGGCGATTCTGAGCAGCCTCGAGAGCGGTAAGGTGATGCTCTCGCACGGCGAGGAGACGTTCCTCTTTCTCGCGTTCTTCATCGCCTTCGCGATCAAAGTGCCGGTGTTCCCGCTGCACACGTGGCTGCCCGACGCCCACGTCGAGGCTCCGACGGCCGGCTCGGTGATGCTGGCGTCGCTGATGCTCAAGATGGGCACGTATGGGCTGCTCCGGTTCTGCCTGCCGATGTTTCCGAATGCGGCGCATGAGAACGCGTCGTGGATCGTGGTGCTCGCGATCATCGGCATTGTCTACGGCGCGCTGGTTGCCATGGTGCAGCCGAACATGAAGAAGCTGGTCGCGTATTCATCGGTCAGCCACCTCGGGTTTGTCGTGCTTGGAATCTTTTCTTTCACACAGATGGGTCTCGACGGCGCCGTTTACCAAATGCTCAACCATGGCATCTCGACCGGCGCGCTCTTCCTGCTGGTCGGATTCATGTACGAGCGCCGGCACTCGCTCGCCATCGCGGACTTCGGCGGCGTGGCGACCGCGGCGCCCTGGCTGGCCACGATTTTCCTGATCACGACGCTTGCCAGCATTGGCCTGCCGATGCTGAACAACTTCGTGGGCGAGTTCCTGGTTCTGCAGGGCACGGCGCAGGCGAACTTTACGTGGACGGTCTTTGCCGCGCTGGGCGTTATCCTCTCCGCCTGCTACATGCTCTGGCTATATCAGCGTGTGTTCTTCGGCCAGGTGAGCGAGGAAGTGAAACGCCATATGCCCGACTTCAACATGCGCGAATGGGCCTGCGTGATTCCGCTCGTGATCATGATGGTGTGGATGGGTGTTTACTCGCAGTCGTTCCTGCCGGCCGTATCGGAAGCCAATGTGAAGATTCTCGATCAAAGTAAATCGAATGCGCCGCTTCGCGTGGCATTGCCCGCGGGAGGTCACGGACATGCCCGCTAGCTTTGCCCCGAGCAGCGACGATTTGCTGCGTTTCGCGCCGGAGACCATTCTCACCATCGCCGGCACGGTGCTGATGATTCTCGATCCGCTGTTTGCGAAGCGGCTCCCGAAAATGTTTGGCCACTTGTCGATTCTGTCGCTGCTCGCCGCACTCGTGGGAACCGCCGGCGCTTATTCTGTCCAGGGCGCCGCCTTCTCGAATTTGCTGGTGGTCGATGGATTCGCGACCTTCTTCCGGTTTTTGGTCATCGCGATTGGCATCCTCACGGTGCTCGCGTCGTATCGCTATCTGGATATCGAGAAAGCCGAGACCGGCGAGTTCCACGGGCTGCTTCTCTTCGCGATTGTCGGCCAGTGCGTGATGGTCGCGGCCAACGATCTGATGATGGTGTTCATCGGTCTCGAGATTTCCTCGATCGCCACCTACATTCTTGCGGGATATCTGCGGGCGGACCGGCGCAACAACGAGGCCGCGCTCAAGTACTTTTTACTGGGATCGTTCGCGACCGCCTTCCTGCTCTACGGCATCGCCCTGATCTACGGCGTTACCGCGACCACAAAACTCGACGGCATCCGCGACGTGCTGAACACACCGGGCAACGTGCCATCGTTCGGAATGGTCAGCGTCGCCGCCGCGCTGATGTTTGTGGGGCTCGCGTTCAAGGTTTCCGGCGCACCGTTTCAGGTTTGGACTCCCGACGTCTACCAGGGCGCCCCGGCGCCCGTAGCCGCATTTCTCGCCACCGGACCGAAGGCGGCCGCCTTCGCCATCTTCTTCCGCATCTTTCTCACGGCATTTCAGCAAATCGCATCAGGATGGGAGCCGCTGATCTGGATCTCGGCGCTGCTCTCGATGACGATCGGCAACTTCGCGGCTCTCACGCAGAACAACCTCAAGCGCATGCTCGCTTACAGCTCGATCGCGCACGCAGGGTACGTTCTGGTGGCGCTGGCGGCGCGCTCGGAAATCGGAACCGCGGCGGCGATGTTCTACCTCGCGGCGTATGCGCTGATGAATATTGGCGCGTTTGTCGTCGTGATTCATCTCGCGGGCAAAGGCGAACGTCATCTTCGGATCGACGACCTCGCGGGCCTCGGCCGCCGCCAGCCGGTGACGGCGGCGATGCTCACCATTTTCCTGATGTCGCTGATCGGAGTGCCGCTGACGGGCGGCTTCTTCGGCAAATTCTATATCTTCCGCGCGGCGCTGGATTCCAATCTGATCTGGCTTACGGTGCTCGGACTGCTGAACAGCGCGGTCGCGGCTTATTACTATCTGCGGCTGCTCGTCGTGATGTATATGCACGAGCCGGGCGAGGTGGTTCAGAATATTGAGCCGCTTACTCCGGGGCTGCGGGCGGCGCTGATTCTACCCGCCATCGGGACTTTCTTCCTGGGAATTCTGCCAGGCTCCATCCTGAGTTTCGCGCAACGTGCGGCTCTGGGCCGATAACGCTCCATTGCCGCCGCGTGCGTTTCATCACAATGGTATGCGGCTAGCACGTTACCATCACTGAAAAGGAGTTTTGTGGATGCGTACCACCCTCTTAACGTTTTTGGCTCTGGCCGCACTTAGCCCCATGGCGATGCAGGCCGCGAAAGAAAGCAGCGTTGCAGACAGGCTCGACGCTTCGTCCGATGTCCTCACCGACATGATGAAAGCGTCCGATAAAGGGATCCCGCAGGATCTGATCGACAAGGCGCACTGCGTGGTTGTCGTACCGAACCTGAAAAAGGCCGGCTTTATCGTCGGCGCGAAGTATGGGCGCGGTTTTGCTATGTGTCGCCGCGCGAGCAACACCGGCTGGACCGCTCCGGCCCCGATCCGCATTGAAGGCGGCAGCTTCGGCCTCCAGATCGGCGGGACGGAACAGGATATCGTTCTGCTCGTCATGAACGACACCGGTATGAAGCATTTGTTGGGCGATAAGTTCACCCTTGGGGCGGACGCCTCGGCGGCGGCGGGCCCGGTAGGACGCGCGGCAAGCGCTGAGACCGACGCGGCGATGCATGCCGAGATGCTCTCTTACTCGCGTTCTCGCGGACTCTTCGGCGGTCTGACGCTGGAAGGCGCCACGCTCCGTCCGGATGAAGATGCAAAGAAGGAACTGTACGGCCGCGATGTGAGCAATCGTGAAATATTGACGGGCGGTGTCCAGACTCCGGCTTCGGCCGCGAAACTGGAAACGCTGATGAACCGGAACTCTTCTCGCAGGTAACAACGAGCAGGGAACGACTACTTCACACGTCCCATCCGGTGGGCGCGGAAATCCGCAAATAATCCTGCGGCGGGATGGCTTCGATCGGCAAGCCATCCTGCCAAAAGGATAGCCGTATCCTCGATTCTTCGCCTGCCACAGCCGGCATGGCAATTTCCATCACATCTTTGAACGCGACTTTGCCGGCGTGATCTTCCGTCAGCGCGGTTCCTGCACGGATGCGGGCCACAAGCCTTCGTTGCGGCTGTCCATTGGCGTCCGCGAGTTCGGCATGGATTTCGAGTCCTTCAATGGTGGCGCGCCCCTCGACGAAATCAATCCGAAGATAAACCATTGAATCGCCGGCTCCAAACCGCACCTCGCTCACCAGCGCTCGCTTGCCGTGCATCGAGCCGGACCGCTGATCCACCCGGTATACGCCAGCGCCGAGCCACTCGAAATAGGAATCGACGACGCCATTAATCGTCGGCCTGATCGGCCCGAGCGGCGGCGTGAGCGTTTCTTCGCGCGCGATTTTGAGAATCGGAACCGATAACTCGGGCGGCGTCGGCAGTCCGAGCGAGCGGTAGACGTTGGCCAGGTGCTCGCGGTAAATCTGATCGAACTCGACGGCGTTGGCCGTCTCGTGCTCGGGTCCGTACCACCAGTTCCAGTCGCTGCCTTCGGCGATCAGGATCTCTTCGCGCGCGCGATTCCTGCGGGCTTCATCCACGTCATTGGCGTTTTCAAGAGCCTTGCGCGCATCAAGCAGCAGCCGCCAGGACTTGTTGTCTTCCTCGGCGCCAATCCACACGTCGAAGTTGGCGTTAATCCAGGAACCGGGATGGATGTGGGTGAGCGGCTCGGGATCGACGCGTTCGAGCGCCTCGCGGACGGTGATCGCGTCCATGGTCGCGTCGTCCTGAATACGGCTGTACAATTCGCGGAAGAACGGGCGGCCGTTGTGGTCGTAGTACTCCCAGGCGTTCTCGCCATCCAGAATGATCGGCACGAGAGCGTCGCGGCCGCGTTCGAGCAGGCCACGGCAATTGTCGCGGATGCGATGCAGAAAGTCCTGCGCGGCTTCGGCGGCGCCCATGCCGGAATAGACGAACCCGATCAAATCGCTGAGCACGTGGTCGCGGAAAATCATGCGGATGTCACGATCGCGCTGGGTCCAGCGGTAAGGCCGGTAGGTGATATCGGGAGTCGCCGCGCGCCGCAATGTGCGGTCGAGAACACCATTGTCCGTTGCCGCCCATTTGAAGCCGGCCGCGGCGGCAAGCTCCAGCACGTGATCGGACACCGAACCTTCCGAAGGCCACAGGCCGGCCGGAGCGACGCCGAAAGTCTTTTGGATATAGTCGCGCGCCATATCGAGCTGCAGACGGGCATCCCCCGGGTAGCAGAATCGCGGCGGAAGCGGAACGTGCGGGTGCGCGACCGAAGCGATATCGCTGTCGCACAGGAGCGGCAGAATGGGATGGTAGAACGGCGTGGTCGAGATCTCGATCTGGCCGGATTGCGCGAGCTTTCGATACTCCGGAATGACCTGCGCGCAAATCTCGCGCTCCTTGCGGCCGACGAGAGCCTGATCGTCAAGGCTGAAGTTCCGGCCCTTCTCGACGAGGGAGCGGACTTCGGCATCCTTTTCCTGAAATTCTTCGTCGAACCAGGCGAGCTGCGAAAGAACCTGGAGGTCGCGAAACTCGTGCGCGCCGAAAACGCCCTTCATTTCCCGGGCGCCGTTATGGGCGGCGTAGAGCTCCGCGTAGCGCGGATAGCGCTGAATCATGCGCGCCGGATTCGCCATGAAGAAGTTGCGCAGGATGAAGGCGCGTTCTTCCGGCGTGAGACTCTCGGCGGGCTTCAGCGCACACTCGAGGAACGGATCGCGGGCTTCTCCCCGGGCATATTCTTCCACCTGCACGATCATCGAGGGAACAAGGTTGAAAGTCTGGCGAATGCGGGGGAAATCCTCGAGGATTCTGACCATGCCGTAGTAATCCTTGAGGGCATGCATGCGCGTCCAGGGCAGGCGGTATTCGCCGGATGCCAGATCCTTATAGAAGGGCTGATGCATGTGCCACAGGAAGCACAGGTGAATTTTCGCCATTTGCGGGCAGTCGAATTTTCATTGTCGGATATGGGTGTAAGCGCCGGGCCGAGACAGTATCAGTCATTCGAACCGCGACCTTCAGGGAGCGGCAAGTAATGTTTGTCAACGCACGAAGCGGCTGCGGACGGGGACGGGCAGCGGCACGTCCGGTCCCTTGATGGCCGACCAGAGAATGGCGTTCAGCTCATGGTCGTCGATATCGTCGGCGTCTTTGAAATTCATACGCAGCGATCGCGCGGCGGTCGGCGATTTTGCCGGGTTGCGCGTGTCGAGCGGAGTGCGTGCGGCTTCGAGGGCATATCCTCCGGCTGCGGCCGTGTTGTTGAACACGCTGAACATCGGCCGGGCTCCGGCATCGTAGGTCGTCATCGGACGCATGCCGAGAATGATTTCCATCGTCCTCAGCACCGATGCCTGTGTGTACATCGTGCTGTTCACGGTTCCTTTTTTCGCCCAGGGCGAGATCACCCACGCCGGCGCGCGATGCGAATCCACGTGGTCCGGTCCATTTTGCGCATCGTCCTCGATTACAAAGATGGCCGTCTCATTCCAGAAGCGGGATTTTGAAACCGCTTCGACAAGCTTCCCGACGCCCTGATCGTTATCCGCCGCGGCGGAGAGCGGGGCGATCTTGCCCGGGGTCGTACCGGACGTATGGTCGTTGCCCATGCGCACGATCAGCAGTTGCGGCATCGTGCCGGACTTCTCGAATCCCTGAAGCTCGTTGATAAACTCGTCAGCTCTGTCGCGGTCGGCGTAATCGAGATCGTACGGTGCGTAGTCTTTGTCGGATACCTTTTCGAGCACCGGGTCGTTCACTTTCGTATCCACGTCGCCATCCGCCGACTTCACCGGAACCGACCATTCGCCGTAATTCCG
This sequence comes from Bryobacteraceae bacterium, assembly GCA_035552355.1. Classification (GTDB taxonomy): domain Bacteria; phylum Acidobacteriota; class Terriglobia; order Bryobacterales; family Bryobacteraceae; genus BOG-234. The sequence goes on along the minus strand of DASZLP010000233.1, from coordinate 8,721 downwards.
GACCGAGATGCCGGCCTGCAAGGCGTTCGTCCAGATGTATCCGGCCGGAGGATTGTTGGCGGGCTCGCCGCCTTCGAAATCGTAAGTCGCGCGGCGTCTGGCATATTGGCTGGGCCAGAGGCGCTGTGTATAGTCGGGCGCGATGGCGGCCATCGCCCAGTTGTGGCCGTCGGCGCTCACATCGGCATTCTCGTAGAAGTTGTCGAGCAGCACGAAGTCGGTCGCGAGCTTGTGCAGATTCGGCGTCACCGCCGCGCCGAACAGCGTGAGCGAAGCATCGCCGTTGCCCTGCCTGAGATCGCCCAGCACCTGATCGTAAGTGCGATTCTCCTTGATTACGTAGATCACGTGCTTAATCGGCCCGTTGGGACGCACCGGGCTCTCCGCCGGAATGCCGGGATCGATGAGCTTCTCGTCGCGATAGGGAGAGTTGGCGAGAACGTCGCGCGTGTATTCATCCAGCTTCGATTCCGCCGGGTAGTCCACGAACGCGACCGTACCGCGCTGCATCGCGGCGACATACTGATCGCTCCGAATGCCTTCGTGATCGCGCACCGGGTCGACAAGAGGATTCGGCCCTTTCGGGTTCGCCGACGATCCCAGCCCTTTGCCGTTCAGGATTGAGATGCGTCCATCGGGCAGCCCGAGTACGGTTGTCGGATACCATCCGGAGGGCACAAATCCGAGGACGCGGCTGCGTGCGCCCGAGATATCCACTACTGCCACGGCGTTCGCATCCGAACACGCGACGAAGAGCTTCGAGCGGTCCGCGCTGAGGCTCAATCCGCTCGGAGTCGAGCCGAGCGGCTGATTGGGAGTCAAGGCAAGGTTGATGGTTTCGAGGCGCGACACATCGCCGGATTCGGAGGCACCGAGGACATACACATTGTTCGTATTGCTGGCCGAAACGAAAAGCCGCGCTTTTATTTCCGGCTGCTCATCCACTTCGCCGTCGCTCCACACCATGTCCGTTGTATGCGCGGCGAGCCGAATGCTGGTGAGCTGCCTTCCCGTGCCGGTCTCATACTGGCCGACGGCGCCATCCGCCCAACTGGATACGAAGAATGTTCTGCCGGATGGATGAAAGAGGATCCGATACGGCCGCCGCCCGGTCTTGACGCGCGAGAGCACGAGACCGGACTGCGGGTTCACCACCACGACCGAATCGTGGTAGAGATCCGCCGCATAAAGGAGGCGGCCGTCGGGCGTGAACGCGATATCGCCGATGAAGTCGGTTGCCTTGCGATCCTTCTCGGCCACGACCGGAAAGATACGCGAAGGCGTCAGGACGCCGTTCGCAAAAGAGAACTCGTAGATCGCGGCCTTCGATCCGCCACCTACGTAAACTTTGTCGCCGGCCTTTGACATCGTGAGGCCCAGCCAGCCATCCGGCACCGCGGCCCGGCTCAGCTCTTTGGCGCTGGGGATATCGATCACGCTGAGGCTGGGTGGATTGTAGCCGCCGTTCAGCACCAGCAGAAATTTCCTGTCCGGAGTGACCACCTGCGCCATCGGGAAGGTGTCGACCCGTATCTGCGTGCCCGCCGCCTTGATCTTCCAGCCACTGCTGAGGAGGAAGCCGCCGTCGGGTAGTGGACCAACCTGCTCCCGGGGCGATGGCTGCGAAAGCAGTAACGCGCCGGCGAGCATCAGAACGATCGATGCAATTCGCATTTTCATTCGCACTCCGAATAACGTTGGGCAATGGGAAGACGCCGGCCCATGCCGAAAGCTTTGGATGTCACTTTCAATCCTGGCGCCGCTTGTTGACGTTTGTATTCGTTGCGGTCGACTTTGCGGATGACATCGCGCACCAGATCGAGGGGCAGATCGAGCTCCGCCGCGACGTCCGCAACGGCGTGATTCTCTTCGACGTAGAGCCGCAGGATGCTGTCGAGCACATCGTAGGGAGGAAGGGAATCGCTGTCCTTCTGGTCGGGCCGCAACTCGGCCGACGGCGGCTTCTCGAAGACCGACTCGGGGATGACATCGTTGTGGCGGCAATTGGCGATGCGCGAGAGTGAGTAGACCATCGTCTTCGGCAGATCGCTGATCACCGCGAGGCCGCCGCACATATCGCCATAAAGGGTGCAGTATCCGACCGCGAGCTCGCTCTTGTTCCCGGTGGTCAGGACGAGCGCGCCGAACTTGTTCGAAAGCGACATCAGCGTGAGTCCGCGCAGGCGGGATTGAATGTTTTCCTCCGTGACGTCAGTCTTGAGTCCGTCGAAAACGGGCCCGAGCGTCCGCAGCATCACGTCGTAACCGGGACTAATCGGAATGACGTCGAAGGCGATCCCGAGACGTTCCGCCAGAGCGCGCGCATCGGCGATGCTGTGATCGGAAGAGAACGGCCCGGGCATGGCGACGCCGCGCACCTTCTCGCGTCCCACCGCATCCACCGCGATCACCGCCGTGAGAGAGGAATCGATACCGCCGCTCAACCCTATCAGCACGCGCTCGAAACCGCATTTGCGGATGTAGTCGCGCGTGCCGAGCACCAGCGCCTGATAGACGGCCTCGCACTCATCGGGCAGATTGGCGTGCCGGTCGCCCTCGACGCTGTCGAGGTCCGCGATCACCAGATCTTCGCTGAAAGAAGCGGCCGAAGCGATCACGTTCCCCTCGGCATCCATGACAAAGCTCGAGCCATCGAAGACGATCTGATCGTTGCCGCCGACCTGGTTGACGACGACCGCGGGGACGCGATGGCGCTTCACCATGGCGCGAAACATCTCATCGCGCAGATCGCGCTTGCCGATATGGAAAGGCGAGGCGTTGATGCTGACGATCATGGTCGCGTCCTGCCGCATGAGCTCGTCAACGGGGTCGCGCTTATAGAGGCGACGCGGCCAGAACTGTTTGTCGTTCCAGGCATCCTCACAGATGGTCAGCGCAACGGCATCGGCCCCGGCATGCCAGATGGATTGCGTGTCGCCGGGCACGAAATTGCGCGCCTCGTCGAAGACGTCGTAGGTCGGCAGCAGGATTTTAGTCTGGCGCAGCAGGATGCAGCCCCCCCGAATTATGGCCGCCGAGTTGGTCGCCTGCTTTCCGGTGGGCTTTTGGGAACGCCCGACGTAGCCCGCGACGATGGCGATCGGGAGATCGCGCGAAGCCTCAGCGAGGTGTTCGACCGCCCTCTCGGAACGATCGATAAAGCTCGGTTTTTCCACGAGATCGCGCGGCGGATAACCCGTGACGGATAGCTCGGGGAAGACAACGATATTGGCGTTCCTGGCCGCCGCCTCGCGCGCGAAGCGGAGCATCAGGGCCACATTTCCGGTGAGGTCGCCAACAGTCGGATTGATCTGCCCGAGGGCAATCCTCATGGAACTTATCTTAGCGGGAGACAGTCTGAAATTAAGATGAAGGTTTGGTGAGCGCCGGCGCGAGGGCGGGTGCGGCGCGGCAGCCGGGAGAGCCGGTTCAGGCCCATTCGGCCTGTGTTAACCTGTGTGTTTCCCAACCATTGAGGAGTCTCATAACTATGTTCCGTTCGCTGGCTATTCGCGCGGGTCTGCTGTGTTTCGCGCTCGCGCCTCTCGCCGCCACAGCTTCCGCTCAATTGAAAGTGGCCGTCGTCAATGTGCAGAAGGCGATGCTCGATTCCGACGAGATGAAAAAAGTCTCGGCCGACATCGAGGCCAAATACAAACCGCGGCAGGACGAGATGCAGAAGCTGAACAACGAGTTGCAGAATATTCAAGCTCAGCTCAGCAATCCCAAGCTCACTCCGCAACAGCAGAATGACCTTTCGCTTCAGGGACAGCGCAAACAGCGCGACGCGCAGCGCATGTCCGACGATCTACAGCAGGAATTCGATCGCGAGCGGCAGGACATCCTCGCCAAGTCCGCGCAGAAGATGCAGGATGTCGTGAAGAAGGTCGCCGAGGAAAAAGGCTACGACATCATCGTCGACGTCTCGCAGACGCTTTATTTCAAGCCCGCGCTCGACATCACAGCCGATGCGCTGGCGGCATATAACAAGGCCTATCCGGCCCATTAGGAGCGAGGTCCCGCAGCCGTAACCCGCTTATGCCCGGCTATCTCGATCAATACGGTGCCGGCGAGGAAGAGCGGAACCGGATCATCATCCGCTCAATCATTGCGGTCGTCGTGGCGGTGATAGTCGTTAGTCTCGGCTGGTACCTTCTCAAGAACCACCATCAGGAAGGCGTGGTCAAAAATTTTCTCGCCGATGTGCGGCGCGGCGATCTGCGGGCCGCATACCGGGACTGGGGATGCACGGCGCAGAAGCCGTGCTCGGGTTACTCGTTCGAGAAATTTTCCGGCGACTGGGGATCGGCCGCGAAAGACGCGGCACCCGATCCAGCGGTACTCGGCATCACCGACAGCGAATCCTGTAACAATGGCGTGCTGCTCACGGTGGCCGTGAACCCAGGCCGCGTGGAGAAGCTGTGGGTCGACAAAGGCAAAGACGGCGCGGTGAGCGATGAAATCAACTTCGCGCCGTATCCGATTTGTCCGCACAAGAACCCTTTCGCGATCATGATTCATCGCACGGTCGGGCGTTTGCGGAAACCGTTGCTGAAGTAGCCGCCAGGCTCCGCGCATAGGCCGAAGGGCCGTTGTGCGCGGTGGAAGGAACGAGGGTCATGTGGTTGACATCGCCCAAAATGACCCCTGGAATAGACTGAAAGAAGACACAACAAACATGAGTTCGACAACTACCACTACGGGCGCGGGTCTGGAAGGCGTCGTCGCCGGCGAATCGGAAATTTGTTACATCGATGGATACGCGGGAGTGCTCAGCTACCGCGGCTATAACATTCATACGCTGGCGGAACACGCGACGTTTGAGGAGGTCATCTGGCTCCTGTGGAAGGGAACTCTGCCGAAGCAGAGCGAGCTTGATCAGTTGAAGGCGGACCTGTTTGCGAACTACGCGATCGCGCCCGAAGTGGAAACTTTCCTGAAGGCCAACCTCAAGGCCGTCCCGATGGATGTGCTGCGGACCGCCGTGTCGATGCTCAGCCTTTACGATCCGAGCGCGAAAGACATGTCGCCCGAAGCGAACCAGAAAAAGGCGACGAAGCTGATGGCGCAGACCTCGACCATCGTGAGTTCGTTCGGACGGCTGCGCGCCGGCCAGGCCGTGGTGAAGCCGGATTCGTCGCTGAGCTTCGCCGGCAACTTCCTCTATTGCCTGACGGGGAAGAAGCCGGACCACGTCATGGAGCACACCTTCGACGTTGCCCTGATATTGCATGCCGATCACGAGCTCAACGCCTCTACATTCGCGGCGCGGGTTACGGCGGCGACGCTTTCCGATATCTACTCTTCGGCCACGTCGGCGATTGGCGCCCTCAAAGGACCGCTGCACGGGGGCGCGAACGAAGATGTGATTCGCATGTTGCTCGAAGTGGGTTCCGCCGACAAAGCCGTCGAGCGCGTGCACGAAATGCTGGCCAATAAGCGAAAGATCCCAGGCTTTGGTCACCGTGTCTACCGGACGGATGACCCCCGTGCCAGCCACCTGCGTGTAATGTCCGAAGAGCTTGGCAAGAGCACCGGCCACCAGGATCTTTATCTGATGTCGAAGCGCGTCGAAGAGACGGTGCGCGGCGAGAAGAAACTGAATCCGAATGTGGACTTCTACTCGGCTTCGACGTACTACTCGCTCGGGATTCCGATCGATCTCTTCACGCCGATTTTCGCAGTGAGCCGCATGTCCGGCTGGACCGCTCATGTGCTGGAGCAGTATCACAACAACCGCCTCATCCGTCCGCGTGCCGAGTATAAAGGCAATCCCGACGGGATGAAGTGGATTCCGGTGAGCGCGCGGTAAGTGGACGAGCGCGCTTTCTATACCGAGTCGCAGGCCAAACGCGCCGCGATGCTGAACTGTTCTTTCTGCCGGACGCAGGATACGTACGATCTCAGCTACATCATTCGCACGAAGAAGGACCGGTTGCCGGGCGGAGCAGATGAGCGCGACCGGGCGAAGTTCGCCAAGGCGCAGAGTTATATGTTGCTGATCGATACGCAGGCGATGTGTAAGAATCCCAGATGCCGGAAGAGGTTCGATATTTCGGGGGTTAAGACCGTAGCGTTCCTGTAGGGGCGGCGGACGGGTTATTCTGGAGAAGAAGCGTGGGCGCGGGCACTATCTCGCAATGACGGATACTCAACTCGATTTCGCAATCGGGATGCCTGTGTTTACGGTGCTTATGGCGTTTATCGGCACCGTGCTTCAGGTCAATATGATCAACGCGAGGCTGACCAGCATCGACACCCGGATCACCAGCCTTGAGACCTCGTTCAACGCTCGTTTTGCCAGCCTCGAAGCCCGCTTCGAAACCCTTATCGGCAAGGTCATCGAAATCGATAACCGCCTGACCCGCGTTGAAGAACGCCTCGAACGGCGCTGACGGCAACTCAGCCGAGGCGGCTCGGTTCTCCATCCGCCAAAGCCAGTTCCGTAACCCGCACACCATTCGAAGCCAATCGCGAAGGAAACATGTCCTTGAGCCGGTCTTCGTGGATGGCGATGACGCGGCGCGGATCTCCGCCCACGCCCTTCAGCAATTCGTCGGTAGTCATGAGCAAATTGAACTGGCTTCCCATGGCGAAGCCGATCGGAATGTATTCCGGGTCGTCCGCTTTGTAGCCTTGCAGGTTCTCCTGCAGGTAAACAAGGTCGCCGGCGAAAATCCACGCGTTTTGTGAATTTGGCGAGAGATCGTTGCGGAGACGGACATACATCGAGCCCCACGTGTGCGTGTCCGGCGCGGCGTGGAGGTCAATGCCGGGAAGCACGTCTTCGCGATTTCCATCGACGCAAACCAGGCGGCCCTGACGGGCCAGATCCACCGTGCGCAGAATGTCCGCCGGATCGATGCCGCCCATGATCCAGCGAAAGCGCCGCTCGAGCGACATGGCCCAGACCCACTTCGAGAGCTCGCGCTCCTGGATGTAGAACGTGGCTTTGGGGAAATCTTCGATGTTGCCCATGTGGTCGAAATGAGCGTGAGTGAGGAAGATGCGGGAGACATCTTCGGGGGTGATGCCGCACTCGGCGAGGACTTCGCGCGGCGGATGCCAGTCGCGGGCGCCGTATATGGTGGCGAGGACAGCGCCATATTCTTTGTGGTTGTAACCCACGTCGACCATCGCGATGTGGCCGTGGCCTTTGATCACGACGTAGCAGTAAGGCAGGCGCGTGTGGCCCTGGTTGTGCGCGCCGTAGATGAGGCCGCTCAGAGGATATTTCGGGACGTTGGCGAACTCAGCGACCCAGATGGAATAGTTATTTTTCATTTCCTTCACCGCACAACGGCCTGGGCCCTGTGCGGCCCACAGCACCCCCGCTCGAAATCGAGCATCTGAAATCCCGGCAGCGCGCGCGATGCGGCGCGCAGGTCGGCGTATACGCCTTCGAGCAATGGCAGCGCGTCTCGGCCAGCGCCGAGCACGCTCAACACGCGCGCCAGCTTCGCCGAGGCGCGCGAAAGATATTCGTAGTGAACGCGCGCGGCTTTGGACACACGCGCCGACCGCAGCGCATCCTCGGCCTGCCGCTGGACCTGCGCCGCGGCCGTGATCAATGGATGATCGGGCGCGGCGGCCGAACTGCCGGCGGCGGCAAGGACGAGAAGCCCGGCGATCTGCGCGGCCGCCTGCTTCAGGTCCTCGAAACACGGCAGCGTGACGGCGGCGTACGCGGCGGTGCGATCGTCCACTTGTTCCGTCATCGCATCACGAACGGGTTGGGCGCATTGCCCGCCGTATCGATCCAGACGCTCTTCGTCTGGAGATACTCGCGGATGGCTTCCATGCCGTTCTCCCGTCCGATCCCCGATCTCTTGTAGCCGCCGAACGGCGACATGAAGCTCACCGCGCGGTAGGTATTGACCCAGACCGTACCGGCTTCCAGCCGTTCCGACATCGCAAGCGCGCGCCGCATGCTCATCGTCCACACGCCGGCGGCGAGTCCGTAGATCGTATCGTTGGCGATGCGAACCGCGTCATCCTCATCGTCAAAAGGTATCACCGAGAGCACGGGGCCGAAAACTTCTTCTTTCGCGATTCGCATTTCGGCGTTCACGCCGGTGAAGATGGTCGGTTCGACGAACCAGCCCGATTCGCATTCGGGGCGTATGGCGGGGGCGCCGCCGAGCCGGCAGACCGCACCTTCGTCCTTTGCGATGCGGATGTAGTCGAGAACTTTCTCATACTGCGGGCGTGTGGTCACCGGACCGACCTGCGTGGATGCGTCGAGCGGATTCCCCATGCGCGCGGTCTTCGCGAGGTCGAGCAGTTTTTCCATGAATCGATCGTGGACCGGCCGATGGATGAGCGCGCGTGATCCCGCGATGCACGTCTGACCGGTTGCGGCGAAGATTCCGGAGACGACGCCCTTCACGGCGTCTTCGAGGTCCGCGTCGTCGAACACGATGTTGGCGGACTTACCCCCGAGCTCGAGCGTGATCTTCTTGATGCCTTTCGCGGCGAGCGAGTAAACGTGTTCGCCGGTGCGATCGCCGCCGGTAAAAGCCACCTTTGCGATGTGGCGATGCGTGATCAGGGGCTCGCCAACCTCATTGCCGAATCCGGTGACGACGTTGACCACGCCGGGCGGGAATCCGGCCTCTTCGAACAGCTTGCCGAATTCGAGCGCCGAAACGGAGGAGAATTCGGAAGGCTTCCAAACCACTGTGTTGCCAGCGGCCAGCGCGGGCGCGAGCTTCCACGCAG
>DASZLP010000232.1:0-1547 GCA_035552355.1 Bryobacteraceae bacterium | reverse complement strand
TTTGGGCAACGATTCAAAGTGGCCGCATGTTCGCCCTTCGCTGCCCCGCCTTGTCGCGCATCGCGCGGACGACCTGCCAGCCCGGCAGGAAGTTTCTGCCGATCATCCGCAGAGTGATGAGCGGCTTGGTCTGGCCGGCTTCAAGCAACTCGTAGCGGCCGGTGGACTGATTGGCGCGTTCGTCGATTTGCGACCAGGCAACGGCCCGGCCGTTGACGATGACGCCGTCCGGCGAGAGGGACGTGTCCTGCAACCAGGGGATGGTTTTTCCCGAGCTCACCTCAGCGAGCATCGATTCGGCAATCACGCCGACAATATGGTCGCGCAGCCCTTCGATCTTCTCGATTGTGGGCACACGCGGATTGCCAGAGCCAGCTCGGGCGGCTGTGGTGCCGGCGCGAATGACGCCCGAGCCGTCGAGCGGATGTAATTCGATCACACGCTCTGTGCCGCCGCGCGTCCGGGCGATGTAATAGACCACCTGCGTATCGACGTATGCCATGCTTCGCGAATTGTTCCGGCGGCTGACGCGCACGCCACGCTCGTAGAAGACCCGCCGCGCCGGACCGAACGCCAGGTTCTTCAGGCCGGCAAGAAGCAGGAAAAGTCCGACGATCCCAAAGACCACGCCGGCGAGGATGTGAATGGGATTGGTCTCCCCCGCGCTACCGCGATGGCGCGGGCCGTGCGGAGCCGGGTGACCGGACGCCAGGACGGCAGCCGCGATTGCAACAATGACCGCCCCGATGATGATCCATGCCATCACCTGCCCCGCGCTGAGGGAAGCCACATGCAACACCCGGCCGAACTGTGGATCTGGCGTTTCCGTTTCTTCAGTCATTGAAGTCCTCCCAATGGCATGGGCCGCAACGAAGTGTCACTCCCACGCACCGATGCGAGGGAACAAATGCGATTGCCTTGCGAGCATACTTATTTCTCGCGACGTGCCAAATGGAATCGGACTGAAACCACTCGCGGCGGTTGCGACTTGCCGGCAACTTTCCGATGGCGCCACGTTCGCCGCTAGGATATGCCCCATGACTCAACCGCCTCCGATCATTCGCCCCATCCGCGAAGCCGACCTGCCGGCTTACAAAGCATTGAGGCTGGAAGCGCTTCAAGCTCACCCCGAGGCCTATGGCTCTGACTACGCCGACCAGGCCGGCGATCCGGACTCGGTCTGGATGGGCCGCATTCAGTCGTCCCTTGAGGGCAAGTGGTCGCGCATCTTTCTTGCCGAAGATTCCGGTGAGATGGCCGGCCTTCTGGCAGCGTATCGCGAGAAGGGCGCGAAGGTCTGCCACTCGGCAACCCTCGTCAGCGTCTACGTCCGCCCGCGGTGGCGCGGCCGGGGGCTGGCGGATCAGATGGTGCAGGAAGCGATCGCCTGGAGTGCATCGGCCGGCGTCCGCATCCTCCGCCTCACCGTCGTCACCTCCAACACCCGCGCCATCCGCTGCTACCAGCGCTGCGGCTTCCGCGTCTGCGGCATCCAGCCGGAAGTCATCCGAGTCGGAACCCAATATCACGACGAGCTCCTGATGTGG
>DASZLP010000231.1:0-18249 GCA_035552355.1 Bryobacteraceae bacterium | reverse complement strand
CCGCGAGCTTCCGCGCCACCTTGCAGGGATACTTCTTCCCCGCAAGCATCGCCGTGATGATCGGCTACTGGATCGGCGGTCTGTGGACGCCGGCCGTGACGCGCTTTTATATCCTCTCGCTGCCGGGCGTGATCGCCGCCGTCTTCGCCGGAAGATTCCTGCATCACCGCATCGACCCTCGCTATTTCACACGGCTGGTGCATGCGGGACTGATCGGCATCGGCGGGCTGCTGCTATTCCAGTCGCGCTAAACTTATTCCACTGTGTTTAGACTCGGGCTCGCGCCCGCGCTCAGGCTCGCTCTTCCAATATTGCTGGCCGCCATTGCGCTTGCGCAGCAACCGACATTTCGCGCGGGCACGCACCTGGTTCAGGTCGACGTTGTCGTGCGCGACAAGAATGGTCCCGTCGCCGGACTTCAGAAATCCGATTTCACCATTCTCGATGAAGGCAAACCGCAGCTCATTACAACGTTCTCCGTCACAGCGGGTTCGGGGGCGCTCGCGGCGCCGGCTGTTCCGCTGCCGCCCGGCGCTGTCTCGAATCAGCGCAACCGGCGCGGCGAGCCTCTGACATCGGCCACGATTCTGCTGATCGACCGGCTTAACACGCCCGTCAACGATCAGGTCTACGCCAACCGCAAAATCCTCCAGTTCCTGCAACAACGCGGCGCGCGCGACAGACTCGGCATCTATGTTCTCGGCAATTCGATCCGCGTGATTCAGGAACTGACCGAGGATCCCGACCGGCTGGACCGGGTCGTTAAAACCTTGAAACCGGAAACCGCGCGGCGCCTCTCGGCCGACGTCACAGTCGATTCGAGCGGCGATGCCGTCACCGATGCCATGATTGCCGACAGTCTCGACCGGCTGCAGCAGTTTGTCGTCGATGACCGCGTCCGCACCGTCCGCGAAGCGATGATCGCCATCGCGCGGCATCTGGCCAAAGTGCCCGGCCGCAAGAATCTGATCTGGGTTTCGGGGAGTTTTCCGCTGATTATTCTCAAGCCGCACGAAACGATCGATTACAGCAAAGATGTTGACGACGCCGCGCGCGCCCTGAGCGACGCCAACGTGGCGGTCTACCCTGTCGACGCCCGCGGTCTCGCCGGCACACCTGCCGGAAATGCGGAACAAGGGCCGGGGCCGGTCGGGCGTCCCAACTGCTTCACGCTGGGCATCTGCACAGGGATGAACGGCGGCGGTCCCTCCGGCGTCGACACCATGAATACACTGGCCAGCCTGACGGGCGGCCGCGCCTTCTACAACACGAATGGCATTGACGACTCGATCCGGAAAGCAACCGAAGACGCCCAGATCACCTATACGATCGGTTTCTCACCGCCCGACGATGCCTTCGACGACAAGTTCCACAAGCTGACCGTGAAGGTCGACCGTAAAAGTGTCGATCTGCGTTTCCGCAAGGGCTACTTCGCTATTCGGCAGCGAGAGGCCGCGCAAGTGAGCCCGGAACAAATCGTGAGTCAACTGCTGCAGTCTTCTCTCGATGCGACCGCGGTTGGAATTACCGCGGAAGCAGGACCCGATCCGGCGCACGCCGGGCATTTCGATGCGCGGCTGGTTATCGATATCCGCACTCTTCAGCTCGAGCATCGAGATGGCGTCTCGTCAGGCGGCGTGGAGATTGCTCTGCTCGTTGGAGGATCGAAATCCGTCCAGACGCTCACACGTACGTTCGAAATCTCCGACGGCGCGTTGGCCGCTGCCCTGCAATCGGGTCTGGAGGTACAGGCGCCAATCGAAGCGCCGCCCGAAGCGCGGGACCTGCGGGTGGTTGTGCGGGATCGCGCCACCGGAGCCGCGGGTTCCGTGCGGCTAGCTCTGAAGAACCGGTAGTGCGGAAATCTCACAGCATTAAGGACAACAAGCGCCGGCAGGATTGCCGGCCCCGCGGACAAAAGTGTCCGCGCCACAGCCACTGCTCGTGGCCACGGGCTACTGCTTCCAGTATGCTGGCAATCCAGCCTTCGTCTCGCGCACGATCTCCAGCACGTTCCGCCGGTCCTCGGCCGAAAGCTTTGCAAACTTCGGGTCTTTGTTCTTCCCGGTCAGCACGTCGTAGAGACGCTGATAAATCCGTTCGCGATCCCAGTCGGGCATTCCGTCGAACGCCTTCGAGTAGATCATGTAGCTCAACGGATATCTGAAGAGCCGCTTCTCAAGATCGAAATTACGCAGCGAGCGGCCCTGCTTGTCGCGCGGCCCGCGCTCCGGGAATGTCGTGGTGAATGTGGAAACGCCTTTCACCGGCGCGGTCAGCGGCGCTTCATCCGCGAAGAGCATGTAGCCGGTCATGTCGTCCATCGCCGCCTCCAGCTTCGGACGTGCCTCATCCATCTTTCCCTCCGCCATGGCAATGCGCGTGTCCCACCCGATGCGGATCATGAGGTTCGTCATGCGCGTCTGATGTTCGAGCGTCATCAGCGCGACGATATCGCTCGTCGGACTCAGGTACGCCGAAGCGTTGAACGGCAACTCGCCGTCCCCGCCAATCGGGACGCCCTTGTGCTTCTGCCCGCCGAGCGATCCGCTGATGTACCAGCCTCCCCAGCGGTCTTCGATCGGTGTACGGTCGTCGGTAACGAAGCCGCCGCGGACGTGCTCCGCGGGCATGCCGGGCGGAAGATATTGCGAGCTGATCACGAGCCCGGGAACGCCAAGCGTGTGCCCGCCCTGATGACATTGCAGACACACCTCGCGCCGCGCAAACGAAGGCTTCGCCACTTTCGCGGTGTTCAGCGTATAAAAGATAACGCCCTGCTTCGGATCGAGCGACGACACCTCCATCACCTCGCCGTGCTGGACGAAGCCGACCGCGATGTCGTCATTGAAGTAAACCGCGCGCGGCCGCTGCGGTGAAATCAGCGGCGACTGGAAACTGTCGGCCGCGTGGACAAGCACCTGCGAATCAACGTCGATTCCAAGCGTCTTCAGCAATGCAGGAAGGTACCCGAGGCCGCCCGGCTGGAAGTCGAGATTCGCCTGGCCGCTGTCGATCCGATCGTCGAGCTTTTTCACCGCTTCATCCGTCGGCGTCTCGAAATACTGGATGGCTTTGTCACCGTAGGGAACGTAAGTGGTGTCCTCGAGCCGTTCCGCGAACGCATAAACCCCCAGAGCAAGCAGGCTCGCAAGTGTGCCGATCGACAGTGTTCTGGAGACCATTTTCACCTTCATTTTAAGCCTTTGTAATAACCAGCGGACGCTCGGGAACGCTGGCAAGCCGCATGCATCGAACAGAGTGAAGGGAGTTGAAACTATGAAACGAATCACTCGATGTTTTGTGACCGCCGCGGGGTTACTCGCGATGGCCGGAGCGCCGAGTGTGTTCGGCGCTGAGTTTCACACCGAACATGCCCGGTATGAGCGCGACCGTATCATACGCCGCGATCAGGAAAGGCTGCGCCGCGATATGGCCCTTGGCCGCTATCGCGCCGCCGACCGGGACCGCGCAATCCTGAGGCACGATGAACAACGCTGGCGATAGCGCGTAAGCCGATCCAGGCAGGGGTGGCACGGGTTTTAAGCCAGTGCCACCACCTGTGCTTAATCTTTCATCCTTCGGTTCCGACCGATCCGTGACCGCGAATTTGCCGGCTCCCGATCGGTAGCGTATCGAGAATTTCGAATCCGGACGCGCATAAAATTGGCGCGTCCAACACTCCCAGGCTATTGAGTCGCGAAGATCGCCATTACCGACGTTCCGGCAAACTTCTGCGGGAGCGCCTCACAAAGCGACCATCGATAGAGACATTCGTTGAGAAACTCTCCGCGCGAGTCGAACCCTGTCGCGTAATTATCGAGCTGCTTCCGTCCGATCGTCAGTGCTGCCTTTCGTAGTGCGAGGACGGGCACGAGCGGAGCGCCCCAGTATGTCGCGAGGTCCATCCGAAAACGGTTTCGGCGAGCCACTTCAGCCAGACCGGTAAGTGAATATCGGCGGTGGTGCCCCTGCACCCGATCGTAAGGAGAATAAAGCCACTGCAATGCAGGGACATTAAGTACGATCGACCCGCCACGCGCGAGATGAAAGCGTGCGGAGTCGAGAAAGCGATTTTCATCCTCGATGTGCTCGAGAACGTCGAACATCAGCAGCACATCGAAAGCGCCCGCGAATTCCGGCGCGCGATCGTGAATGTCGTAACAGTAGACTTCCCCGCAACGGCACATGTTCCGGCGCAGGGCTTCTTCATGCAAATCAAAGCCGGCGGCCGCGAGATTATACGCATCTTCCACCTGCCGCTGCACGACTCCGTTGCCGCAGCCGATCTCCGCGACTCTCGCGCCGGGCGGCAGAAGATGTCCGGCGAGCTCCTGAAACACCTCGAAACGCCGGCGGCACCAGAAGTGCGAAGGTGTGGCCAGGTGGAAATACTGATCCGCCATAATGCCGGTGAGCGGCGGCGACTTGAAGATGACCCGCGATCTTTCAGCTTTCATCCCCACGCGCGGCATCTATCTGAGACCGCTCCACTCTTCGCACAGCACGATCGAGTTGGCGGGATTGCGCGGATCGAATTTGATCCGCACCGGCCCGATCATGTTCATGACGTTGGCGGGTAGCGCGGATTCAAGATCGCTGGTATCCTGCGAGGCCGTGTATTCCATTCCCGCCACGTTATAGCTGTACGTAATCAATCCGGCTTCGACCTCGACGATCTCGCCGTCTCCCATCTTTCCTTCATGATGAAGCAGAAGACGGCGGCGGCGCTCCAGTTCGGCGGCCTCCGGCGGCTTTCGCCGCGCGACTCGCAGGATGAAAATCGCGGCGATGGCGATGATCAGGACCGCCAACCCAAGCGCCGCGGGATTTGATGCAAGACTTGCCCACTGGACGGGCATCGGACGTTTACCGGGCTTTCGCCTCCGGCTTCGCCTGGAACGCTTTGTTGTAGTCCTTGAGGAACTGATCGAGGCCCTTGTCGGTCAGGGGATGGTTGAACAGCATGTCCATCACCTTGAACGGCATGGTCCCGATATGCGCGCCAGCCATGGCGGATTCGATCACGTGCGTCGGCCCGCGCAGGGACGCGGCCAGAATCTGGGTCTCAAAATCGTAGTTGTCGTAAATCGCCACGATCTGGCGGATGAGGTCCATTCCGTTCCCGCCGATATCGTCGATGCGGCCCACAAACGGACTGATGAAGTAAGCGCCGGCCTTCGCCGCGATCAGAGCCTGCGCGGGCGAGAAACACAGCGTCACGTTCACGCGGATGCCTTCTTTGCTCAGCGCCGCACAAGCTTCGATGCCGTCCCGGATCAGCGGGCACTTGACGATGACGTTCTTGTGGATCTTCGAGAGCTCGCGGCCCTCGGCAATCATCTCCTTCGCCGTGATCGATACGACTTCAGCGCTGATCGGCCCGTCGACAATGTCGCAGATGGCGGCGATCTGCTCCTTGATCGCTTTTCCTTCTTTCGCTATCAGGGTCGGGTTGGTGGTGACGCCGTCGACGATGCCCCACTCAGCGCCCTTTTTAATCTCGTCCAGATTCGCCGTATCGAGGAAGAACTTCATTTGACCTCAGTATAGCGGTGGGTGGAGGGAAGAGTCTCAGTTCGGTTTCACCGTGTTTGGATTCACGACAACCGCGGCAGCATTACTGGGGGGATCAAAGCCGGCACGGGTGCCCGCGCCACGAAACCTGCTGTAGAGCCAGCCGGCGATGACGCCGAGCATGGTCAGCAGACTGATCAACGCTCCCGCGCGAAAACTGCCTGATACGAATTCCAACTTGACACGGCTGCCGCCCGCTGGAATCCGGATGCCGCGCAGCGCTCCATCCACCGGCAGGATCGCGACGGGCTTGCCGTTCACGACAGCCTCCCACCCGGGATAATACATCTCGCTTAATACCAGCAATCCCGCGCTCCCGGCGGTGACCGCCAGCGTCATGCTGCGTTCGTCATACGAGCGGAATCGGACGATATCGGAGAATTCCGCCGCAGTTCCGAATGCCAGGGGTCTTTCGGTGATGGCGGTGCGGTGAAGATCCAGGCCCGGCTGATCCAGCATGGCGAAAGCGGCGTCGTGAGAGGGCGCGGTCACCGTCTGGTGTACCACCCACGCGCGCGGAAAGCCAGCCGGATTCGCGTACACTTTCCAGCGCGCATCCTGATAAATCGGTCCGGGCTCGGCGGCCGATGCCGGACGAATCACGTAGCCCACGTTGAGCAGATCGTCCCGCACCCGCAGCTTCGAATAATCGGTGAGCGCTGTCGGCCAGCCGCCCCACATGCCCTGCACGCCGTACACGTCGCCGATGTTCGGCTCGGGCCCGATCGCAACTCTGACACGCCGCAGCCCCGCCCGCGCTTTCACAAACTCCACCGGCCCATGGAGGCTGATCATCTGATCGAGCTGGTCTCCCGGCTTCTTCGCGGCTTCGAGCCAGTTGAAAGCCGAAAGGTCGAACAGGATGAATGCCGCGATGATCACGCGCAATCCGGGCGACGCCTCGCGGCGCATCATCAGGATGAGCAGTCCACAGGACCCGAGGATCAGCAGAAGGGACAGCGCATTCCAGTTTCCCAGGTTGATCGTGGTGATTAACGCGGGCAGGACCAGCGCGGCTCCGGCGGCAATCGCCACCCAGCGAAGAATCCGTGCGACCGGGAGCCAGGACGGGTCCTGCCGCTTCGCATCGAGGATGGCATCCAGGCCGAACGCGGAGAGCACCGCGAGCGCAAACGAAACAAGGAAGAGGAATCTGTTAGCCGCCCGCGTGACCCAAAGCATCGGAACAATCGCATAGAGCACGCCGTTCAGCGGCGAAAACTCGCCGAGTGAATAGAGGAACGCCAGCACCGCCAGACCGGTCAGGTAGCGAACCCAGAGGTTGCTCCAGCACTTCCAAATCCCGATCAGTGCGAGAAGCAGCGGCAACACGCCAACGTAATAAGGGAAAGTTTCCTCGCCGCCGATTTTTCCGTTGTAACCCGTCGGGAACAGCCCGCTGACGATGCTTTGTGGGTACATGCCAGGCACCATGCGGGCATACGGAATCCTGAGTGCGGATGGGTACGTTCCTCCATCGATGAAACGCAGGCTCTCTTTGCCGTATTCATTTGCCGGGAGGAGTTGGATAGCTCCGAGGCCCGCCGCCACGGCGACGCTGACCGCAAGCACGCGCGCGGGAGTGCTCACGCGACGAACGGCCGCGGCGTACCAGACGGCCGCCGTTGCCAGAAAGATCGCCTCCATGATGAAGAACGACATGCCGCCGGTCAGGATCGACATGGCGAGCGCGGCGCCGGCGCCGGCCGCTTCGACGAGCGCGCGGTCCCGCCGCTCCGCGCGCAAAGCGCGCAGCAGGAAGAGAAACACCACTGGCAGCCAGATGCAGGCTTCGACGTAAAACGGCCACATCATCTTCCCGACCAGTCCCCCGAGCGAGAAGACACACGCGCCGACGAATGAGGCATAACGGCTGCGCGACAGCTCGCGCAGCAAACCGAACATGAAGTAAGCGCAGATCAGATGCACCAGCGCCATATACGCGTCATAGAAATGCGGCGGGATCATGCCGTCGCGATTCAGCGGAACCAGTGCGAACAGCAGGTGCATCGGATAAAACGCCGATGGCAGCAGCGCCCCCGCGAATGGGCTGCCGGCGTAAGCGCAGGGATCCCAAAGAGGCGCCTGCCCGGACCGGACCGAGCGGACGAGGAAATGCAGCCAGGCATATGTCGTGTTAACGCCCTCCGAACCATTGATGAGCGTGAACTGGTTCGTCAGCAGCGTCCTCCAGTAAAAGAGGACAACCACCAATCCCAGCAGAGCCAGATACCACCGGTTCGGCGAGCGCGGCATCAGGTGGATCGCCTACTTCGGTGTAAGCGCCGCTAAGAAGGCGACGACGCCGAGTTCCCGCTTATCCAGGCCAGGTGGAAGGCTCTTGTCGAGCGCGAAATCGATCTTGACGGAATCGGGCGTTAGTAAAGACCCGGGCACATCCGCGCTGAAGGTCTCCGGACCGGGCTTCTTATACTCGTCCGACTTCAGGTCCATGCCGTTGATGGACGCGGTGAGCTGCATGCTGTTCAGCTTCTGGATGACGACCTCGGGAATGGTGAATGCAAAGTTGAGCGTGGCGCCCCTTTGGGCCGAGCCCGGCGGCGTGCGGAGAAGGACGGAGAATTTGCCGGCCGTCCATCGCCATGCGCCGCTCTCGACAGGATAAAACCCGTTCAGCAACTGCAGCGCGGCCGTGGTGTCGTTCATCCGAACGCTGGAGACTAGCCGCGGCGCCTGATCGGGCTCTTCATTCTGGACCACGGCCGGTTGGACCACGGCCGGCGTGTGTTTGCCTTTGCAGGCAACGCCAGGGAACACGAGCAGGATGAGGAACGCCGCGAGGCAAAATGACGGCGCCGCCTTATCTTTCAATTGCCTCGACATCGACAAAATCAGACTAACAGAACGCGTGCGCGGAACCCGCAAACCTCGCAAAGTACTATACCTGCCTCAATCCGTACACTCTGAAAAGGCCCGGCGATGGACGATAATAGTACGGATGGTCCCACTTTCATGACCCCTACCCTCGCGGGGACTCAAAGCGCCACCCGAAGAGCCGCGGCGTTTTCCTGGCCCACGATCGCCTGGGTAGCCATTCTTCTCGGCATCTGCTACGCGCCCGTCCTTATGGCGCTCACCCGGCAATGGAACGACGACCCCGATATGGGGCACGGTTTTTTCGTGCCGATCATCGCCGGCTACATCGCCTGGCAGAAGCGCGACCAGATCGTGGACAAATTGCCGAAAGCGAATTGGTGGGGTCTCGCGATCATGATCTGGGCCGCCTTTCAGCTCTATATCGCGACACTCGGCGCCGAGCTTTTTCTGGCGCGCACGTCGCTGATTTTCTCGGTCATTGGCGCGGTGCTGCTGATGGGCGGTACCGAATATCTCAGGATTTTCAGCTTTCCGCTGTTCCTGCTGTTTTTCATGGTGCCGATCCCGGCCGTGATTTATAACCAGCTCACGTTTCCGCTGCAGATGCTCGCCAGCAGCGCCGCGGAGAGAACGATCGATCTTCTCCAGATTCCCGTCATCCGCGAGGGCAACGTCCTGATCCTGCCGCAGCAGACTCTTAATGTGGTCGAAGCCTGCAGCGGCATTCGCTCGCTGTTAACCTTGACGTTTGTTTCGCTGATCTGGGGTTATTTCTTCGAGAAGCGCGCGTGGGTGCGGGTTGTGTTGTTCCTTTCGACGATCCCGATTGCCATCGCGGCGAACGCGGGCCGCGTGGCCTTCACGGGCGTCATTTCGCAATTCAAACCCGACCTCGCCGAAGGATGGTTTCATGAGGCGCAGGGCTGGGTGATCTTTATGATCGCCATGGTCATTCTGGCGGCGTTCCATCAATCGATCATTCGCATCTCCAGCTTCGTTAACCGGAAAACCGCATGAAGGCTCTTTTTCAAAGCAAGTTTCTCTATGGGCTGACGCTCGTCGTCGTCATCCAGACCGTGCTGTTTCGTTCGGCCTCGCACGGTGAAGCCGTGCCGCTCGCGGCTCCATTGTCGGCATTCCCGGCCAATGTGGGCGACTGGCGGATGGCAAAGCAGGATGTGATCGAGAAAGAGGTTCTCGATGTCCTCAAGGCCGACGACACGCTGAGCCGTACTTATGTCGCCCCGGAAGGCGGCGCGGGCCTTTTCATAGCGTTCTTCAAAACCCAGCGTCAGGGACAATCGCCGCACTCCCCCAAGAACTGCCTGCCCGGTTCCGGATGGCAGCAGGAGGAGACGGGGCGCATGGACGTGGCAATTCCCGGCGAGCCGAACGGCTCGATCCACATCAACCGCTACGTCGTGTCGAAGGGCGAATCCGAGAGCATGGTGCTTTACTGGTACCAATCGCAGGGACGCGTCATTGCGGATGAATTCGCGGCGAAATTTTATCTCGTCTCGGATTCGATCCGGCACCACCGCAGCGACACTTCGCTGGTCAGAGTAGTGGTCCCGATTACGCAGGCAGGCATTCCGGCCGCCGAGAAAATCGGCGTGGATTTCGTGAAGACGTTTTATCCGGCTGTCAAAGGGTACTTGCCGCGGTAAGACCCTGCAGGGCAGGCCTGTGGCATCAACGCTTGGAAAGGTTAAGCTCAATTCCCATCCAGCGGCTAAGCCGCGGCCTGGGGGCCTGGCATTCGTGCCGGGCCCGTTTATCCTGCATTGCCCTCAAGCCATCCCCGAACGGTCGGCAATGCCATCTCGGCCGCGCGCTCGCCGGCCTCAATCATGCTGAGCGCGTTTTCAAATCCATCCCAGGGAATCGCCGCCACGTCGGGGATGATGACGACGTCCGATTCTTTGCGCCAGCCAGCCTCATTCGCCGCCATCATGATCTGAAAGCAGCGGCTCACCACCTGAAACATGTTCTGCGGCTCGAAGGCTTCATCCTGATTGGGGATGCACGCGGCGATGACGTGCGTGGCCCCCATCACGCGGGCGAGATGTGCCGGCACTTCGATCGTGATAGCGCCATCGACGTAAGTGCGCCCGTCGATTTCGAACGGCCGATACAGGCCCGGATACGAACAAGATGCCCGAATCGCCGGGGTCACCTCACCCTTCTCATAAAAAGCGACGGTCGTGCCCTTGCGCAGATCGGTGGCGACGACGCCGAGTGGAATGAGCATTTCCTCGAAGCGCAACCGCTTGAGCAGGCGGCGGAGGAAGGCGACCATGCGCTCGCTGCCCGCGAATCCCAGCCGTGAGATGCTCCAGCGCGCGACGTCATTGAAGCGCATGGCGCTCCCGATGGCGGCGATTTCATCCGGCGTCGCGCCACTGGCATAAGCCGCCGCCACGATCGCGCCCGCGCTCACACCCGTGATGCAGTGCAGCGGAATCTTTTCGCGCTCGAATACGCGCAGGACACCGACGTGCGCGATTCCGCGGGCGAATCCGCCGCCAAGCGCGAGGCCGATTCGCGGCGGGGAACGTGGAGGCGGCGGCGGCTCCGGAACGCTGCGTGGATGCCGCCGCAGCGCAAGGCGCCAGCGCGCGGTCCACCTTTTCATGCGCTCACGAATCGTGCCGCGCGCCGTGATCGTCTCGATACCCAACCCGCTATCTTATGCGTAAGGCTTTTACTTCCGCGCCGGATATCGCGATCGGCTGCATCGCGAAAGGTCTGAACGCATCGTAATAACATGAACAAAATGCCCGGAATTCGTTTTAGCGCCCTTCTCGCGCTTGCCGCTCTTTGCGTCACACCGCTCCCGGCCGAAGAGGAATTCCTGCAGGGCACGCCGGCGATCCGCTACTCGCTGGCGAAACTGAACACGCTGGGCAGCGTGTTGATGATCGGCGCCCATCCCGACGATGAGAACAACGCGGTCCTGACTTACCTGTCCCGCGGACTCAAATTGCGCACCGGATATCTTTCCTGCACGCGCGGCGAGGGAGGCCAGAATCTGCTTGGGCAGGAGCAGGGCGCGCTGCTCGGCGTGCTTCGCACCCAGGAGTTGCTGGCGGCGCGGCGCGACGACGGCGGCGCGCAATACTTCACCCGCGCGATCGATTTTGGATTCACGACGTCGGTGGAAGAGACGATGACTTACTGGGGACACGACCGGACCCTCGCCGACATCGTTTGGGTCATCCGGCAGCAACAGCCCGACGTCATCATTCTTTCTTTCAGCGGCACGCCGAGCGACGGTCACGGGCATCATCAGGTCTCGGCCATTCTCGGCAAAGAAGCGTACGAAGCGGCGGGGAATCCGAGCCGGTTTCCCGAGCAGTTGAAATGGGTGAAGCCGTGGCGCGCGCGGCGTCTGATGCGGGGGCGGTTTGCACCTCTCAACGCGCCGTTGAATCCGCCCGGGCAGAGTGGCGGACGCGGCGCCGGACGAGGTCCCGGCCGTGGCCCAGACCCATTCCCCAACCAGCCTGTGATCACGGTCGAAACAGGCGATTTCGACCCCGTGATCGGGCGCTCTTACCGCGAAATTTCCATCATCAGCCGCAGCGAGCATCGCAGCCAGGGCCAGGGAGCTCCGCTGGCATACGGCTCGGCCGAGAACCTGCTTTCGTTTGTCGAGGGCGAACAGCCCCGCAAGGCCGTGTTCGATGGAATCGATACCTCCTGGGCGCGCGTCCCCGGCGCGGGCAGAACCGGCGAGTTGCTGGCAAAAGCGGCGCGTGAGTTCGACGATCTGCATCCCGAGAAGACCGTAGCCACGCTTCTCGAAGCGCGCCCGGCGATCGCCCGCCTCGCTCGCGAAGGCCAGATGTGGGCAGTGTGGAAGCTGGAAGAACTC
This sequence comes from Bryobacteraceae bacterium, assembly GCA_035552355.1. Lineage (GTDB taxonomy): Bacteria > Acidobacteriota > Terriglobia > Bryobacterales > Bryobacteraceae > BOG-234. The sequence goes on along the minus strand of DASZLP010000231.1, from coordinate 5,957 downwards.
GACGAGGCGATAGCGCTCTGCGCGGGCCTTCATGTGGAAGCACAGGCCGACGCGCCCGACTATGTTCCGGGCGGCGCCGCGAAAGTTTCGCTGACCGCGCTTAACCGATCGCCGCTTCCAATCGTTCTGGGCGGCGTGCACCTGAGCGGCTGGGGCGAGGCGGATGCGAACGTCAGGAACAAACATCTCGAATACAACAAACCGGATGTCACCGTGGCGCCGCTGCCGATTTCGCGTACGCAACCGTATTCGCAGCCCTTCTGGCTGCAGGAGCCGCACGAACCGGGCAGCTACAATATCCCCGATCAGATGCTCATCGGCCGCGCGGACATATTGCCCGAGGTCACCGCGCGATTCGACTTCACGCTGAACAACGCGGCCTTTTCGCTGACGCGTGCGCTGCACTACCGCGCCGCCGATCCGTCGAGAGGGGAATATATTCGGCCCGTCGTTGTAGAGCCGCCGTTTGCTATCGATCTGCCCGCGCAGAATTTCGTTTTCCCCGCGGGCGCGGCGCGCGATTTCACTTTGCAGATCCGTGCGCTGGCAGCGAATCAATCGGGCGAGGCGCGGTTGGAAGCGCCCGCCGGATGGAAGGTATCCCCCGCGTCCGAACCTTTCTCGATGAAGGAGGCCGGGCTCGCCGAGGAGCTCCGGTTCCATCTGATGCCGCCCGGCGCCGCTTCTTCCGGACGATTCCACGTGATCGCGAAAACGGGCGCGGTCGAGATTGCAACGGGCGTCGACGTGATTCCTTACACGCATATCCCCGCGCAAACGGTGCTCGTGCCCGCGGAAGGAAAGCTTTCTTCAGCCGCGATAAAAGTGCTGGCGCATCGGGTCGGCTACGTGATGGGCTCTTCCGACAGAGTGCCGGAAGCCCTCCGCCAGATGGGTGTTCAGGTGGATCTGCTCGACGAAAAAGAACTCGGGTCCGGCAATCTGGCGGCCTATGACGCGATCGTTACCGGCGTGCGCGCCTACTCCGTGCGTCCGGATCTGCGCGCCGCGCAGCAGCGCCTGCTCGACTACACCCGGAACGGCGGAACGCTGATCGTGCAATACAACAACAGCGCCGATGCGCGCCTCAGTCCCTCGGTTGCCGAGGCGCTCGATCATCTTGGACCTTACCCGTTTACCTTCGGTCGCGATGACGCGCGTGTGACCGATGAAACGGCGCCCGTCAAAATCCTGCTGCCGAATTCGCCGCTGCTCAACGTGCCGAACAAAATCACGGCGGCTGATTTCGATGGCTGGGTGCAGGAGCGCGGGCTCTACTTCTCCAACAAGTGGGACCCCAAGTACGAGACGCCCATCGAAACGCACGACAAAGGAAGCCCCGAGTTGCCGGGCGGAATGCTCTACACACGCTACGGCAGGGGGGTGTACATTTTCACAGCGTATTCGTGGTTCCGCGAGTTGCCGGCGGGCGTGCCGGGCGCATACCGCATTTTCGCGAACCTGATCAGCGCGGGCCGCGCTGTGAAATAGGCATAATGTTGCTATGGCCCGCGAACTGTTTGAAGTGAACTGCCCCTGCTGCCAGTCGATCCTCAGAATCGATGGCGAGCTGCGCGCCGTGATCTCACACGCCGAACCCGAAAAGAAACCCGTCATCGAGGATCTCGTCGCGGAAGTCGCCAAGCTCAAAGGCGCAGCCGGACGGCGGGAGGAAGCCTTCCAGAAGTCCTTCGCCGCCGAGAAGAATCAGGGCAGCGTGCTCAACCGGAAATTCGACGAACTGCTCAAGCAGGCGAAGGAGAATCCCGACTTCGGCAAGAAGCCCCGCGATATCGATTTGTAGGCGGGTCCGGCGAGTCGTTGCCGCTCCCCTGGGTCGCAGTTCAAAAGCACGGCCAGGCTGCGGCATATGCCGGCCCACCCACCGGTCCCGTTTAAATCGCGACCGTAAGGGAGCGGTAACGAAGCATCCTTTGATAACTTCCGTACGCTCTCTAAAGTATTGAAAACCAGTACTGTGCCCCCTTCCGGCCGCCATTAATGTTCGCAAATCCACAAAACTCGAAATTTGTAGGAAAATGGGAGGGTCACACTATGCGCTATCTTGCAATGGCCCTCGTTGCGGTGTCCCTGATTTCCTGCAGCCGGGACCCGAACTATCTGAAACAAAAGTATCTGGCGAGCGGAATCAAATATTACGATGGCGGCCGCTATAAAGAGGCCTCGATCATGTTCCGGAAATCCATCGAGGCCGACCGGAAATTCGGCTCTCCGTACTATCACCTGGCGCTCACGTACCTCAAACAGAGCCAGGTAGCCAACGCCGTTCCGGCGTTCCGGCGCGCGCATGAACTGCTGAAACCCGGCACCGACGAGGCCGATGATACGGATCTCAAGCTGTCGGAAATCATCATCATCGCGGCGCAGACGCAGCAGAACAACGACGCGCTTGTTAAAGAGGTGCAGCAGAACGTCGATGGTCTGCTGAAGCGCAATCCCAGGAGTTGGCAGGGACACAAGCTCTCCGGCGACCTGGCCATGCTCGCCACGGCCAGGCTCTATCGCGCCGGCAATGTGGATGACGCAAGGAAAGAAATCGGCACGGGGATTTCGGAGTACCGCGAGGCCCTGAACGCGAAGCCCGGTGACCCGATCATTACCCTTGCCCTTGGGCGCACGCTCGTCGTCAGCGGCGAGATCGCGGAAGCGGAGAATCTTTTCAAAGGCATGACCGCGAGAGACCACCAGAACCTGAACGCTTACTACGAGCTCTACCGGGTGTATCTGGGCCAGAAGAACGTGCCGTCGGCGGAGGCCACGCTGAAGGAAGCGGTGAAATTCAATCCCAAAGACACGCAGTTGCGGCTTACACTCGCTCAGTTCTACTTCGGCACCAACAATCGCGCGCAGCTTGTTTCGCAGCTCGATCTGATGAAGGCCGATCTGAAGGAATTTCCCGATGCTTATTTTCAGTCGGGCGATTTCTACCTTCGCGTGAATGCCATCGACGACGCGGTCAAGCAGTATGAAGACGGTATTCGGAAGGACCCTTCGCGCAAAAACACTTACCTGAAGCATGAAATCGAAGCCTATGTGCGCGCCGGCAAGTCCAACCTGGCGTTCGAGAAAAATGAACAGATTCTCAAGAATGATCCAAAAGACCCGGAAGCGCGCGGTCTGCGGGCGACTTTCAAGCTCGATCAGGGCGACGTGAACTCCGCCATGGGCGAGCTCCAGTCGGTTGTCACGGCGAAGCCCAACAACTGGGTGGCTCACTTCAATCTCGGCCGGGCGCACTTCGCGCGCCAGGAGTATGAGCAAGCCCGGCAGGAATTCGACAAAGCGCTGCAAATCCGGCCGGACTACATTCCGGCCCGTCTCGCGCAGATTCAGGTGGGGCTGCTGCGCGGCGATAACGAAGCCGCGCTGCACGATGCCGATCAGACCATTAACCTTGCGCCGAACAACATTCAGGTGCGCGTGATGAAGGCGGCGGCGCTGCAGCGTCTGGGGCGTTTCGACGAGGCCCGCGCGCTGTTGACCCTGATCCTCGACAAGCAGCCGAAGCAGGTCGAGACCCTTCTCGAGCTCGGCGTGCTCGATCTCAACCAGAGGAAAAACAAAGATGCCGAGGAACTCTTCCAGCGGGCCTATGCAGTCAATCCGGGGAATCTGCGCGGTCTGCTCGGCGAATCGCGCGCGCTTCTGCTCGACAACCAGCCGGATAAATCCGTGCAGATCGTGGAAGCCGAGGCCCTGAAGCGACCCGCGAATCTCGACCTGCAGCGCGAGCTGGGCAACTCGGAAATGACCGCCGGCCAATACGACAAGGCAATCGCGACTTACCAGGGTTTGCTGGCAAAAGTCTCCGACTCGCGGCAGCAATCCGAGCTGTGGATTCGCGAGGGTGAAGCCTATCTGCGGAAAGGCGACGTTCAGCAGAGCATCAATTCGCTTGAAAAGTCGCGCGCCGCACAGCCGAATAACTCGGCGATCACCAGAAACCTGGGGATGCTTTACGAGATGCAGAGCAAGACCGACGTGGCGCGGAAGTATTACGAGATGTCGATCAAGTCGGACCCCAACGACCCGCTCGCTCTCAACAATCTGGCGTATCTCATCACGCAGACCAACGGCGATCTGGACCTGGCGCTGACCTACGCGCAACGGGCCAAGCAGCGCCTTCCCGATCACGCGGAGGTCAACGACACGCTCGGCTGGATCTATTTGAAGAAGAACCTGACCGACAACGCGATCGACACGTTCAAGACGCTGGTGGTGAAATCGGCGCAGAATCCGACCTATCACTATCACTACGCGATGGCGCTGCTGCAAAAGGGCGACCGCGATCTGGCGAAGAAGGAATGCCAGACGGCTCTGGGCGAAAAGCCGAATAAGCAGTTGGAGAGTGACATCCGCCAGTTGATGGCGAAAGCGGGATAGTTGACGTGCGCGGACTCTCAGTCCGCCGCGGCGGGCAACAGTGCCCGCGCCACGCGCTCCTCAATACGATCGCGGTCTGTAGCCTGGCCGCGATCGCACGCGATACCGCTTCGCCGCGTCGCTGACGATCTGAATATCGATCTTCCGGAATCCTTCATTCGCATTCGGCTGCGGATAATACGTCACCGTATACGAATTCCCCAGATCTTCGCGAATCGCTTCGAACGCCTCGACCTGCTTCTGCCACGTCTTGGCCCAGTAGGCCTTTCCGCCGGTGCGCGTCGAGATGCGTTTGAAGACGTTGCTCGAAATCGGGTCCTTGCTGACGTCGTTCGTCGAGATCACGTAGATCGGAATCCCCTCATCTTCGGCAACCGCGCGCACATCATCCGGTGCGACCATGCTGGCGTTGTCGGGACCGTTTGAAAATACGATCACCACTTTGCGCCCCGGCACCTTCGCGGCATCGCGCAGTGTGAGCAGCAGGCCGTTGTAGAGCGCCGTGTCGTCGCCCGCCACCGATTTGCGCAGTCCGAAAATGGCGTCGTTCCGATCATGCGTAAGGTCCGCGGCGCGCGAAAGATTGCGGCTGAACGTGTAGACCGCCACCGAATCCGCCTTGTCGAGGCCGCGGACGAAATCCGCGATCGCGTCCTCGGCGTAGACGAATCCGTGATACATGAAGTTGCTCGTGTCGAAGAGAACGAAAACGTTGGTGCCGACGAAGGCATCGCCGGAGGGCGTGGCCGCGGGGCCCTCACGATCGGTCTCAGCCTGTTCAACGGGGACGGCGGCGGCTTTCAGAGTACCGTCATCCATGATCTGCATCGCGGGACGGTTCCCTTCGGAGAATGTCGAAAGCTTCTCTTTGATGCCGTCCTCGGTGATCCGGAAGTCAGAAGGCTTCAGGCCGTTGACATACTTGCCCTTGTTGTCCGTCACCGTAAAGCTGAGGACCACCAGATCGACTCTGGATTTGAAAACCGGCGTGCGGCCACTGGCGGCGTCCTGGCCATACAGCCAGTAACCTCCGCCGGCCGCCGCGAGGCAACTCACTACAATCCCATACCGCGCGCAAGTGTTCCAGCTCACAACCCGCATTTCCCGCCCCCCGCTTTAATTGCCTGCCCTTTCGGAATTCGACGCCACCTGAGTGCCCTGCACGCGCAACTCGTTGCCGACCGAACGCACGCTCCGGAGCAGCGCCGGCCAGTCTTCGAGATGCGACGCGAAAATCCGCTCGACCACTTTCTCTGTCCACTCCGGAACCAGCACGTTCAACTGCGCCGGCTGCACGCCCATCTGATCGCCGACATCCGCCCAGTAGAGCAAATTCGATTCCCAGCTCTCGGCCATGATGCGGCTCGAATATCCCATGAGTGTCGGAAACGTTCGTAGGTTGAGCAACTCAGGCCGGTACGAGTTGGCCAGGGTCGGCTTCGGTGTTCCCCAGGCATGTGAAATGGCTTGATCGGTGACCAGTTCCGGAGCGATCGAACGAAGATGCGCGATCTCGGAGCCTTCAGGCCCGGCGGCGGCACTGGCATTTCGCG
>DASZLP010000230.1:0-15509 GCA_035552355.1 Bryobacteraceae bacterium | reverse complement strand
CGCCCGAAAGCCGCGCGCCCGACGGAAATTTTTCTCACGACGGGTTCTCTGAAAACCGGCGGCGAGCAGATCGATTACGGATACCTGACGCTGGCTCACACCAGCGGCGACATCTACGTTTACTTCCGGAACGCGAACGTGTTGGCGGCGGGCGATGTCGCCTCGCCGCTGCGTGATCCTTCGCTCGACTACTTCACCGGCGCATGGATCGGCGGCCGCGTGGACTCGATGGATACTCTGCTGACGCTCGCCAACGATCAGACGAAGATCGTCCCCGCCTACGGCCCTGTAATGAGCAAGGCCGAATTGAAGGCCGAGCGCGACATGATGGAAGAAGTCCGGGCGCGCCTGTTTAAGTATGTGCGCGAAGGCGACGGTCCGAAGGACATGCTGGAAGCCGGCGTCCTCAAAGACCTGCCGCGCACATGGAAAGATCCCGAAAAGTTCATGTATGCCGCGGCCAAAGGTCTGTGGGCCCACCACGACAAGCTGGACCCCAATGTCGTTTAGGATGTGGCGCGGGCGCTCCCGCCCGCAGCGCCGGCACTCCTGCCGGCGTTCTCAGGAGATGCGATGAAACGTCTGATTCCCACTATCTGCTGCATAATCGCCCTCGCCGCGCCGGTCCTGGCGCAGCCTCCCAGGGAATCTCTCGCCGACCTCATCCAAAAGGGCGAGCGCAAAGCGGCACTGGCGAAGATTCGCGCCGGCGCGGACGTGAACGAAGCGCAACCCGACGGCACTCGTCCCGTGCACTGGGCGGTTTACCAGGTCGATTACGAACTGCTTGACGCGCTGATCGCGAAAAAGGCGAAGGTCAACGTCCGGAATGAGTTCGGCTCGACGCCCCTCGCCGAAGCCGCGAAGATTGCCGACGCGCGCCTCGTGAAAACCCTGCTCGCCGCCGGCGCCGAGGCGGAGGGCGCGAATGACGACGGTGAGACAGCCCTCATGCTTGCCATCAAGACGGGCGAGATGCCTGTCATCGAAATGCTGATCAAAGCCGGCGCGAAGGTTAACACAGTTGAAAAATTCCACAATCAGACGCCCCTGATGTGGGCCGCTTCCGCGCCGAAGAACGCGGGCGAGATCACGAAGCTGCTGCTGGCGAAAGATGCGAATCCGAAGCCGCGCGCGCTCTACAGCGACTGGGACAGCCAGATCACCTCCGAGCCGCGCGCACAGTATCGCCCCGTGGGTGGGCTGACGGCGATGCTCTATGCGGCGCGCGACGGCTGCTATGACTGCGTGGAAGCGCTCATTGCGGCCGGTGCCGACGTCAACGTGCCGACGCCCGAGGGCGTGAGCGCGCTGATGCTGGCAATCGACAACGACCATAACGACGTAGCAAAACTGCTTCTGGAGCGCGGCGCGAATCCCAACGTCTGGGATTGGTGGGGACGCACGCCGCTCTACATCGTGATCGACCGCAAAGAGGCGCTGGCCGCGCCCGCACGCGGCGGCCGGGGTGGGCGCGGTGGCGAAGCTCCGGCAGCGCGCGCGACGGGACGTCCTTCGGTCTCCAGCATGGAAATCATCAACATGCTGCTGGCGGCCGACGTGGATCCAAGCCCCGAGCTCAACATGCACCGCCCCAGCCGCGGCGGAAACAGCGGACGCTTCGTCGATCCCCTGCTGAGCACGGGCTGCACACCGCTCCTGCGCGCGACGATGAACAACGATATGGAAGTGGTGAAGGCATTGCTCGCGAAGGATGCTTTAGTGAACGTCAACGCGATGGGTGTCACGCCGTTCCTCGTAGCGGCCGGTGTCGGCAGCGGTGGCCGCGGCGGTACGGGTCTCGCCGGGCAGGCGGGAGCAAACAGCACCGCAAGCACGGCGCTGATGGATCTGCTGCTGGAACACGGTGCGGATGTGAATGCCCAGGTGACCGGCACGAAGACATATTCGATGCGTATCTCGCGGTCATCCTCCGCGAACGAGGGGATGTCGGCGCTGCACATCGCCGCGCAATCGGGGCGTGTCGATATGGTGAAGTATCTGCTCGATAAGGGCGCGAAGCCGGATCTCGTCAATTTCGACGGGAAGAAGCCGATTGAGCTGGTCGGCACAGGCGGCACACCGGGCAGAGGTGGTCCGGCGCCCGCCGCGACGCCTCCACCGGCCGGGGCACGGGGTGGGGCGGCGCGTGGTCGATCTGGCGGTGGCGCTGCTGAAACCGCAGCAAGCACCGCCGAAATCCGGGCTCTTTTGGCGGCCGCGGCAGCCAAAAACTAGCTTTGCCGGCAGGTAATCAGTGGACACAATCCACGTTCACACCTGCGACAACGGCATGTCTTTTTATCGGTCTCTGTCTTGCCGGGTCCGCGGTGGCCCAGGCCGACGAACGGGTTCGCAACGATCGAAACACAGTAGCGCCAAGGGCGATGTCAGAGGAGGGTCCGCGGACATCGGCAAGGGCGCAGCCAAAGGCACTGGCGATGCTGGCCAAGGACACTGGAAAGGCGGCCTCATCGAATGTCACGCGCATGCGGCGATTCAACTGGACGACTCGATTACCCTCGACGCACTGCGCGAGGTCTTTGTCGGACGAGCAGATGATGACCTGTCAGACACGCGGATCGCGCGAACTCGATCATCGGCCAGACGGCAATCCAGGCAGCGGCGAGAGTTTCTTCGAGCGGAGATGGAATTGCGCCATAAGCTCCGGCTCCACGCCCTCACGGGTCTTGTAGCCGGGCCGGAGATCGCGCCCGCCCGCATCATCTCGGGAACAGAAGCGAGCACGCCCGATTGCGCCCACTTCGCGGCCCTCCGCGTCGCGCGCGGAGGGCACGGCGTAGTAAATGGCGGAAGAGCTCGTATGTGCCGTCGATGAGATGAATTCGGAGCCTGCCTCTACTTCCGGACCGCCTTGCGGTCCCCGCTGCCCTGATGAAAGACAAATCCTGTTACCGTTCCCGCGGCATCGCGCGTGAAATCGAGCAGATCGCCATTGGTGCGGGAGACAAAGCGCGTCTCCGAATCGGGCACGAGCGGAAGCTTCAGCGGATTCGTATCGAGCCGCAGGAAAAGCAACTCCCCGCCGAGTGTGATCGTCGCCGTTTTCCCGGGCGAGAATTCGTACGTGCCCGTATACTTCGACAGCGCATCGGGAGCGAGGCGGAACGAAATCCCACCGAGCATATGAGGAGGCGAGTTGTCGTTCTCGCAGACGCTCTCGATCAGATCCGTGTCGGGCGTAAGGGTCTGCGGCATTTTAATTGTGAATGGCCGCGTGAAGGTTTTAGGATCGTCGTAAATCATCTCCAGATCCATGTGCCCGAGGTCGCGGCGGCGGAAGCGCTCGGTGATGTGGAGCGCCTCGGAGTGCGGATGTCCTTCGATGTCGAGCCACCCACGGTCGTTGAATCCGGCGGTATCGACGACCAGCGTGTCGCCGTCCCAATGCCCCACCGAATAACCCAACCATGTCGGATTCGGATCCACCGGCAGCTTGCGGCCATCGGTGAAGACCGTGCGATGCACGCTGTTGGTGGTGCCCTGATAAAGGATGACGATCAGCGCGGGTGTTTGCACGATACGGGCTACATCGACCGCGTGATAGTACGCGAACGGATCGGGCAGGCACGCCGCGCGCGGGCTGCCCGCGCCCTCGTTCAGCACGCGCTGTTGGTACAGGCGTTCGGCCCAGGGCTGAATGCTGGAAGGCCTCAGGTCGCGCGCGATGTTGCGGTCGTATCCGCCGGCGCCCGGTCCGGTCCAGACGCCGGAGATGTCGGGATGTCCGTCGGAGGCGCGCGGCGCGGGCGCGCTGAGGTTCGGTTTGCCGTTGGGCAGACGCGGGATTCCCGGCGCCGGATAGTCGAGCCACTGGGCATGCGCCGCGCTCATAACGAATGCGGCGAGAAGAAGGAGCTTCGTCGACATTTGCTCTACCCGAGTGTATCGCCGAAAAGTGGCGTGGGCACTCGTGCCCGCCGCGCCGGCAATCGTGCCGGCGCATGACCACGGGATAATAAAAAAGCCCTCCGCTCCATGGCTTCTCTCCCCGAACAGCTTCGGTCTTTGACTGCGTTGACTGAATTACTCGAATCGATCGCCGCTGACCGCGCCCTGTTGGACACGATGCCGCCTGACGAACGCCGCCGCATCCAGCTTGCCATCGCGCAGATTTACAACCCCGATCCGGTTGCGCGCCGCCAGCGCGTGAAAGCCGCCGAGCGCGAACGGAACGCCGCGGCAGCGCTGCGCGATGCGGAAATTCTCGAACAGACAGGAATCCGTCAGCTTCGCGGCAAACCCGTCTTCACCACGCCGAACATTTTCGCGCCTCAGATTGGAGAACCCGCCCCGGCAGGCGAAACCGCTGAAGACAAGCACTGCTACGTCTGCAAAGCGAAGTACTCGGCGATTCATCATTTCTATGACCAGATGTGCCCGGAGTGCGCCGAATTCAACTTCTTCAAGCGCACCGAGCGCGCGCCGCTCGACGGACGCATCGCCCTCCTCACCGGCGGCCGGGTCAAGATCGGCTATCAGGCCGGACTGAAACTGCTGCGCTGTGGCGTGCGTGTAATCGTGACGACCCGCTTCCCGCGCGATTCGGCCGAACGCTACGCGCGCGAACCGGATTTCGGCGACTGGGGACACCGGCTGCGAATTTACGGACTGGATCTGCGGCACACACCGAGTGTCGAGGAGTTCTGCCGTGAGTTACTCGCCACGCTGCCGCATCTGGATTTCATCATCAACAATGCGTGCCAGACCGTGCGGCGTCCACCGCAGTTTTACAGGCACATGACGGAGCGGGAAAGCGAAACCGCCGCCCTCCCTGCTGTCATCGGCAGCGCGAGCTCAGCGGAACTGTCGCAGGTCGCGTTACTCGAAGAAGACCGCCTCGGCTCGCAGCTCTTTCCCGAAGGCCAGCTCGACAAGGACCTGCAACAGGTCGATCTGCGCGGGCGCAATTCCTGGCGCCTGCTTCTCGCCGAAATTTCCACCATCGAGATGCTGGAGGTGCAACTAATCAACGCTGTCGCGCCGTTCGTGATCAATGCACGCCTGAAGCCTTTAATGCTGCGAACACCAACCCGCGACAAACACATTGTGAACGTGTCGGCGATGGAAGGTCAGTTTTACCACCTCTGCAAGACGACGCGCCATCCGCACACAAACATGGCGAAAGCCGCATTGAATATGATGACGCGGACTTCGGCAACGGACTATTTCAACGACGGCATCCATATGAACAGCGTGGATACCGGGTGGGTGACCGACGAAGACCCGGTCGAGATCGCGGCACGAAAGATCGTGGAGCAGAGCTTTCATCCGCCGCTCGACATCGTGGACGGAGCGGCGCGGATATTAGATCCGATCGTCAGCGGCATCAATACCGGCGCGCACATGTGGGGGCAGTTTTTGAAGGATTACAAGCCCACCGATTGGTAAGGCAAAGGCTCCGGAATCGCCGCCCCATCCGCGCGCGGGTCCGAAGCGGCATAGTTGACCTTCGCCGCCGAATCGTGCAGAATCGCCTGGCCGCGTCCCATCTCCTGCGTGTACGCGCGGCGGATCGAAACCTCATGGCCGCGCGCCGTCAGTTGTTCGAGCGTGCGCGGCGGCACGCGGGATTCGATCCAAACGTCGTTGCCGGCGGACGTCCGTTTGGTGAAGCGCGGCGCTTCCAGAGCCGCCTGGATGTTCATCCCGTAATCGACAAGATTCGAGACGAACTGCGCGTGGGCCATGGGCTGATTGGGTCCGCCCATGATGCCGAAGCCGATGTGCCGGTCGCCGCGCTCCATGAATCCGGGAATGATGGTGTGGAACGGACGCTTCCCGCCCGCGAGAACATTCGGGTGCGTGGCATCGAGCGTGAATCCGCCGCCGCGGTTTTGCAGCAGGAAGCCCATGCCTTCGACCGTAATGGCGGAGCCGAACTCCGCGAAGATGCTCTGAATCCAGCTCGCGATGTTGCCTTCGCGATCGACGACGGTGAGATACGTGGTGTTGCTTCCGGGCGCGTCTCCCGCCGGCACGTCGGGATTGGCTCGCGCCGGGTCGATCAGAGCGGCGCGGGCGCGCGCGTAGTCCTTCGAAAGAAGCCGTTCGAGCGGAGCGTTGTAGCATCGCGGATCGGCGTTATGACGGCGCAGATCGGCGTACGCCAGCTTCATGGCTTCGATGCGCTTGTGCATCTCGGCGGCGCTGTCGAATCCCGTGGCGGCCGGCTCGGAGGCTTCCATGATGTTGAGCATCTCGAGCGCCGCGACACCCTGGCAATTGGGCGGCAGTTCGTAGACGCGCCATCCGCGATAGTCGATGGAAATCGGCTCTACCCACTCGGGTGCGAACGAGGCGAGATCTTCGGCGGTGATCGGGCCGCCGAGACGACCCGAGGTTCTCAGGATCGCGCGCGCGATGTCGCCTTTGTAGAAAGCCGATGAGCCCTCGGAAGCGATCAGCCCGAGTGCGCGTGCCATGTCGGAATTGCGGAAGACGTCGCCTTCCCGCGGAGGCTTTCCGCCCGGCAGGAACACGCGGACCGATTCCGGATGCTGGTGAATTTTCGCGAAGAGGACCGGCTCGGCCCAGGTTTCCGCGACGATCTCGGGAACTGGAAAGCCTTCGGCGGCAAACGCGATGGCATCGTGGAAGAGTGCTTTCCACGGCAGCTTGCCGAAGCGCGCGTGCATGGCGGACCAGCCCGCGACGGCTCCGGGCAGCGTGACGGCGTGGATGCCTTCGAACGGCATCGCGGCGATTCCCTGCTCTGTTAAATGCGCGGGACTCAGCGCTCGCGGCGCCGGGCCCGAGGCGTTGAGGCCGGTTAGTTTGCCGGTTGCCGCTTCCCAGTGCAGGACAAACAGGTCTCCGGCGATTCCACATTTCATCGGTTCGGTTACGGCAAGTACGGCGTTGGCGGTGATGGCGGCGTCGACTGCCGACCCGCCGCGCGCGAGGACCTGCGCCGCGGACTGCGACGCGAACGTCTGGCTGGTGGCGGCAATGCCACGGCGCGACAGGACCATCGAGCGCGCATAGTCGCGGCCGGGTCCGTAAAGGGGCATGTTGTGAAGCGTAGCAGTAGCCCGGCCGCATTACGGCCCGCGGACCATAGGCGCCGGCAAGAATAACAGTATTTAAGTCCCGCCCGTGACGTGGACACTTTGTCCGCCGCGACCCTCAGGCGGTGGCAGGAGTAACAACGCGGCCTGTCGGCCGAACGAACAACCAGATCCCCACTAACGCCAGCACCAATGCGATCCACTGCTCCAGCGTGAACGGACCGCCCAGCGGATTCGACGCATCGTGCTCGCGCAGAAATTCCACTCCAAAACGCACCATGCCGTAGAGAACGAGATAAAGCCCGATCACCTGCCCGTCACGGTGCGGACGCCGCAACCGCGTGATCAGGATCACACACACAATCGCCTCCGCAAACGCTTCGTACAGTTGTGTCGGATGTAGCGGTATCCCGAGCGGCACGCCGGTGGTCGCGTCGCGGCTGGTGAAAGTGACGGCCCACGGCAGGTGCGTCGGCTTTCCCCAGCAACAGCCGGCGGCGAAACATCCGAGGCGGCCGATGCCATGGCCGATCGCGAGTCCGGGCGCCATGATGTCCGATGTCGCCAGCACCGGCAGCGATTGCGCGCGCATGTAGAAGAACGCGAAAACCAGCGCCGTGACGAATCCGCCGAAGAAGATGCCCGCGCTTTGCAGCGTGGCGAGCGAAAAAATCTCGCCCGGGTGCGTGCGCAGCTCGGGATCGAGCGCGATCATCATCAGCTTCGCTCCGAGCATCCCGGCCAGCGCGCAATACACCCCGAGATTGACGACCTTCTCGCTGTTCAGGCCGCGCTGCTTCGCGAACCGCGACGCCATCCAGAGCGCGACAAGGAACGCCACCGCCACGAGCACGCCGTATGACGGCAGCGAAAAACTTCCGATCGTGATCAATCGCGGAAACATCTTAAGCGCGAACCTCGCTGTGATGGCGGGAGCGGAACATGCTGAGAATCAGCAGACCGGCCCCTGTACAGATAGACGCATCGGCGATGTTGAAGGTGTACCAATGATACGTCCCGGCGTAGAAATCGAGGAAATCGGTAACGCTGCCGACGCGCACCCTGTCGAAAACGTTCCCCATCGCGCCTCCGAAGATCAGAGCCAGTCCCATCGCCGAGGGCGTGTCGAGCCGGTCGATTCGCCAGAGCATAATCGCCAGCAACAGCACCGCGACGATCGACAGCCCAATCAGGATCGGCGTGCGCGATTGCGAGGCGTTCTCCGCGAAGATCCCGAAGGCCACGCCGGGATTCTGCGACCGCACGATATTGAAGAAGCCTGGAATCACAGCCTTCGTATCATACGTGCTGAACTGCGTCTCGATCATCCATTTGGTCCAGCGGTCGAGTCCGAAGACGCCGAGGGCGATCACGAACGCGACAATACGGCGGACCCCATCAGTCATTTTGCCCGGATTTCTCTAACCGCTTCAGCACAAGCCCCGCAGATCGTCGGCAGACCGGCGTCCGCGCCGACGTCTTCGGTGTACTTCCAGCAGCGCTCGCATTTCGAGCCGCGCGCGCGATCGACCGAGACCTCAACGCCGTCGCGCGCGTGATTCCGAAGATCGACCTGCGAGACGATGAACAGGCCCGGAAGCTCGCCCGCATATTGCTTCAGCAACGGGTAGAGATCGCCATCGGCCGAGAGTTGGACGCGAGCTTCGAGCGACGAACCGATGACTTTATCCTGACGCGCGGCTTCGAGACGTTTCGACACCGGCTCGCGCAACGCGATGAGGCGATTCCACGTGGCGACGCGTGCGCGCGCGGCGGCGCCGATGCCATCCGTCAATTCCGCCGGCTCGGGAAAGTAAGCCGTATGGACACTGCCCGACTGATTGAGATGCCCCCACACTTCCTCCATTGTGAAGCTGAGGATCGGCGCGAACAGACGCACCAGCGCGAGCGCGAGCCGGTGGAGCGCGGTCTGCGCGCTGCGGCGCGCCAGCGATTTGGGCGCGGCAGTGTAAAGCCGGTCTTTCAAAACATCGAAATAAATCGAGCTCAACTCGACCGTCGCGAAATCGTAGACCGCCCGAAATACCTTCTGGAATTCGAAATCGTCATACCAGATGCGGCTGCGCGAGACGATCTCTTCGGCGCGCACGAGAATCCACTGGTCGAGTTCAAGGAGCTGATCGCCGGGAACGGCGTCGGTGGCGGGGTTGAAATCATGGATGTTGCCGAGCGCGTACCGCACGGTGTTGCGCAGCTTGCGATAGGCGTCGGAAAGTTGCGTCAGTATCGACGGCGAGATGCGGACGTCCTCGGTAAAAGCCACCGAAGCAGTCCAGAGGCGGATGATCTCAGCGCCGTAATCCTTGATAATTTCCTCGGGCGCGGTGCCATTGCCAAGAGATTTCGAGAGCGGCCGCCCATCGCCGTCGAGCGTCCAGCCATGTGTTGCGCAGGCGCGGAACGGCGACGCGCCCCGCAGGCCGATGCCGAGCAGGAAAGAACTCTGGAACCAGCCGCGATACTGGTCGCCGCCTTCGAGGTAAAGTTCCGCCGGCCACCGCAACCCGTTCGCTTCGTTAAGCGTTGCAAGATGACTCGAGCCGGAATCGAACCAGACGTCGAGAATGTCGTTCTCCTTCGAGAACTCGCCCGCGCCGCACTTCCGGCAAACGGTCCCGGCGGGAACGAGTTCTGCCGCGCTCTTTTCGAACCAGATGTCCGCGGAATGCTGCTCGAAGAGATCGACCACGCTCGACAGGACCTTGTGGTCGGTGAGCGGCGCGCGGCAGGCCGAGCAATAAAAGACAACGATCGGCACACCCCAGACGCGTTGGCGCGAGATGCACCAGTCCGGGCGGCTCGAAACCATGTTCGAGAAGCGCTCTTCGCCCCAGTCGGGAATCCACTTGACCCCTTTGACGGCATCGAGGGCCTTGCGGCGAAGGTCGTTGTTTTCCATCCCGATGAACCACTGGTCGGTAGCTCGGAAGATGGTCGCGTTATGGCAGCGCCAGCAGTGCGGGTAGGAATGCTCGATGTTTTCGAGCGCCAGCAGCGCGCCATGCTCTTTGAGGATCTCGACCACGATCGGGTTGCCTTCCCAGATCGTCTTGCCGACGAGGCGCGGCGGGAGATGATTCTCAAAGCCCACCGGATCGAAAAACCGGCCCTCGGCGCCCACCGGGCAGTAGACCGGCAAGCCATATTGCGCGCCGACGACATAGTCTTCCTGACCGTGCCCGGGCGCGGTGTGGACGGCGCCGGTCCCCTGCTCCAGCGTGACGTGATCGGCGATCATGCCGAGAGAAGAGCGATTGATGAAAGGATGCCGGAAGACGGTGCGATCCAGTTTATCGCCTTTAAAGCGAGCAACTACGTCCGGCTCCGACCACCCGAACTTCTGCGCCGTCGCGGCAAGTAACTCGGAGGCAACGATGTAGACCCCGCCATTGACCGCTGCCGCGGCATATTCGTATTTCGGATGAAACGCGATCCCCAGGTTCGCCGGAAGGGTCCACGGAGTTGTCGTCCAGATGAGGCCGTAGACCTTCTTGCCCGCGAGCGCGGCATCGATCTCCGCCGGATCGGACGTCAGCTCGAACCTCACCCAGACCGACGGGCTCGTGTGGTTCTCGTATTCGACTTCCGCCTCGGCCAGCGCGGTGCGATCGTGGATGCACCAGTTGACAGGCTTGAGGCCCTTGTAAACGTAGCCCTTGTCGAGCAGATCGACGAAGGCGCGCGCGATCACCGCCTGATAGGCGGGTTTCATCGTGAGATACGGATCGTCCCAGCGGCCGAGGATGCCGAGGCGCTTGAAGTCTTCGCGCTGCAGGTTGACCCACTTTTCGGCGTACTTCCGGCAAGCCCGCCGGATCGAAACCGCCGACATCTGCGCCTTCTTGCCGCCCAGTTCCTGATCGACTTTGTGCTCGATGGGCAGTCCGTGGCAGTCCCAGCCTGGAACGTATGGCGAGTCATAACCAGCCATGGTTCTGGACTTTACGATAAAGTCCTTGATGATTTTGTTGAAGGCTGTGCCGAGGTGGATTCGGCCGTTTGCATAGGGCGGCCCGTCGTGCAGGATATAGATCGGCTTCCCGGCGCGCGACTCCCGAATGCGGGTGTAGAGATCCTCCGCCGCCCAGCGCGCCAGCATTTTGGGCTCCGCCTGAGGCAGGTTCGCCTTCATGGAGAAGCTGGTGCGAGGCAGATTGAGCGTCTGCTTCAGGTCCGGAGTCTCGGGGGTCATTGCGGGATGGCTTTATTATAGCGGCGGCCGTTATAGATATAATCCGCATGTGGCGCGGGCGCTCCCGCCCGCCGCGCCGGCGCACGGCGCTCAACTAAATGGATCAAATCAACATCACCAAAATCGTCGACAACAGCAAACTCGGCCCCTTCCAGTACGGCGTCTTCCTCCTCTGCGGACTCTGCCTGATCATGGATGGTTTCGACCTCCAAGCCATCGGCTACGTCGGCCCCGTCTTAAGTAAAGCCTGGAAAATTTCCAGTACCGACATGGGCCACATCTTCAGCGCGGCGCTGGTCGGAGTTCTATTCGGCTCCCTGCTCTTCAGCATGCTGGCGGATCGCATCGGCCGCCGCCCCGTCCTGATCGCCGTCACGCTCTATTTCTCGGTGCTCACGTTTCTCACCGCGCGCGCCGGGTCGATCGATCAGCTCATCCTCCTGCGCTTTCTCGGCGGCCTCGGACTCGGCGGTATCATGCCAAACGCCATGGCGCTGGTGGGCGAGTACAGCCCGTCACGCGCGCGCGTCATCGCGATGATGGTGGTGTCGAACGGATTCACACTGGGCGCGGCGTTCGGCGGCCCGATCGCGGCTTATCTGATCCCCCGCTACGGATGGCCGGGTGTCTTCTACTTCGGCGCCGTCACACCGCTCGCGATCACCGTCCTGATGTTTTTCCTGCTGCCTGAATCCCTGCAATTTCTGGCGCTGCGCAGTCCCGACAAGAGCAGGATCGCGAAGTGGCTGCGGCGCGTCGACCCCACTGTTGCGACGCGACCCGACACCCAATACGTCACCGAAGAGCACCGCAAGAAGGGGGTCCCCATGGTCCAGTTGTTTCACGACGGGCGCGCGCTCGGCACCGCGCTCCTTTGGGTCGTGAACTTCATGAACCTCATGAACCTCTACTTCCTCTCGAACTGGCTGCCGATTGTGGTGAGCCGCGCCGGGTATTCGAACTCAGTCGCGGTGAACTCGGCGGCGATCCTGCAGGTGGGCGGCGTGGTCGGAACGCTCGTGCTGAGCACGCTGGTGCGCCGCCTGGGTTTCACGGCCGTACTGACGACATCGTTCGCACTGGCATGTGTGAGCATCGCGGCGATCGGCCAGCCGGTGATTTCGCTCGCGATGCTCTTCGTGGTGGTGTTCCTCGCGGGCTTCGGAGTACCCGGATCGCAGGCCGGCCTCAATGCTTTAGCCGCGACTTACTATCCGACCGACCTGCGATCGACCGGCGTCGGCTCCGGACTCGGGATCGGACGCATCGGTTCCATCGTCGGTCCGCTGATCGGCGCGGCGCTCCTCGCACGGAACTGGACGACGCGCGATCTCTTTCTTGCCGCCGCCGTCCCGGCGCTTGTATCCGCCGTCGTGATGTTCATGCTGCGCTGGGTGATCCGGCCTGCCGAGACGCCGGCCCTCACGGCCGAGGCGCTGGTACACTGAGCGCTTCAGGGAAAATACTTGGCTCTCAAAATCGACCTCTTCAATCACTTCTTCCCGAAGCGTTTCTGGGACGAATTCATGACCTTCAGCGCGGGCCTCAAAGATATGGGCAAGCGCGTCCGCAACATCCCGGGAATCTTCGATCTCGAATTCCGATTCCGAGTGATGGACCAGTTCGATGAGTACACGCAGCTCATCTCGCTCGGCTCGCCGCCCGTCGAAGGCCTCTTCAATGCGGAGAAAGCGCCCGAGATGGCGCGTATCGGCAACGACGGCATGGCCGAGCTTTGCCAGAAATATCCGCAGCGCTTCATCGGATTCATCTCGTCGCTCGCGATGACGAGTCCGGACGAAGCGGTGAAGGAAGTGACGCGGTCGGTGAAGGACCTCGGCGCGAAGGGCATCCAGCTCTACACCAACGTCGTCGGCAAGGCGCTCGACGAGCCTGAGTTTCTGCCGGTATTCGAAGAGATCATCAAACTGGATGTGCCGATCTGGCTGCATCCGGCGCGCGCCGCGAACTTCCCGGACTATCTGACGGAGAAGAAATCAAAGTACGAAATCTGGTGGACGTTCGGCTGGCCTTACGAGACAAGCACGGCGATGGCGCGGCTCGTGTTTTCCGGCTTCTTCGATCGCTTCCCGCAGATGAGGATGATCACCCACCACATGGGCGCGATGGTTCCCTACTTTGAAGGACGCGTCGGCTACGGCTGGGACATGCTCGGCACGCGCACGACCGACGAAGGCTACGAAAAGCTGCTGGAGAAGATGAAGCCGCATCGTCCGGTCGATTACTTTCACAAGTTCTATGCGGATACGGCGGTGTTCGGCGCGCGCCCCGCGACGATCTGCGGGCTGGATTTCTTCGGGATTGATAAGGTTGTGTTCGCGTCGGATACGCCGTTCGAGCCCGAGCCGGGGCTTTATATTCGCGAGACGATCAAGGTGATCGAAAGCCTGGATCTGACGGCGGACCAGAAGGATCAGATCTTCCGGCGGAACGCGTTGAAGCTGCTGAAGATGGCGTGAGCGATTTGCGGCGGTAACGCGATCTATCGATTCATAGGCACAAAGCGACCGGCGCAAGGAGCCGGGATTATCCAGGTATGGCGAACAGCCATACACCTTTGAGCGTCTCTTAGCAGGAACGAGCATCACAGCGCGTCCTTTCGATCGACCAGCGAAAAACCGCTTCAGCGGCCGACGCTATACCGCTTTGGAACGGGACGATTCCAGTAGATAGCATAGCGATTCAGCGGTTCGCCTGCCTGTCAATCAATGCTGCGTGCTGCCCAGCCACGAGGCCGTCAAACTGAAACCGCGCGTGCTCTGGAAGGGGGCCGAGCGGGGCGTCGTCGGATCACCGATGTTTAATATAAGGAGCTGTTTTTTCCTGAACCGCGACGAATTCGCCGGTTGCCTCCTCATAATCGAGTGCCGGTTGTCGTCCGATAATTAAATCCATTGCGGCAACCCGTTCGTCGCGACTCGGCAGCGCCGAAGAGCGTTCTGTTTGCGGCGGCTGGACACGCTCTATATAATCCACCAGAGCTTTGGGATCGAACCCCGCGCGTGCCATCGCCTGGACTGCCAGACCGTCGGCCTCCAGTTCGTTCGTTCGCTGCGTCGCCAGAAAGCCAGCCGGAACGGCCCCATGTTCTGAACAGGCTCCTGCCCAGCTTCCGATGAAAATCAACGGAATATTGCCAGTGCTCGCGACTCGGCCGAGAGTTGCCAGCCGAGTTGCCTGTCGCACCGCGATGTGCTCCATGGCATGAGCCATCATGCCTGCAAACTCCGCCTCACTATGCGCTGCAACCAACAACGGAGCGGGCACGAATACATAGCCGCCCGGAAGACTGGCAGGTTCGTGAGTTGTCGGGCAGGGATCGTCGGCAATGACGGTGAATTGGAATGAGAACTTTGCGTCCGGCATCTCCATCGCAAGTCTCTGGCCCAGGCGGTCGACATACTCCCGGATGCCCGAATCCTCGATGGACGTTGTGCGTCGACGCAACTCGGATGCCATTTGGCTCCCCAGCGCCGCTTCCTTTTGCAGGCTGTAAAAGTTCGTGCGATCGTCCGCAACACGGTCAATCTGGGCATTTAAAGAAATACCAAAGAGCAGCAATACAATGCCACGACAAACACGCATATCGCTTTCGCCTGTCGGACGCATGGCATTGTTTACAGGTTGCGAAAATCCAGCAAGATCAGTTAAGCAGCAGACAACCGACCACCCGGGGAGGCGCGGGCGGTACCAGTCACGGTTAACGAGAACCCGGCCGCTCGGATTCCTTTCCGGAATTTGCGTTCAACGGCTATTCCAGATCCGTCAGTTCCCGCCAGCCGAATGCGGCGCCAACCGCACGTTTCGCTTCGATCCACCTTTCAGGACCAAGGCGGCCGATTCTCTTCGACAAAAACGCTTTCGGCACGGTTCGCAGATTGTCGCAGTTTGCGACGCAGGGTTTTGAAAGGCCTTCCGGCTTGCCCAGCGTGATTTCACAGGCGATCGCTCTTAATCGTGCGAGTGATCTCCGCGACAGTGAACTTATTCAGATACCCGTACGCACTCTCGCGAGTCAAAAGCAGAAGCGCCCTCCTGCGGACGGGCGCCGGCAAGTCAGCCCACCAGATCTCAAATTGCCTCAATCCCATTCCTCCGGCAGTTCCCAGGTATCCGCTTCATCCGCCGAGTCGGGCTGTTGCCGGTAGGCGGCCCGCATGTTTGACTGCTCTTTTCGGAAAATGGCTTCTTTTACCGCCTCCCGGATGAACTCAGCGCGCCGGCGTTTGGCGGCAGGAGCGATT
>DASZLP010000229.1:0-2422 GCA_035552355.1 Bryobacteraceae bacterium | reverse complement strand
GATAGCGAGGCCGATTCCGGCTAGAACCGCGGCACGGCGCAGGAACATTCGCAGCACGTCTTCCGGGCGCGCACCCATGGTGAGCCGGACACCGATCTCGCGTCTGCGTTCGCCTACAAGATTCGCCATCACGCCGAAGATTCCGATGCCGGCCAGCAGCAGGGCGATGGCCGCGTCCACCGCGAGCATCCACGTTGCATTCGTCAGACCGATCAGCCCCTCCCGAACGTACTCGGCGTAGGTTTGCATAGCATCGAGCGGCAACCCGGGATCGAGCGCGGCGAGGGCGCGGCGCACGTCTGAGGCGACGGCAAGCGGATCGCCCTCAGTGATCACGGCGTATTTTGCGCCGCTGGGGGGAAGCTGTGCGGCGTTGAGGTAGATTGCCGGTTCGGGCGAGTTGTCGGTCCATTGATAGCGCACATCGGCTGCGACGCCTACGATCGTTACCCACGGATCGCTGCTGTCGCGCGCTTCTCCGAAGCGGATCTTGTGGCCGAGAGCAGAGGCTCCTGGAAAATAATGGGCGGCGAAGCCGCGGCTTACGACCGCTACAGGCGTCGTGTTCAGTCCGTCGGCGGTCGTGAATGCGCGACCCTCGACCACGGGAATGTGCAGCGCGGAGAAATAACCTGTGCTGACAGCAACACGCGCGGCGTTCTGTATCTGCCCGGGAACGACGGGGCGATGATCGAGCCTGAAGCTGTCGTTCCATGTACCGTCGCCGCCTTCGGGAAGAACCGTGGTGATGACCGCGCTCTTTACGCCTGGCAGAGACTGGACTTTGCCGAGGCTGTCCGCATACCACTCCGCCTGTTTTTGCGGCGTGCCATAGTGCTGGGCAGGAAGACTCACATTGAAGGTGAGTATCCGTTTCGGCCCGTAGACATCAGAGCGGTGGGACATTGCGTCGAGCCCTTTGACCATGAGAGTTGCGCCGATGACCAGGGTCACGGCCAGAGCGATCTGGGCGACGACAAAAACATTCCGCAGCCGGTGTGTTCTGGCCGAGCCTGTAGAGGTGCGCCCGCCGGTCTTCAACTGGTCTACAAGGTTCAGGCGCAGCGACTCGAGCGCGGGAGCGAGCCCGGAGATTACGCCCGCACCAACCGCCAGCGCAAGCGAGAGAGCGAGCGCGCGTCCATTCAGAGAGACGTGGTTCCATCCTGCGATGTAGCGCGCGATGAGCGGCGGCATGGTGTTGACTAATATCTGCAGGTCTAGTTTCGCGAGTAACAATCCACCCGCCGCGCCCACCAGCCCGAGCAGCACGCTCTCCGCGAGGAGTTGCCGCAAAAGCCGAAACCGCTGCGCCCCAAGCGCGGTGCGCACGGCCATCTCGTTATGCCGCCGCAGCCCGCGCGCGAACTGCAGATTTGCCAGGTTCGCGCAGACGATCAGCAGCACGAACAGGGTCGCGGAGATCATCATCCGCATATAAAGCGGCGTAAGCGTGCCGTTAATGTTATCGAGCAGCGGAGTGACTTTTACCTTCCATCCGAGATTGGTTGCGGGATACAGTTTTGCGAGCCGCGCTGCGATGGCCTCCATTTCCGCCTGCGCCGCCTGCACGCTTACGCCGGGCCTGAGGCGGCCAATCACAAAATAATCGCGTGCGGCGCGGTTTTCCATCTGCTGCGGCGTAGCGGCCAACGGCAGAAACAGATCCGAATCGGAAGGATAGCCGAACGTTTCCGGCATTACTCCGATCACGGTGTAAGCGCGGTCATCCAGTTCAATTCGCCGGCCGACCACATCTGGATCGCCGCCGAAGTGTCGCCGCCAGAAGCTGTAACTCAACACTGCTTCACCGTCACGTCCCGGCCGGCCTTCGTCCGGGCGAAACACGCGGCCCATGAGTGGACCGATACGAAGCAGGCCGAAGAAATTGGGCGAAACGGCGGAGGCCTGCACATGCGCCGCGTCGCCTGCTCCCGTGAGGGTAAGCGATTCATTGGCATGGGCGGCGAGGTCCTGGAAAGAGCGGCTCTGGCGCGCCCAGTCCTCATAGTTGCCAAGCGTTGTGGCCGGATAATCGTCGGCACTATTCTGCGCGTCGTAGACCGTAACCACGCGGTTCATGTCCGGGATGGCCAGCGGCCGGAGCACGATGGCATCCATAGTGCTGAAAATAGCCGTGTTGGCGCCGATGCCGATGGCCAGAGTCAAAATCGCGGTAATCGCAAACGCCGGTGACTTCCGCAACTGCCGTAGAGCGAATTTCAGATCTTTCAGCACATTAGCCTCCAATTCTTTTGCTACTCGGCCCGCAGCGATTCCACCGGATCGATCCTGCTGATCCGCAGCGCCGGCAACAGGCTTGCGACCAGCGCGATCAGCGCCAGCAGGGTGGGAGCGGCGACCAGCGTCACGGGATCGTATACGCCTACTCCGTAGAGCTCGCTCTTCAGCACGCGCAGGA
>DASZLP010000228.1:0-7349 GCA_035552355.1 Bryobacteraceae bacterium | reverse complement strand
GTGAACCAACTGGCAGGCGCGCGCAGCCAGCCGTCGAAGGAGCGGCAGGCCAGCCGCTGGGGCAGCGAGCGCGGTTACTGCGTGATGATGGGCCAGAAGGTGCCGATCGAGCGGCCGCGGGTGCGATCGACGGACAACCGGGAAATGCGTCTGGGCAGCTACGAGATGTTCCATCGCGGCGAGCCCTTGACGGAATCGGTGTGGGAGAAGCTGATGCTCGGCCTGACCACACGCAAGTACGGCGAAGCAGTCCGTGAATTTACCGAGGCCTATGGGATCGAGAAGAGCGCGGTGAGCGGTTGCCCGCCGGTAACCGGCTGGCTGGTTGTTGCGCAGCACCCGCGCCGGCGTGACGTGTCACCCCTAAACCCGGTGCGTAAGCGCCGTCGTCGATCAGATACACTCTGCCCGCGATCAGATACACACTGCCAAAGACGAATCCCGACTTTCCCATGGGATTTGCAGCTCTGAAGCCCAGCCTCGCGAAGTACGCGCGGCATCTGTGCGCCAAGGCGGACACTGGAGCCGGCTACTCTCTCGATACGAAAGTCGCGTCGCCGTTTCCGCATCACAAGGGGCATCCGGCGGGTTGCGCCTGCGGCGGTAAACTCACATTTCATGGTATTCACGAAGCGATTGCGCGACGGCGTGCGCAACGGCGAGATTACCTGCAGCGTCCGGATCTGGACGCGACCGCACGTGACCGCCGGCAAGCGCTACCCGATGGAGGAAGGCGAGATCAAGGTGGATTCCATCGAGCCGATCGGGTTGCCGGACATTACGCCGCAATTGGCGCGGGAATCCGGATTCTTGGGAGTGGTGGATCTGCTGAAGGTCGCAAAGCACGGCCGTGGCGAAAACATTTATCTCGTGAGATTCCACTACGTGCCAAAGGCGGCAAGTGCCCGCGCCACCTCAAAGCGCCGATAAGACTTCTTCCGCGTGACCTTCGGGCTTCACGTTGTTGAAAATCTTCACGATCCTGCCGTTTTCGATGACGAAAGTGGTCCGCGCGACGCCCATCACCTTCTTGCCGTACATGTTCTTTTCCTTGATCACGCCGTATTTGTTCGCGATGTCCTTGTCCGCATCGGCGAGCAGCGTGAAGTTGAGATCGAACTTCTCCTTGAACTTCGCCTGCGCTTTTGTCGTGTCGGGCGAGACGCCGATCACGGTAACGCCCTTCTTCGTGAATTTCTTCACCGAGTCGCGGAATTCGCAGGACTCAATGGTGCAGCCCGGCGTGTCGGCGCGCGGGTAGAAGTAGAGAACGATCTTCTCGTTCTTATGGCCGGCGAGGCTGAACTCTTCGCCCGTGTCGGTGAAAACTTTGAAATCCGGTGCGGCGTCGCCTTCTTTCAGCATGGTGCTCCTTACAAAAGTCTGGATTTGAGGATTTCATTCACGGTGGCGGGGTTCGCCTGCCCGCGGGAAGCCTTCATCACCTGGCCGACGAAAAATCCCATGACGGTCGCTTTGCCGCTCCGGAACTGCTCGACCTGTTTCGGATTGGCGGCGATGATCTCGTCGACGATCTTTTCGAGGGCGCCGGTGTCGCTGATCTGCCTGAGGCCCTCGCGCTCGACGATCACGCCGGGCGCGTCGCCCGATTCAAACATTTTCCCCAGGACTTCCTTCGCGAGCTTGCCGCTCAGCTCCCCTTTGACGATCATGCCAACGAGTTCACCGAGCTGCGCCGCCGGCACGGGCGACTCCGCGATGTCCTTGCTGGCGGCTTTTAACAGACCGGCGAGATCGCCCATGACCCAGTTAGCCGCGGTTTTGGGATCGCCCGATGTCGCGGCCACGATCTCGTAGTATTCCGACATCGCGCGTGTCGCCGTGAGCACCCGCGCGTCATAATCGCGCAATCCGAAAGAAGCGATGAAGCGCGCGCGTTTGGCGGCGGGAAGCTCGGGCATCGACGCGCGGATTTCCTCGCGCCACTTGTCGCCGACGCGCAGCGGCACGAGATCGGGCTCGGGGAAGTAGCGATAGTCGTGCGCGTCCTCTTTACTGCGCATGCCATGTGTTTCGCCGGTGTCGGAGTCGAACAGGCGGGTTTCCTGGTGAATGGTCCCGCCGCCTTCGAGGATCGCGACCTGCCGGGCGATCTCATATTCGACGGCCTGCTTCAGGAAGCGGAAGGAGTTCAGGTTTTTGACCTCCGCGCGCGTGCCGAATTTCGGAGCTCCTTTGAGGCGTACGGAAACGTTGGCGTCGCAACGGAGATGACCTTTCTCCATGTCGCAGGTAGAGACTTCAACGAACTGCAGCGTCTGCTTCAGCTCCTCGAGATACAACACGGCCTCGCCGGACGAGCGGATGTCCGGCTCGCTGACGATCTCGATGAGCGGCGCGCCGCAGCGGTTGAGATCGACATAGGTGTAGCGCGCGGAATCGGCAAAGCCCTCGTGCTGGCTCTTGCCGGCGTCGTCTTCCATATGCACGCGGGTAACGCCGATGCGCTTCTTTACATTATCGTCGAGCTCGATATCGACCCAGCCATGCTCGGCCAGCGGCTCGTCATACATCGAGATCTGATAGCCCTTGGGTGAGTCGGGGTAGAAGTAATTCTTGCGCGCGAACCGTGAAAGCGGGCGGACCGTGCAGTTCAGCGCGAGCCCGGCTTTGATGGCGAGCTCGACGGCTTCACGGCTGAGGACGGGAAGCGCGCCAGGAAGCCCCAGGCAGACCGGGCAGACGTTGGTGTTGGGAGGGGCGCCAAAGACCGTGGGGCATCCGCAGAAGATCTTCGTATTGGTGCCGAGCTGAACGTGGACTTCAAGCCCGATCACCGGCTCGTATTTGGCGATAAGTTCGGGAGGCGCGAGCGTGACGTCGGCAACCGTTGCGGGCATAAGTTACAGGATATCCGCTGGCGCTTGTCGTGCCAGGCCGGCGCGGCCCGCGCGCAGGTGAGGGGGCCCGACCTAATCCTTGTCCTTGATTTCGCCGTTCATCAACAGCACTTCGCCATCCGGACGCGTGGCGCGCAGCCACATCCCAGCCTTCTCGCCGTTCTTCATGGGCCGAACCGTGATCGTCAGCTTGTCGCCCACCTTCAGCGTGTTGCGCGACCAGCCCCGGCGATTCAGATAATTTGGACTCATGCCCTCGACGCCCCACAGATCCGTGCCGCCCTGATCGTTCGCCACCTCGATCCAGACCCACGTGTGCGGGTTGCTGTAATCAAATTTTTTGACGGTTCCGGTAAGCACCTTCTGCGTGGAGGCGTCGAATATCGCGGCGGAGTGATGCGCCAGAGCCGCCCCAGCGCCGCCGGCAATCAGACCCGCCGTCATGATTCCCCGCATCGCCGCTCGCGTCAGCCTGTTTGTCATATGAGCCTTTCGTTTATCGATTGTTTACCTCGGCGACGCCGTCGGCGCCGCCAGATTGATTCCTGCCTTGCCCTTCTCATCCACGAAGTTGCGATTGTTTTCCTCGCACACGTATTCGGCGATCGTCCAGCTGCGGTGCCGCTTGAAGATCCGGTTGCCCATCGAATAAGGTTTGGTCAGGGCCAGCGGATCCTGAATCGTCGTCTCGATATTCAGAGTCTCCGGATCGGACAGCCGGAATCTCTCGACGATTTTCATCTTCTCGCTGTAAGGGAATGAAATGCCGCGCGGGACCTCTTCAAATCCGACGCTCTCGACCACGAGCGTGTCGCCATCCCAGTGCCCGACGGAGGTGCCGTCGAAGCTCGGATCCGGGTCTTCCGGCAGCGGGCGGCCGTCGGTGTAAATATGCCGCACCTGCGTGTAAGCTTCGACGACGACCGTCATGAGCCCGGGCGTCATCAGGACTTCGATCGGATACGGCTGCCCCATGATGCCCGGCATTCCCGGCGGCAGGCAGTTCGCCGAAAGATTGTCTTCCGCTTTTGCGGCGCTCTTCGCCTTCTCCTGCGCTTTGGCCGCATATTCGGGCGTCAGTGCGGGAGGCGCTGGAGCAGCTCGTCCGCCGCCGGTACGAGCGCCAACCGCTGGAGGGCCGGCGCGCCCTGCCGCGCCGCGCGCCGGGCCGCCCAGTGGAATCTCCCAGACTCCCGTAAAATCGGGCAATTTCCCCACAGCCGTCCAATCGGCCACCGTCGGCGCGCGATGCGCGACCTTCGGCGGTGTGGCTGTCTGCCCGAGTGCTGTTGCCGTAATGGCGAGGAAAACCGCAAGCGAGTTGCGGATATGCTTCATCAAGTCTCGACCTCGCACTAAATTCTATTCCATTTCAGCCGTGCCAGACCGAATCGGCCTGGCACGGCTGCGCTTACTGGGCAGCCTGATGATAGCGGCCGACGTAAGCGGCCTTGCCCACAACGTGCCCGTCCATCGCCTTCATCAGCTCGTCGCGCGTGGTGTTCGCGGGCAGATCGATCTTCGTATCGAGCGCGTAGAACTCGAATACATAGTGATGGAACGGTCCGGGCCCCGCGCCGGGTCCGAAGTAGGCCGGCGGATTGCCGCCGCGTCCCGCCGCGATGCCGGGGCCGTTACGGGTGCCGTCCGGCAGATCGCCGGCCGCCAGACCCTCCGGCACGCTGGCGGCGGTTCCCGGGATATTGAACACGCTCCAGTGCAGCGTATCCGTGGTCGTCTTGTTCGTCGAGTTTTCGATGTCGTGGAAGATAATCGCGTAAGTCTTCAGAGTGTCCGGCGCCGTCCCCGGGTTAGTGCCCAGATTCCAGTGGAACTCGAATCCCGGAAACTTGTTCTCGCCGCGGAACGTATACTTCGCGGGGATTTCGCCGCCATCGGGAAATGCCGATGTCGTCACGGAAAGCGCCGGACGCGGAGGACCGCCCGGTCCGCGGCCGCCGCCGGGCGCGCCGCCACCGCGGCCTCCCTGGGGCGGCGCCTGGGCAAAGGCCATGGCGCATGCGGTCAATACAACCGCCGCGAGCAAACTCGAGGATGCTGGTTTCATTTGGTTTTCCTTATGAGAATTTTCGACTGCCGTTTGTGTGAGATGCCGATTCCGTAGTTTATATGATGCGTTGTCAGATTTACGGAACTCCGGGCCCAGGCGTCATTAAAATGCTTCTTCTTATGCCGTATAAAGCGATATCCTGTAAGACCGGCGGGTAAAATGTCAGGACCGAACAGCCGGGTCGATTGAATCGACAGGAGGAAAGCATGCGGAACTACCGATGGAATCGTCGCGCAATCACGCTCGCGATGGTTGGCTCGATATCAATCACCGGCGCGGCCTTTTCAGCGTCGGCTCAGGACCTCACCTACACGGCGAACCCGCCCCGCGCCTTCGTGAAGTCCAACGGTGTAGCGCCGAACGGGATTCCGGCTTGCGCGACCAATGACCCCACGTCTCCCACACCCGGCATCATTTACTGCTATACGCCGGGCTTCATCTACACCGCGTATAACATCCTGCCCGTGCTGCAGAGCGGCAACTTCGGCCAGGGCCAGACCATCGTCATTATCGACGCGTTCGGCAGCCCGACTATCGCGCAGGATCTCGCCACCTTCCATCAGGTCTTCTTCGGCAGCTCGTTCCCCGCGCCCGATTTCCAGGTCATCTGCGCCGCCGGCTGTCCAAACGTCAATTTAAAGAACAAACCCCAGGACGAGGCAGGCTGGACCTTCGAGACGACGCTCGACGTCGAATGGGCGCACGCCATTGCGCCTCTGGCGAAGATCCGGCTGATCGTTGCACCGGACCCGCACGGAGATTCGATCAATCTCGCCATCCGGTACGCCGTCGATCATTATCCCGGCAGCATCGTCTCGCAGAGCTTCGGAACGCCCGAGGCCTCTTTCAAGGGAAACAATTCGCATTTCAAACAGGCGCACCAGACTTACGTTGACGCTGTGGCGAACGGGATGACGCTGCTGGCCTCCTCCGGCGATTTCGGAGCCACCAACGGAAACTTCAGCGTCGCCAACGCAAGTTATCCGGCGTCGGATCCGCTGGTCACCGGAGTGGGCGGAACGCAGGGACTGCCGGAGGGCAATCTTGTCCTGCTGGCCGGCCAGTGCGCGCCGCCGTCCACTTCCTCGTGCACCCCGGTGGCTTATGGGGCGGAGGCGGTGTGGAACGAGGCGTTTATCGCGTCGGCAGGAGGTGGAGCGGTCAGCACGATTTTCGCGCCGCCTTCCTGGCAGAGCGCGCTGGGATTCTCAGGACGCGCAGTGCCGGATGTCGCTTACAATGCCGCGGTGGACGGCGGCGTGCTGATCTACTATTCGGCGGAAGGCCCGGCGGCGGCCGGCTTTTACATCATTGGGGGGACCAGCGCCGGATCGCCGCAGTGGGCCGGCATTTTTGCCCTCGCCAATACCGCGCGCGCCGCCGCTTCAAAGGGTTCGATCGGTTTCGCGAATGCGGCGATCTATGCGATCGCGCAGGGTGCGAATTACGCTGTCGATTTCCACGACATCACGGCGGGCAATAACATCCTCAGCGGTTCGACCGTCGGATTTGCCGCGCACGCCGGCTATGATCTTGCGACCGGGTGGGGAACGCCGAACGTGGCAAACCTGGTCTCCGACTTAGCCCGGTAGACCGGAGCGCTATAACATCAGGAAGTGCTCCGCGCATTACCTGTTTCCTTGCCACACAACGCGGCACTGATCGTAATCGATCTCCAGAGGGCGATCGATCATCCGAGCTGGGGTGAGCGGAACAATCACGATGCGGAAAGGAACATCGCCGCTCTGCTCCACGCCTGGCGAGAGTCGAAGCGGCCGATCTATCACATCCGTCACGATTCAACCGATCCGGCCTCGTACTACCGCCCCGGCCAGACCGGCAATGAGTTCAAGCCTGAATGCCAGCCTCTCGACGGCGAGACTGTCATAGCCAAGCGGACGAACAGCGCCTTCGTTGGTACGAATCTTGAATCGACCCTGCGCGCCTCGAATCAGGATCTGCTGGTTGTCGCCGGGGTGATCACCAACAACTCCGTCGAGGCCACGGTTCGCACGGCCGGAAATCTCGGATTCGACACGTTCCTCGTCGAAGACGCCTGCTTTACGTTCGCCCGAAACGACTGGGCCGGAAGATACCGGACCGCCTCGGAAGTACATGCCATGAGTCTTCCGAATCTGGATGGCGAGTATTGCGTCGTAACGCGCACCGCCGATGTTCTGGCGGCAGTGGACGCAGTATGTTGAGCGTACTCAACGTCCAGCGCCACCGAATTGAGCTTCAATGGAGCCGCATCTGATCAGATGGGGAATTGCGTACGGACAGCGGCGTCAAAGATGTGGGATGCCGGCTTCAATGAGGCGGCGTCTGATCAGACGCCGATTTGCCGTCGAAACGCTGGCCACAGATCTGGGTCTGGACCTGCTTCAATGAGGCGGCGTCTGATCAGACGCCGATTT
>DASZLP010000227.1:0-2606 GCA_035552355.1 Bryobacteraceae bacterium | reverse complement strand
CGGAGATCACACAGGTGCGCTTCCTGGTGGACGGCGCGCCGCGTGACACGCTCGCCGGACACGCAGACCTGACCCGCACCTATCTGGCCGCCAGCGCCACTCCACCCCCGCCAACCGCCGAGGTTCCGTGAAATCCACTCCCGTGATTGGCGTCTTCGACTCCGGCGTCGGCGGCCTCACCGTGCTGGCAGCACTCCTGAACCAGGCCTCGTCGGCGGACTATCTCTATCTGGGCGACACAGCGCGCCTGCCCTACGGGTCCAAGTCCCGCGCCACCGTGGCGAGGTATGCCGTCTCCAGCGCGCATTTCCTGGTCGAGCAAGGCGCGGAAGCGCTCGTCATCGCCTGCAACACCGCCAGCGCGCTTGCACTGGACGCGCTGCGCGCGGCCGTCGATGTGCCGGTGATCGGGGTGATCGAAACCGGCGCTACCGCGGCGCTCGAAAGCTCCGAGACAGGCGATGTCATGGTCGTCGCAACCGCCGCGACCGTCGAGAGCCATGCTTACTCGGCAGCATGCCGGGAGCGCGGCCTCCGCGCTATCGAGAAAGCCTGCCCGTTGCTCGTGCCACTGGTCGAAGAAGGCTGGATCGATCACCCGGTCACACGCGAGGTCGCCGGAATCTATCTCGACGATCTGTTATCGCACACTGCTGCGGCCGGCATGACGGCCGACACGCTGGTGCTCGGTTGTACGCACTATCCGCTGCTGCGGCCGGTCATCGAAGGCATTCTGCGCGAACACGCCGCCGGCCAGGCCATCCGCGTCATCGATTCCGCGCACGTCACGGCAGAGCAGGTGGCTGCACGCCTCGCGCTCGAATCCTCCGCAG
Organism: Bryobacteraceae bacterium; assembly: GCA_035552355.1. Lineage (GTDB taxonomy): Bacteria > Acidobacteriota > Terriglobia > Bryobacterales > Bryobacteraceae > BOG-234. The sequence goes on along the minus strand of DASZLP010000227.1, from coordinate 1,773 downwards.
GGCGCGACCCATCGGTCCGCTTCTACGCGACAGATTCAGTCGCAAAGTTCCGCGCGCTCGGCACACGCTTCCTCGGCCGCGCGATTGATAGTGTGGATTTGGTCGACCTCGGCGGCTGACACCGCTCGCAATCTCAAGCAGTCAGGTGCGCCCGAAGCCACTGAGCGAACTCATCCTGAGAGATAGCCCCGGCGGCAAGACGCTCAACGGCGGCGATTGCGTCAATAGGTTGAAACTTGAGTTGCAATCCGTTACGGGCGAGGAAAAGCCTCGAAACCGTCCATGCGACACGCTTATTTCCATCCACAAAGCCGTGATTGCGGGCCAGCCCGAAAGCATACGCGGAGGCCAAATCCGCAGCATCCGGCTTGCCATACGTGAACAGATTTTGAGGACGAGCCATAGCGGATTCGATCATGGCTCGATCGCGGATGCCTCCCAGGCCGCCGTGCTCAGCGATCAGGCGATCGTGAATCGCATACACCGCGGCCGGCTCTACCCAGCGCCAGACACGCGCACGCGGGCTCACTTCGCCAGGGCTCGCAGTACCTCGCGATCGTCGTGCATGATTTCTTCCGCCAGCTTTATCTGACGTTCGAACTCTGGGTTGTACGGAGTAATCCTGTACCCGCCGTCCGGCGCTTCCGTCAAATACAGAACATCTCCCTTCCGAACACCGAGACGGGTCATCACTTCACGGTTCAGAATGATGCCCGACGAAGAGCCAACGGTCGTTACTTTTGCTGTCAACATGCTACCACTCCCTATATAACGTAGATTATAACAAGCAGACGACTGATACTCTGAGGATTCGTAATGGAAAGGGATATGACTGCATGATCGATCTGAAAGGCCGCACCGCTATCGTCTTCGGCGTTGCGAACAAGCGCAGTATCGCGTGGGGCATTGCGCAGAAGCTCAATGAAGCCGGCGCGCGGTTACTGATCACCTACCAGAACGAGCGGCTCAAACTCGAAGCCGAGGACATGATCAAAGAGCTGCCCGGCGCCGAAGCCTATCAGTGCGATGTCTCAAGCGACACCGAGATCGATAGTCTGTTCGCCACGCTGAAAGAGAAGCATGGCAAGCTGGATATCCTCGTACACTCCGTCGCGTTTGCGCCCGCCGATGCCATGCACAACGACTTCCTTCAGACCAGCCGCGAAGCCTTCCGCATTGCCCACGATGTCAGCGTCTATTCGCTGATCGCGGTCAGCCGCGCGGCCGCTCCGCTGATGACCGACGGCGGCAGCATCATCACCATGACCTACTACGGGTCCACCAAGGTCATCCCGCGCTACAACGTGATGGGCGTCGCCAAGGCGGCGCTCGAAGCCACAGTGCGCTATCTCGCCTTCGAGCTCGGACGCAAAAAAATCCGCGTCAACGCCATCTCTGCCGGTCCCATCAAGACCCTGGCCGCGCGCGGCATCAAGGACCTGGGCGAAATGCTGAAGTCGCACGAGGAACGTGCACCGCTGCAGCGCAACGTGCAGCAGTCGGAGGTCGGCACAACCGCGGTCTTCCTCGCGTCAGATCTCGCCAGCGGCATCACCGGCGAAATCACCTACGTTGACTGCGGCTATAACATCATGGGTTTTTAGAGCTGACCGCGGCGGGTTCCGGCTTCACGTTGAGAACGATCCGCCGCTTATCCCCATCGATTGAGGTCATCACGATCTCGCCCTGACTGCGCTTCACTACGCTGGGAAACTTCTCGCCCCACTCCACCAGCACGATACTGTTCTCTTCTTGCAGATCGTCCAACCCCAG
>DASZLP010000226.1:0-15138 GCA_035552355.1 Bryobacteraceae bacterium | reverse complement strand
ACGTCGGCCTCGCGAAATTCGATGTTCGGGACCGCGTTCGCATCGGCATTCCGCTGCGCGGTGGCGAGTGCCGCGGCGCTCGAATCCACCGCTTCGACGCGCTCACAGGCTCTCGCGAGATGAAGGGCGAATCCGCCGGTCGACGTGAAGCAATCGAGCGCACTGCCGGATGCATACCGGGCGGCCGCCAGATAGTTTTCGCGTTGGTCGAGAAAGACGCCGGTCTTCTGCCCGTGCAGCAGGTCGGCCTCCATCTGAAAACCGTTCATCCGGATCGCGGCCGGCCCGTCGATTTCGCCGGCGAGCACGCGAGTTTCGCGCGGCAGATCTTCGAGCGTCCGCACGGCCGCATCGTTTCGCGACACGATCGCGGAGGCGGAGAAAAGTGTTTCAAGCGCCCCGACGATTTCGGGCAACGCGCGGTCCATTCCCTGGTTGAGCGCCTGCACGGCGAACGCGTCGCCGTAGCGGTCGATGATGAGCGCCGGCAGGAAATCGGCCTCCGCGTGTACGAGCCGGTAAGCGGTTGAGTCGGTCACAACCGTTTCGCGAAAGCGCTGCGCGGCGGCGATCCGGGCCGCGATATCGAACGGCGCGTTCGACGCGTCGAGCATGCGCAGCGCGATTTGCGAGGATGAGCTGTAGTGCGCCTGACCCACGAATTTGCGGGCGGAATCGACGACGTTCACGATCGCGCCGGGTTGCGCGTCGGCGGTCTCGAGGACATCCGACCGGAAGATCCAGGGATGCCCCGACCGAAGGCGGTCTGCGCCTTTGCGCGAGATGCGAATGGTTTCCTGAGTGTTGGAGTCCAATTGATCATTGTGGCGCGGGCGCTCTCGCCCGCCGCGCCCACGCTGATGTCGGCGCGTTTTCGCCGTCGATAACATTACAGAGTCCTTTATAGTGGTCATATGAAGAACCGGCTGGCGGCGTTGCGAAAAGCGCGCGCCGTTTCCGCCATCGATCTCGCCGCGCAGGTCGGAGTCACCCGCCAGGCCATCTATGCGATCGAGGCGGGCACCTACATGCCCAACACGGCGGTCGCCCTGAAGCTCGCGCGGGTTCTCGAAACATCCGTCGAAGATCTCTTCAGCATCGAAGAAGAAACGCTCGCCGCCGAAACGCATGCCTTCGAACCTCTCGACGATCCGCATCCCGGCCCCGGCGAGCCAATACAGCTTTGCCGCGTGGGCCGGCGCACGATCGGCGTCGCTCCCACGCGATTTCCCGCCTGGTTGCCCGTCGCCGACGGTGTGGTCGCGACTCCGGGCCGCGCCGCCGTGGCGAGGGAACCCGACCACTCCAACCGCCTTCTGATAGCGGGCTGCGATCCGGCGCTGTCCCTTCTCGCCAGCCACGCGCGCGAGGCCGGGGTCGACGTGATCCTCGCCAACGCGAACAGCGCGCGCTCTCTCGAATGGCTGCGCGCCGGAAAAATCGACATCGCCGGGAGCCACCTCAACGATCCGATCGCCGGCGGACGCGCCTTTTCCGTCGTCACCTTCGCGCTGTGGGAAGAAGGATTCGTCGTTCAGCGCGGCAACCCAAAGGGCATCCGGGGTGTGGCCGACCTCGCCAGCCCGCGCGTGCGCTTTGTGAATCGCGAGGAAGGCTCCGGCAGCCGCCGTCTGTTCAACTCACTTGTCGGCGCGGCAGGGATGACGGCGGCGAATGTGCACGGGAGCGGCACGAGTGTCCCCGGACATCTCGCCGCCGCATGGGCCGTCGCTTCGGACGCCGCCGATTGCTGCATAGCCGCGCAGTCGGCCGCGCGCCGCTTCGGACTGGACTTCATTCCCCTGGCCGGCGAACGCTTCGAGCTCGTTCTTCATAAAAAGGATGTGACGCGCCGCGCCGTGCAGGGAGTCATCGACGTTCTGAATCGCGCGCGCTTCCGGCGGCAGTTGGAAATGCTCGCCGGGTATGATGTGACACGCGCCGGAGAAACCATATAGCGGACCGCTTCAGCGCACCTCAACCAGCACCATCTTTCGCGTCCCCAGTCCATCCGGCAGCTCATAGCTCATTACAACCTCCAACCGCGCGTGGAACCGCTCCGCCTCGGCCGCGGCTTCCGCAATCTCCTGCTCGGCGTCCGGACCCTTATAAAGCAGCAGCCGCGCCCCGCCTTTCAACGCGGGACGAAAGAGCGCCAGTGTCTTCGGAATCGGGGCCAGCGCCCGAGCTGTGATGATGCTGATCTCGCTGAGTTCTTCCGCGCGCCGGGATGTCACCAGCGCATTCGGAAGCTTCAGCTCCGCCACCGCGGACTCCACGAACCGCGCCTTCTTCTGAATCGACTCCGCAAGGGTGAACCGCGTCTCCGGCAGCGCCATAGCGAGCGGAATCCCGGGGAATCCGGCGCCGGTGCCCGCGTCGAGCACATGCCCGGCTCCGGCAAAAAGCCGCCACGGCATCACGGAATCGAGCACATGTTTCACGGCCGCCTCGCGCGGCGTTGTAATGCGCGTCAGATTGAGAACTTTATTGGCTTCTGCGATCAGGGCGAAGTGTTTCGACGCGCCGTCGATTACCCGCTCGCGATGCGGCAGGTCGGCCGGTAGAACCGCTCGTAGATCGGCTTCTATCACTCGGCCTTGCTCACTCGTGCTCCGCTTCTTCCGCCGCCAAACTCAGCGCTGCCTGCTCGTCATCCCGCCGCTTCTGCTCCTCCAGCATCGGCATCCACTTACTTACGAGCTTCTTCGGATCTCCGGCCAGATCCACGGATTCCTCCCGGACCTGTTCGGACCCATTCAGGAAAACCGCCGACACGCCCTTCGGCCCCGGCCGCAGTTCCAGGCGATGGCCGCGCGCCTCCAGACGCAGCGTCGTGCCTATCCATACCAGGTTGATTTTCGTCCGGCTCGTTCGCCCGGCCAGGGTCGCCTGCTGCATCAAGGTCTGCGCAAACGGTTCTCTCTTCAGTCGCTCCGCCCAGGGCGCCGCCGCGATCGCCAGCTTCTTCTCACGGTCCCGCCGGCGATTGTCATCCCCTCCGCCTTCTTCCCGGGATTCGAGCGCTTTCAGGTTGTTTTCCAGATTGTCGAGAAAGCTCATGTCCACTTATTTTCGCAGGGACCTGATTCTCGCCCGCCTGCCGTTTCCCGGTAGACTGAAAATGTTCACTTCGACTTTTTCGGCGCCCAGTGCGTCTTGTCACCAGGAGCCAGAGTTTGATCTTTCGGGCCGTCGAAGACACGGACCTGATTTCACGAGTTCGCCGGGGCGACATCGAGGCCTATAACCTCCTCGTGTCGCGCTGGGAGAAGCGTGTCTTCAATTACCTGCTTCGGCTTACGGCCCATCAGGAAGACGCTCTGGACCTGAGCCAGGACGTATTTTTGAAGGCTTACCAGAACATCCGCAAGCTCGATGACCCGGCGCGATTCGGCCCCTGGCTGTACCGGATTGCGCACAATGAGGCCTATTCTCTCTTCCGCCAGCGCCGGCCCGAAACGGCGCTGGACGGTTTGGAGAACATTGAGGCCGGGCGCAATCCCGCGCCGGGTTTTTCGGTGGATCTTTCTCTCGCCGTGACCGCCGCCCTCGACCGGCTCAACCCGGAGCAGCGTGAAGCAGTCGTGCTGAAGGTCTACGAGGGGTTCACGTTCGACGAGATGGGCGAGATTCTGGGGTGCCCGGTCTCGACTGTGAAATCGCGGATCTACACCGCTCTCGATCTGCTCAAGCGTGAACTGGCTCCCGCCGCCAACAGGACTGGCAACAGAGGTGATGCATGTTGAGTACCGATTCGTTTCCCTGCGGACGCGCCGAAGCCCTGCGCGATTTCGCCTTCGATGAGCTTCCGGCCGGCGAGCGGCACGAGATGGAACAGCACATCCGCGCCTGCGATGACTGCGCGGTCGAGCTCGATCGTCTGCGCATGACGACCGCGGCACTCCGCATCCTGCCCGATCGCGAAATCCCCCGGCGCATTGCTTTTGTCTCGGACGAAGTATTCCAGCCCTCGATGTGGGCGCGTTTCTGGAACTCCGGCGCGCGTCTGGGCTTTGCGTCGGCATGCGTGCTGGCGGTGGCGGTGCTGGTATCCGCGTGGCATGTGTCTTCTGCCTTTAAGCCGGGTGCCGTTCAGACGGCCGCTGCAGTAGTTGCGTCCGCCTCGCCGGAACAAATTCAGGCTGTCGTTACGCGAGCGGTGGCTCGGACGCGCGAAGAAGACGCAAAACTCATTCAGGCCGCCGTCGCCGATGCCGAACACAAGCGCGATGCCCGATACCGCGCCCAGATGGTCGCCCTCGAAGAAAACTTCGAAGTGTTTCGCAAGACGATGAACCTCGGCTACGCCCGCCTCGGCGCGAGTGAATTTCCGGGAGCGGGTCAATGAAGAAGACCGCCGTCATCCTGCTGTCGATCGCCACGCTCTGCTTTGCGGCGACCGAATCGCGCATCTCCCGTGCCACCATCCTCGCTGTCGAGCGGTCCGTCGACCAAAAGATCGCGGCCTATTCGCCCGACCCTTATTACGCGCTGGGCGATGCGCGCGCCACTTATCTCGAAGGCTATGGCGTACTGATCACCAACGAGCTCAATTTAATCAACGACGCTTCGATGAGCCCGAGCCCGTTCAAGCCGGCGGTTACGAAGGAGGAAATTGCCGCGGCCCGCGCGCGCAAGGATAAGAAGCTCGTCGAGCTCAAAGACACGATGCGGCAGCTCATGATGAACGCGAGCGTCACTCTCGAAAATCTGCCGCCCAACGAACATGTGGCGATGGAGACCATCCTGTTCAGCTACTCCTGGGAAAATTCGCGGGGCTTGCCGCATCGCGTGTTCATGACCGCCGAAAAGCAGAAACTGCTGGACGCCAAAGCCGCCCACGCCGCGCCGCAGGATCTCGCGGCCATCATCGAAGAGCAGGAACGCTGAAGTTGACGGCAACCGCGCCCCCACTCGGACAGATCCTGATCCGCCGCGGTTTGATCGCGGACGAAGATCTCGAACGCGCGCTCGAGCTCCAAAAGGAACGCCGCGGCGAAAAACTCGGCAAAATCCTCGTCGACATGGGCTTCATCGCCCAGCGCGATCTTCTCTCCGCTCTCTCCGAACAGCTCGGGCTCCCCATCGCGCAGCTCTCCACTCCCGCCGCCGCGCCCGAGCTCGAAGGACTCTCGCCGCGCTTCCTGCGCCAGTCCTGCATCTTTCCCGCCTCCATCGATGAAGGATCGCTTACGCTCGCGATGGCCGATCCACTCGACTTCGAAACCATCAACGCGGTCCAAAGTTTCTCGAAGCTCGAAATCCACCCGCAGCTCGCCGCCGAGCAGGACATCCTCGACGCCCTCGACCGCCACTACAGCGAGTCCGACCGCCAGACTGCGGCCGCCGAGTTCGGAACCGGCGACGAAGAGGACCTCGAACATCTGCGCGACATGGCGAGCGAAGCGCCCGTCATCCGCCTCGTCAACGCCATGATCGCCCAGGCGATTGAAAAGCGCGCCAGCGACATCCACATCGAGCCGTTCGACAAGGAGTTCCGCATCCGTTTCCGTGTCGATGGCGTGCTCTTCAATCAGGAGCAGCCGCCGCGCGAGCTCAAAGCCGCCATCACTTCGCGCCTGAAGCTGATGGCGAAGCTCAACATCGCCGAGCGCCGCCTGCCGCAGGACGGGCGCATCAAGATTCGCATCCTCGGCCGCGAAGTGGACCTCCGTGTTTCTACGCTCCCGACGCTCTTCGGCGAGAGCGTCGTCATGCGCTTGCTCGACCGTTCCGCCGGCGACTTCTACGATCTGCGCCGCCTCGGCTTCGACGACCGCATGCTCGCCCGCATGGAGCACTACACTTCGCTCCCGCATGGGATTTTTCTCGTGACCGGACCCACTGGCAGCGGCAAGTCCACTACACTTTATTCCGCGCTCAAGCGCATCAACCTTCCCGACAAGAAGATCATCACCATCGAAGACCCGGTCGAATACCAGATGGATGGCATCAACCAGATCCACGTCAATCCGCAGATCGGTCTGACGTTCGCCGCGGGTCTGCGCCACATCGTTCGTCAGGACCCGGACGTCATCATGGTTGGCGAAATCCGCGATCGCGAAACGGCGGACATCGCGATCCGCTCCGCGCTCACCGGCCACTTTGTGTTCTCGACGCTGCACACCAACGATGCGCCGAGCGCCGTCACACGTTTGATGGATATGGGCGTCGAGAATTACCTGGTCACGTCGTCGGTGGTGGCCATTCTCGCCCAGCGGCTGGTTCGTTTGATCTGTGCCGATTGCCGCGAGAGCGCGAGCAAAGCGATTACGCCCGCCGGCGAGGAAATCGAGACTTTCCGCGGCGCGGGCTGCGCATCCTGCAACGGCTCCGGCTACAGAGGACGCGCCGGCATCTTCGAGCTGATGGATCTCAACGACGAATTGCGCCACCTGATCATGGCCAGCGCCGATGCCGGACGCCTGACCGAAGCGGCCCGCCGCAACGGCATGCGGAGCCTGCGCGAAGATGGCTGGATGAAAGTGCGCGACGGCATCACGACGGCGGAAGAGGTAACCCGTGTCACCCAGGAATTCTGATATTTATCCACCTGTGTTTTCTGCTGAATAATGCCCGCCGCGACTTTCCACTACCGCGCCGTAGCCGCCGACGGCAAACTCCGCTCCGGCGTAATCACCGCCGAGAGCAGCCGCGTCGTCGCGCGCGAGCTCATCCGCCAGGGCCTGACTCCGGTCTACGTCGGCTTTGATGCAAAGAAATCCGCGGGCCTCAAACTTCCCTCCTTCGGCGCCGGACGCCGGCAGGACGTCCTCTTCTTCACCCAGGAGCTTTCGACGCTCCTCAATTCCGGCGTCCCGCTCGACCGCGCGCTTTCGATCACCAGCGAGCTCACCACGAAGCAGCAGTTCCGCGCGATCGTCCTCGACATCCTGCGCTCCATCAAAGGCGGGAAGTCGCTCGCCGACGCCCTCGCGCTGCACCCAACGTATTTCTCCGAGCTCTTCATCAATATGGTGCGCGCCGGAGAAGCCTCCGGCAACCTCGGCCTCATCTTCGAGCGCCTTTCGGAATTCGAGCGCTCGCGCGACGAGCTGCGCAGCTACATCGTTTCGTCGATGATCTATCCGTCGCTGCTCGCGCTGGTCGGCGCCGGCTCGATTTTCGTCATCCTCAACTTCGTGGTGCCGCGCTTCGCGACCATCTTCGACGACGGCCATATGAAGATTCCGGTGCCGACGTTGATCATGCTCCAGGCCAGCCATATCGTTCAGAACTGGTGGTGGCTGGTGGCGCTCACGCTCGCTTTCGCGATCGGCGGCTTCCGTTTTTACATCGGCACGCCAAAGGGAAGATTCTGGTGGGACACCAACCGCCTGCGCCTGCCCATTCTCGGCGAGGCGCTGCAGAAGGCCGAGACCTCGCGCTTCGCCCGCGCCATGTCGACGCTGGTCGGCAACAGCGTGCCGCTCGTGCAATCGCTCAACATCTCGGCCGGAATCATGTTCAACACCCGCATGGCGGGTTCACTCAAGGACGTCGCGCAGGGCGTGAAGCGCGGCGAAGGCATTTCGCAACCCCTGGCGCGCACGAAGATGTTTCCGCCGCTTGCATCGCATCTGCTGACCGTCGGCGAGGAAACCGGCAAGCTGGATGCCATGTTCACTCGCATGGCCGATATCTACGAGGAACAGACGCGCGCCTCGATCAAGCGCTTCACATCCATCTTCGAGCCGCTCGTCATTCTCGTGATGGGTGTGATCGTGGGCGCGCTGGTTTTAAGTATGTTGATTGCAATTACGAGCATCAACGATGTCGCGATTTAGAACGTGGCGCGGGCACTCCTGCCGGCGTTCAGGAAAGGAACCTGTCTTATGAAGAAAACCCCCAACCCCCGGGCCGGCGTCACCCTGATCGAAATGCTCGTGGTCGTGGTCATCATCGCGGTCTTCGCGGCCGTCGTCGGACCTCGCCTGCTCAGCCAGGGTGACAAAGCCCGCGTCGTGGCTGCCAAACAGCAGCTCGAAAATTTTCAGCTCGCCCTTGGCCAGTATCACCTCGACACGGGCTCATACCCAGGCACCGAACAAGGTCTGGCCGCGCTCCGCACGCAGCCGAGCGGTGTCGAACAATGGCACGGGCCGTATCTCACGAAGGATGTCGCGCCCGATCCGTGGTCGCACCCGTACGTCTACAAATATCCTGGGGATCACGGCGACGAGCCCGACATTCTTTCCTACGGCGCGGACGGCCAACCCGGCGGCACGGACCTGAACGCCGACATCGTGAGCTGGAAGTAGTGCCAGGAGGCGAGCACACGAACGCTGAAGCTTGTGCCATCTCTCGACGGTCGGGCGTCACCCTGATCGAGATGCTCATCGTGGTCGCGATTATCGCGGTCATTGCGGGCGTCTCATTTCCAGCCATCACCTCCGGACTCGCCAGCGTCCGCCTCTCCTCGGCGTCGGGCTCGACTGCCAGCTTTCTCACCGCCGCCATGAATCGCGTCGAGCGGCGCGAGCTCGCCGCCGCCGTGGTCGTTACGCCCAAAGAAAATCACGTGGATGTCTTCACCGCCGCTTCCGGCAACAAACCCGAGAACACTCTGCGGATGCCGCAGGGGATTTCGATCGAAGGCGACGAGCCCCGCCGCTTCCTGCTGCAGCCGGGCGGCGCCTTCCCGCGCATCACGCTCGTCCTGCGCAATGACAAGGGAGCACGCCGCGCCGTGCGTATCGACCCCGCCACCGGCGTCCCGGAAATCCGCCGCGAGGACGGACCGAAATGAGACGAGGAGATGCCGGCACAGGCTTTAGCCTGTGGCCCGGGCGATCTCGCCCAATGCCGCATACATTTCGTTACCGAACATTGGCTTGTGGGGCGGGATGGCCTTCTGTGCGCGATTGGCAATCGCGCGGGTCCATTGATTTCCAACAGTCCAGGCCGATCGGCTTTGCTCAATGTGTCCGGCTGCCGGTTACCAACCTGCCCCACATTCCGCGCTACGGGCTTCGAAGCACCGGCGGCTTCACCCTCCTCGAAGTCCTCGTAGCCACCGTCATCATGGGCCTCGCCGTCGCGGGTCTCATCGCCGGACTCTCCCAATCCGTCCGCAACGCCTCGCGCCTCACCGACTATGACCGCGCTGCCATCCTCGCGCGCACCAAAATGAACGAGCTGCTCCTCGACGCAAATCTCCCCTTCGATGGAACCGTCGAAGGCCGGTTCGATGCCAATCAAACCGGCGGCATCCCATTCGGATGGCGCGCCGCGCTGCGTCCATTCGACATGCCACCGAAGGCCGGACCCGGCGTTGAAATCCTCCAGCGCGTTGCCCTCGAGCTCTGGTGGCAGCCATCGACCGGCGCGCGCCGCACGATCCAGCTCGAAAGCTATCGGCGCGCCCGCATCCCCATACCGATCGCCCAATGAACAAAGATCCCCAGGCCGGCATCACGCTCATCGAGATCCTGATCGCGGTCTCGCTGCTTAGTCTTCTTTCTGTCGGAATGCTCGTTGCGATGCGGCTCGGCTTCAGCACCATGGATAAGACCGACGCTCGCCTCGTCGCCAACCGCCGCGTCGCCAACACCCGCGCCATCCTCGAGAACGAAATCGCCGGCTTCACGTGGTCGTTGGCCGTCTACCAGCCGCCGACCGGCAACGCGTCCGCTTTCTCGTTCTTCGAGGCACAGCCGCGGTCCATGCGCTTCCTTACGGCATATTCGATCGAGGAAGCCTGGCGCGGACGTCCGCAGATCGCGGCGCTGCAGGTGATTCCCGCTGAAAAGAGTCAGGGCGTTCGTCTGATCGTCAACGAAATCCCGTACACCGGTCCCGCGCAGGCCGGCCAGCAAATCGCCGCCCTCGAACAAGACCCCGCTGCCGGGATACTCGTCCGTTACACACCGATCGAGCCTGGACCGCGCTCGTTTGTGCTCGCCGATCGTCTCTCGTACTGCCGCTTCGCTTATCTCGAGCCGCTGCAGGAAGCTCCGTTTCGGCGATGGCGTCCGGACTGGGTAAGCCAGCAGCAACTTCCGCTCGCCGTGCGCATCGAGATGGCTCCTCTCGACGCTCCTCTCGACCGGCCGGCCACCGGCCTCGGGATGGGCGACCTGACCGCGCCTCTGCAGGTAAACCGTTCGCCGGGTTTGAACTATGCCGACTTTGTCCAACCACGCTGAGACAAGCGCCGGCATTATTGCCGGCGCGGCGGGCACGGGTGCCCGCGCCACAAGGCTGCGCGGCTCCGCTCTGCTCATGGTCCTCTGGCTCACGGCCGCCCTCTCCGCCGTGGGCCTCGCTGTCGCCAACAATGTCCGCGGCGAAACCGAGCGCACCGAAACCGCACTCGACGACGCCCGATCTTACTTCATCGCACGCGGCGCCATCCAGCAGGCCGCCATGCACGTCATCTGGGGACGCTCGTACTTCACTCCCGCCGGCCAGCCTCTTTACTACGTCAGCGGCGACCCGGCGATGGAGCTCAAATTTCCCGGCGCGGATGTTCACGTCGACGTCATCCCCGAAAGCTCCAGGCTCAGCCTGAATGCCGTGCAGCCGGAGGAGCTGCTGCGCCTCCTGACCGCCCTCGGCGTCGCCGAAGATCGCGCGACCGAACTCACCGCGGCCATCATCGATTGGCGGGCCGCGCCGAACCCTCTCCAGCCAAGTCCCTTCGACTCTTTTTATTTGGCGCAGTCTCCGTCTTTTCTGCCGCCGCGTACGTCCTTTAGAGAGAACGAGGAGCTTCTGCTTGTCAAAGGGATGACGCCGGACATCTATTACGGAACCTCACTTGATAATGCCCGCGCCGGGCTGCGCGACTGCGTGTCGGTGTATGGCGGCCAGGGCGCGGTGGACATCAACACCGCCCAGCCCGCAACTCTGGAAGCCATCGGCATTGCGCCGTCCGACGTTCAAACGATCGTGCACTCGCGCGCGGAGCATCCGGTGCGCGATTACAAGGAGCTCTCGGACATCGCGCAGGCTCTCGGGCCCGCCGGCGCACGCCTAGGCATCGGCGGGCTTACGATGTACACACTTCGCGCGACCGCCCGTCTCCGCCGGTCCGACGGCACGCTCTCGGACCTGCGACGCACGGTGGGCGCTCTCGTGAAGTTCTATTTCCCCGGCGATCGCTCCGGCCGGCCTCCCGGATTCGACGTCGTGCGCTGGTACGACCGCGCATGACCGCCTCGACCGAAACCGCGCCCGCGCCCACCTCCACTTCGAGTGCCGCCGTCCCGCAGCCCTTCTGGCGGCGCGCCCTCGCATTCGGCGCTGGACTCGGCATCGCGATTGGCGATCGTCACCTCGATGTTGCCATCGTGCGCGCCCGCCCGTCCGGCGCAACACTGCTTGCCACCACCACGATTCACGATTTCCACACTCGCCCCGCCGCCGAATGGGGCGCGGAGTTCCAGAAGTTCGTCACCGCCGCGGGCGAATCGCGTCTTGCCGCCACCGTGCTGCTGCCGCGCAGCAGCGTGATCGTCCGCACCGTCAGCCTGCCCGGCGTGGCCGGCAAGGACATCGCCAACGCGGTCGAATTGCAAATCGACACGCTGCACCCGTGGGGCGATGTGGATGTCGTCTGGGGCTCGTGCCGTGTCGGCTCGAAAGGCGATGTGATGGTGGGTCTGGCGCGCAAAGAGCTGCTCGACTCGTTCGAAACGATCTTGGCCGAAGCCGGCATTCCGATCGCCGGCGCCACCTTCTCCGCGGCTGTGATCCACGCGGCGCTTCGCATATGGAACGCCGCGCCCACGCCTCTTCTTCTCGTAACGCGGGACGACAGCGGCCGCATCGAAATCTACGGCGAAAGCGAATCGCGCGCCTTGTTTTCCGCCGAATTTCCGGCTCCGGCGGACCGCGCCGCGGCGCTCGCCCGCGCCGAGCTCCGCGTGAGCCCCGATACGCCGGCGCAGCCTCTTGCGGGCGCCTTGCCGGTCAACACCGATTCGGGCGCACATGCGCTTGCCTGCGCCGCGGCACTGGCCGGCTCCGCGCCGCGCGCGGCGAAGTTCGCCAATCTGCTGCCGCCGGAACGCCGCGCATCCCACGACCGGATGCAGTATCTCGTCCCCATCATCCTGGCGGCTCTCATCGTTTTCGCTCTGGTGGCGGTGTTCGTGCTCTTCCCGGTATATGAGCAGCGGCGCTATCGCGACGATCTCGACCGCGCCGCCCGCCAGATCGAGCCCGCGGCCCTGCGCGCGCAGGCCGCCGACATGAAAATCGCCGAGGTCCGCAACCGCGTCGCCGCACTGGACGAAATCCGCCGTCGCACCGAAGCCGATCTCGACGTGCTCAATGAGCTCACGCGTCTTCTGCCACCGCCCATCTGGACCGGCTCGATCGAGATCTATCCGGATTCCGTCGTGATCTCCGGCGAAGCCGATCAGGCTGCCCCGCTCCTCAAAATCATCGACTCCTCACCCTTTTTCCAGAACTCCGAATTCGCGCTCGGAGTGACGCGCAACGCGCAGGCGGAAATCTTCCGCATCCGGACGATCCGGCGGGGCCGCGCCGGGAGGACCACGCCGTGAGCCTTCAAATCTCCGCTCGCGATCGGCGCGCGCTCGTCCTGCTCACCGCCGGCCTGGCTGTCGCCGCAATCCTGCACTTCGTCTTTCGGGACAACTCGAGTAACGCCGTCGTCGCCCCCTCTGTCAGCCGGGACTCCGCGGCTCTCGCCCAGCAACGTCTCGTCAAACTGCGCCAGACCGCGGCAACAGCGCCCGCGCGCGAAGCGGTCCTCAAACAGGTTTCGGCGGATCTCGCCGATCGTGAGCGCGGCATCATCCAGGCCGACACCGCTCCGCAGGCCCAGGCCGCATTACTCGAGGTCGCGCGGCGCGTCGGCAAAATCGAACAGCTCGACGTGCGCGGCGGCGAGTTCGGCGCGCCCAAAGTGTTCGGGGATTATGGACTCGTCTACGCCACGGTCACCTTCGATTGCCACATTGAGGAGCTCGTGAATTTCCTCGCCGATCTCGCGCAGCAGCCGGAGCTCGTGGTTCCGTCGGAAGAGCGCATCGCCGCTGCGAACCCCAAAGAAAAAACGATGAGCGTCCGTATAGTGCTCGCCGGCGTGGTCGCCAAAAAGCTCGTGCCCGCGAAGAAAGGTTTGGGCGCGTTTTGAAACCGAAAATGATCGCCCTCACCGGGCTGCTGGCCGTCACTCTCGGAGCGATTGTCTGGCAGGGACACTCTTTCTGGAGCGATGCGCAGGCGAAGCGCAATGCCACCCTGAACGCAAAAGCCGCTCCGATCACGGCGCCGCCGGTGACTCCGGCGCCAAAGCCCGCCACGCCGCCCGCTATCAAGTATGCCGACGTCGCGACGAAAAATCTCTTCGCAAAAGACCGTAACCCAACCGTCGTGATCGACCCGCCTGCGAAGGTCGAAGAGAAGAAGATGCCGCCGCTGCCCATCGTCTACGGCGTGCTCGGCCTGCCCAGCGGCACCAAGGCCCTCATGGCGGAAAAGCGCGGCGAAGCGAGCCACCCGGTTCAGGCCGGCGATACCATCGGCGAATTCAAAATCGCATCGCTCGATCCGCGAACGGTTGTCTTCGACTGGAACGACAGGCAAATCCCGAAAAAAATCGACGACCTGATCGATCGCTCCGAAGAGGCGGCTCCCGCGGGAGCGTCGGCAGCGCAGCCCCGGGTCGCGGCCACGCCAAATCCGCCGCCGCAAAACAACACACCGGTGGCGGCCGCGCCCGGGAACGACACCGGCGCGGGAACGCGCGCATGCGTGCCGGGCGATAAGTCGCCCGCCGGAACCGTGGCGGATGGATACAGGAAACTCAGCACTCCCACGCCATTCGGCAGCATGTGTTCGTGGGTAAAGCAGTAAGTATTGACCGCGCACAACGCCACTCCGGGTTTGCGTTTGAACGGAGACATAAGTTTATGAAGCTCAAACTCGCAGTCCTCATGCTCGGTATCGTCACGGTTTGCGCCTCCGCGGCTGACAAGAAGAAAACCGCGCAGAAAGCCGCGGCCGCCCCGCTGATCGTCACGATCCCGAAGGGCGCGGTAGCCAACCCCGACGGCCAAAGCTACAGCTATAAAGACAAGCAGGGCAAGAGGTGGACGTACACGAAAACGCCCTTCGGCATCATGAAAGCGCCGGCGGCCGATCCGGCAACCGCGACAGCGGCGCCCGGCACCGACCTCAGCGGCGTCAAAGCCATCGACAAGGGCGATACCGTGCATTTCGAACGCCCAGGCCCCTTCGGCGTCATGAAGTGGGACAAGAACAAGACAGATCTGAACGATGACGAGCGCCGCCTCGTTGAATCGCAAAATCCTGATTCGCAAAATGCAAAGCCGGAGTCACATGACTGAGCGGCATACCTGCGGCTTCCGTATGCGCGGCCTCGGCGCCGCTGCGCTCCTTGCGCTCGCCGTGGCGACACAGGCGCAGCAGCCGGCGGCCCCGCCCCAAACCCAGCCGGCACAGCCCCCGCAGCCCGCTCCGACCGTGCCCGCGGCGATTAATTTCACCAACGCTTCGCTCCTGCAGGTCATCGATCTCCTCGCGCAGGATCTCCACATAAACTACATCCTCGATTCCGCCGTGAAGGGCGGTACGGTTACCATCAACACCTACGGCACTGTCCGCGATGTCGACCTGCGGCCGCTTCTCGAAACCATTCTGCGGATGAACAATCTCGCCATGGTGCAGGTCGGGAACATCTTCCGCATCGTCCCCGCCGCCAACATCGCCCGCCAGCCCGTCAGCCCAATCAGCGAGCCGGATGCCTCCAAATTGCCCGACGACGAGCGCCTCGTCCTCAACCTCGTCTTCCTTCGTTACGTGACGTCCGGCGAAATGCAGAAGATCCTTATGCCGTTCATAGGTGAGGGCGCCCAACTCACTCCCTATGACCCGGCAAATCTGCTCATCATTCTCGATAACAGCCGCAACATGCGCCGCACCCTCGAGCTGATCGGGATGTTCGACAGCGACGCCTTCGCCGGCCAGCGCGTGCGGCCCTTCGACGTCAAGAATGGGCGCCCCAGCGACATCACCAAAGACCTCGACGATATCTTCCGCGCCTACGCGCTCACCGGCGATAAAGGCAACGGCGCTGTCCGCTTCACGGCGCTCAACCGGCTGAACATGATTCTCGCGGTCGCGCCCAACCCCGGC
>DASZLP010000225.1:0-15444 GCA_035552355.1 Bryobacteraceae bacterium | reverse complement strand
CAGCGCTTGTCTTTCCCTTTGCCGCCGCGGCTCAGCAGCAGGCCAATAAAGGCTTCCCGAACGGCGTGCCTGCGGTCAAAGCGCGCAAGCCACCGGCGCCGCCTTCCGGTCCGGCGCCGAAAACACCCGAGGGCAATACCGATTTCACCGGCGTATGGGTGCTGCAGGGAAGCACCACCATTCCGGGCGAGCCCTCTTACCAACCCTGGGCCCAAAAGCTTTATGAACAGCGGAAGGCCGCCAAAGGCAAGGGCGATCCCGAGTCGCTCTGTCTGCCGGATGGCGCGGTCCGCGTTACGGCGCTGCCGTACAAATTCGTGCAGGGCCCGAAGATGATCGTTGTCCTTTCCGAAGGAAACACCCACAGCTACCGCCGCTTCTTCCTTGATGGACGCAAGCCCGATGCCCAGCTCGAGCTCGATCCCGCGATGTACACCGGCGTCTCGATCGGCCATTGGGACGGTCCCGCGCTTGTCGTCGATACCGTCGGATTCAACGACAAAACCTGGCTCGACCCGACCGGGAAGCCCCACAGTGACTCCATGAAGCTGACCGAGCGCTACACCCGGCCGGATTTGGGGCATCTGAACGTGCAGATCACCATCGATGACGAGAAGGCGCTGACGAAGCCGTTTACGTTCAACCGTGTGTTTACGCTCGCCCCGGGATGGGACCTCCAGGAATACGTCTGCCAGGCGATTCTGGACGGCGTCGAACAACCCTGATCGGTTTCACTGCCGATGATCCAATTTGATCATTGTGCCTGGGTTTTCAACGAGATAAAGTAGGCGGTCGAGGGAAACGTGTCCGTTTGGTACGATCCCCGGATTTCGTATAGACTTTGAGCCATGCCCTTCTACGAATATGCTTGCCGGCATTGTGGGCACCGGTTTGAGTATCTGGTCATTCATTCCTCGCCGGCGGCGGCGTGTCCAGCCTGTCAGGCGAAGGATCTGGAACAACTGATCTCCCTCTGCGCGGTGAGCTCGGAAAGCACGCGCGAGGCGAACCTGAGCGCCGCGCATCGGCGCGCGGCCGCAATCCGCAGCGAGAAGCAGCATCAGGATCACACCCACCTGCACGAGCATTTCGAAGACGCTCCTGCCGCCAAAGCAGGTCATTCCTGAAATGCGCCCCACGATTACAGGATTCATTCGGATCATTGCGCCGCTCCTCGCGGCCGCCATTGGCTACTCGCAGACTCCGCCATCCGCGGCGGCAACCCAACGCGCGCTGCTCGATCAATACTGCGTGACTTGTCATAACGACAAGACCCGCATAGCCAATTTCTCGCTGCAGAACGCCGACATCAACACGGTCGCCGATCACCCTGAAATCTGGGAACAGGTGATCCGGAAGCTGCGCGCGGGCATGATGCCGCCGCCCGGCATGCCGCGGCCGCCGCTGGCGAAATACGAAGGTCTGCGCGACTGGCTGGAAGCCGGGATCGACCGTAAAGCGGCGCTGCATCCCAACCCCGGCTCGATCGTTCTCCACCGCCTGAACCGCACCGAATACGCCAACGCGATCCGCGATCTGCTCGATCTGCAGATCGACGTATCGACGCTGCTGCCTGCCGACGATTCCGCGCACGGCTTCGACAATGTGGCCGGCTCGCTCACCATCTCGCCGACGCTGCTCGAAGCCTACACGACGGCCGCCACTCGCATCGCCCGCACCGCGGTCGGCTTTTGGAAATCCCCCACCGAAGCCGCGTACATCGCCCCCGGCGACACGTCGCAGAACGAGCATATTGAAGGGTTGCCCTTCGGCACGCGTGGCGGCATGGCGGTGCGGCACACGTTTCCCTCCGACGGCGAGTACAAGTTCTCGGTGCAGAATTTTGGACTCGGAAAATACAACCCCGGCGAGAAGCTCGAATTCCTGATCGACAACGAAACGGTCGACATCCGCGATTACGTCGGCGTCGGTCTCAGTTCGGGCATGCAGGCCGATAAAGACGGATCGATCGACGTCACCGTGCCGATCCGCGCCGGGTCGCACATGGTCGGCGTCACATTCCTCGCGACCAACTACCGTCCGACGCTCGACCTCATCCGTCAGTACGAGCGCAAATCGCTCGAGAACAACGCCATCCCGCAGTTGCAGTATTACCCGGCAATCGGGCTGTTGCGCATTCAGGGGCCGTTCAACCCCACGCGTCCGGAAGATTCGAAGAGCCTGCGCAAGGTTTACACCTGCCGCCCGTCGAGTGAAGCGCAGGAAGAGCCGTGCGCGAAAGAGATCCTCACGACGCTGATGCGGCGGGCTTATCGGCGTCCCATAACTCCACAGGACATGGAGTGGGTGCAGGGCTTTTATCAGGAGGGCCGGCATGAAGGAGCATTTCAGGATGGCATCGAACTGGCGCTGCGCCGCATCCTGACGAGTCCGCAATTCCTGGTGCGCGCCGAGCGGGAGCCGGCGAACGCCGTGCCCGGCCAACCCTATCGCATCACCGACATCGAGCTCGCCTCGCGTCTCTCGTTTCTGCTGTGGAGCAGCATCCCCGATGACGAGCTGATCAGCGTCGCCGGCAAAAACACACTGCATACGCCGGCGGTGCTCGAACATCAGGTACGGCGCATGCTGGCGGATCCGAAGGCGTCCGCGCTCGTCGAGAACTTCGGCGATCAGCTTCTCTATCTGCGCAACCTGCCCGCCACGTCGCCCGACGGCGTCTTTTATCCGAACTGGGACGATGAGCTGCGCAAGAGCTTCCGCCGCGAAACCGAGCTGCTCTTTGACAGCATCATCAGGGAAAACCGCAGCGTCGTCGATCTGCTGACGGCCGACTACACGTTCCTCAACGAGCGCCTCGCCCAGCACTACGGCATCCCGAACATCTACGGGTCGCAGTTCCGCCGCGTGACACTTGGACCGGACCTCGCCTATCGGCGCGGACTGCTGGGGCAAGGCAGCGTCCTCTCACTCACGTGGGTGCAGAATTTCCGGACGTCGCCGGTGAAGCGCGGCGTCTGGGTTCTCGAAAACATTCTCGGCACGCCCCCGCCCGAGCCGCCGCCGAACGTTCCGCCGCTCGAAGATTCGAAGGGCGACGGCAGGATCATGACGCTGCGCGAGCAGATGACCATCCATCGCAAAAACGAGCCCTGCGCCGGCTGCCATAAGCTGATGGACCCGATCGGTTTCGCGCTCGAAAACTTCGATGCGGACGCCAAATGGCGCACCAAACAGGGCGGCGACGGCGGAGTTCCGCTGGATACGTCGGCAACGCTTTGGGATGGCACCAAAGTCAACGGACCGATCGAGCTCAGACAAGCGCTGCTGCATTATTCGCCGCAGTTCGTGCGCATGATCACCGAAAAGCTGATGACGTTCAGCCTCGGCCGCGGCGTCGAATACGAAGATATGCCGGTGATCCGCTCGATCGTGCACGAGGCGGATAAGGATAACGACCGGTTCCAGGCGATCCTCATGGGGATCATCAGGAGCCAGCCGTTCCAGATGCGAACGAAAGAAGTAGAAGAAGTGAGTAAGAGGTGAGTATGTTCATCGAAAAGAAATTCATTCCGCGACGGACGTTCCTGCGCGGAGCCGGTGTCACGATCGGCTTGCCGCTGCTCGATTCGATGTTGCCGGCGCAGACGCCGGTGAACCAGACCGCCGCCGCGCCGGTGCGCCGCTTTCTCGGCATCTGGCATCCGCACGGCGCCGCGCCCGGATACTGGAGCCCTCTGCAGGAAGGCGCGAACTTCGAGCTTTCCTTTATCACCAAACCTCTCGAGCCGTTCCGCAAAAAGCTCACTCTGATCTCCGGCATGGATATGCCCGAGGCGATGGCGACCACCGAGGAACCGGGCGGCGACCACGCGCGCGGCGCGGTGCTGCTGTCGGCCAGTCGGCCGCGGCGCAACGCGGTGAGCCCTTATCTCGGCGTTACCCTCGATCAGTTGATCGCGAAGAAGTACGGGCAGGATACGATCCTTGAATCCATCCAGCTCGGCGTCGAGGAAGACGGCAACTTCGGCAACTGCAACTGGGGTTATAGCTGCGCCTACACGAATTGCATCGCGTGGACTTCTCCCGTGCAGCCGCTGCCCACCGAAGTCAATCCGCGCGTTGCTTTCGAGCGTTTGTTCGGCGACGGTGCGAGTCCCGAAGAGCGGCGCACCGGGCGTAAACAGAGTGCGAGCATTCTCGATTCGGTCACCCAGGAGATCGCATACTTCAAGAAACCTTTGGGCGCCGGCGATCGGCAGCGGCTCGATACCTATCTGGAAAACATCCGCGAGATCGAGCGCCGCATAAAGATCGCGATGGATAAGACCGTCAAGGAGCCGTCGGAAGAAATTCCGTTCGGGCTGCCGCAGGACAAGCTGGTGCACTACCGGCTGATGTACGACCTGCTGGCGCTGGCGTTTGAGGGCGATCTCACGCGGTCGGCCACCTATATGCTCGGCAAGGATCTCTCGGGCGCGAGCTTTCCCGAATCCGGCTTCAACGGCGGCTGGCACGGATCATCGCATCACGGCGACAAGCCCGACAATGTCGCGAACTACGCGAAGATGAATCGCTATCATGTGCAGAATCTGGCCTACTTCGCCGAGAAGCTGAGCAAAATTCCGGATGGCGACGGCGGCACCGTGCTCGACAACATCCTGATCTACAAGGGCAGCAACATGGGGAACTCGCACCGCCATGCGCATGTGAAGGTGCCGATCATCCTGCTTGGCGGCATCGACGGAAAGTTCAGGGGAAACCGGCATATCGTGTTTCCGGACAACACGGAGCGGACTTCGAACATGCTGCTCGCGGTCGCCCACAAATACGGCATCGAGAAGTTCCCCGAGTACGACGCGGCCGGCCGTCAGACAGGCTTGAAGGAAAGCTTCGGATCGAGTACGAAGCCGATCGATCTCTAGCCTGATGCTGAAGGTAACCGGCATGGTGGGACAGGTTTTAGCCTGTCGCCCCCCTCAAATCGCAATCTGGCTGGCGGCGATGGTGCTGGTCTCCCCCCTCGGCGCGCAGCTTGGCGGCCGCGCGTCCCGTCCCAAAGTGCAAAGGCCCGAAGGACCGGTGTGGACCGTCATCCGAACGCACTGCATCGCGTGCCACGGAATCGACGATTACGCCTTTTACGCCCAGGATCGCGCGGCATGGCAGAAGCTCATCGCGTCCAAACACAAGCCGGGAGAAGCCGATCTGGCGGCCGCCGATGAGGCTCTCGTGCTCGACTGGCTTTCGTCGAAGTTCGGCCCCGGCACGAAGCCGTTTCCGCGCACATACGTTCCGCAGGAGATCACGACCTTCTTCTCCGACCCCGAAGCCAGGCGCCTGATGACCCGCGCATGCACGACGTGCCACGGTCTCGAGCAGGTCGAGTCGTCGCGCAAGGCTGAAGAGGGCTGGCGGGTGACGCTGGTCGACATGCGCGAGCGGGGGGCGAAACTGTCCGATCTTGAGCTGGAGCAGCTCGTCGAATGGCTGACGAGAGTGTGGGGCACGAACCAGGACAAATGAGGATCCGCGTTCCAATTTGTATTGCCGGTGGGTTGATGCTTGCGGTTGTGTGCGCAATTGCCGAGGGGCCATTGGTGAGTTACACCGCGACAGCCGACAAGGTGGCGGGCGCGCCGGATACAGTTCGCATCGACTTGTTCCGTTGGTCGACAGGTGGGGACCGCGACAAGCTGGTCGCGGCCTGGAATATGACGAATACGGGGCGTGGGGGCCGTGGCGCAGGGCGCGGCGGACGCGCTGGACGTGGCGTTGCCGATCCGGCGCCCGACCCAGCTGACGACAATGGCGATCCATTCGGAACCTTCGGAACCGCGGCGCGGCGTGGCGGACGCGGCCGGGGCGCGGCGCCCGCGGAACCGGCTGCTCCTTCGCCGACGCCCGAAGGCACGCTCGCCACGGCGCTGAAGCAGGCGTCGACGCTCGGCTATATCTGGACATCCGAGACCGCGGGCTACGCGATTCGCTACGCCGCCGAATTGCCCGCCGCGGCGGGCGGCGAACGCATTCTTCTGATCACCGACCGGCGTCTCGGCGCGACCACCGATTTCTGGACGCTCAACGGAAACACCGCGCCGTCGAGCTACGAATTCTCCGTGATCGAGTTGCGTGTGAATGCGAAGGGTGCCGGCGAGGGCAAGGTCTCGCTGACCGGAAGAGTATCGCCCGACGCAGCAGCGAAAGTAGTGGCCGCGGAGAGTTACGACGCGCTTCCGGTGGTCCTCAAAAATGTTAAGCGGAAGCAGGAGGCGAAATGAATTTGAGACGCGTACTCGGCTGCGCCGCGATGGGCACACTATGCGCCGCCGGTCTCGCCAGCGCCGCGCGGACCGCCGATGTCGCCAACGCCGCGATGAACGGAAACAAAACCGGCCTCCGTACCCTGCTGCAACAGAAGACCGACGTGAACGCGCCGCAGGTCGACGGCACGACGGCCCTGCACTGGACGGTGCGCGCGAACGATCTTGAGTCAACCAATCTGCTGCTGCGCGCGGGCGCGAACGCCTCGGCCGCCAACCGGGCCGGCGCCACGCCGCTGCTGCAAGCCGCGATTGACGGCAACGCGGCCATCATCGAAGCTCTGCTGAAGGCGGGCGCGGATCCGAATGCGCCTCTGACGAAATCGAATGACACCGCGCTGATGATGGCGGCGCGCACGGGGAAGATCGAAGCGGTGAAAGTGCTGCTCGACCACGGCGCGAAGGTCAACGCGAAAGAGAGTTGGGGCGATACCACGGCGCTGATGTGGGCGGTCGCGCAGAAGCACTCCGGCCTGGCCAAAATGCTCATCGAGCACGGCGCGGACGTGAATGCGCGAACGAAGTTTGTTCCCTCCGCATCCGGCCGCGGCTTTGAAGGGACCACGCCCGTAGATGCGAAGCCTGGCCAGACGGCCGAAGAGTTTTCGAGCGGACTGCTGACGCCGCTCATGTTCGCCGCGCGCGAGGACGACATGGAGTCGGCGCGCGTGTTGGTCGCCGCCGGCGCCGACGTGAATGCCCTTGAAGGCGACGGCAAGGACGCACTCAGCCTCGCGGCCTTCAGCGGCAGCTACGACATTGCGTCTTTCCTGATCGACAGCCACTCGAACCTCAATCAGACCGACGCGCAGAGATTCACGCCACTCTTCTGGGCGGTCGATCGCCGCAATATGGAGACGGCGCCGAATTTCCCGTGGATGGTAACCACCGACCCGCTTCCGCTGATCAAAAAACTGCTGGACGCGGGCGCCAATCCGAACGCGATCATCAACAACACACCGCGCGCCCGCATGCGCGAAGGTTCGCCGCGAATCGTATATTCCACCGCTCTGATGCGCGCCGCCTTCGCTGGCGATATCGAGCTTGTGCAACTACTGATCGCGCACGGCGCCGACCCGCACATCGCCTCCAAAGATCTCGAGACGCCGCTGATGGCCGCCTGCGGGACCGGCTTCATCAATGGCTACCACCGCCAGAGAACGCCGGCGGAAAGGCTGGCGGTCGTCAAGCTGCTCGTCGACGCAGGCGAGGATGTGAACGCCGCCGACGCCTACGGCATCACGCCCCTGATGGTCGCCGCGAATCTGGGCGACGCGGCGATCGTTCAGTATTTAATCGACAAGGGCGCCGATCTGGCGGCCCACGACCTCGGCAAGAAGAACGACGGCGCTTTCGGATCGAGCGTCGAGCCGCTGATGCCGGTCGACTATGCGATCGGCGTCGGCACGTTCGTCCCCAACAACGCCGTCATCATGCACGCCGATGTGGTGAAGCTGATGACGGACACGATGAAAACGCGCGGAATCAAACATACGACGTCGGAATGCACGCTGCGCGGCTTCACGTGCTCGGGCGCGAACGTCGACCCCAAGACCGCGACGCCGGCCGAGATCGCGAAGATCCGAAAGATCCAGATCGGATACCAGGTGGACGGCATCACCGGCGGCCTGGCGGTGAAGGATCAGGACAAAGACAAGAAGTAGCTACGCGGCCGTTATATCCGTGCGCGAAAAATCGTCACCGGTAAAGAGAAGCGGCATTCCGGAAACCGAAGCCACCGCATAAGCCATACAGTCACAGAAATTCAGAGCGGCGCGATGACGGCCGCGCCCGAAACGGAGAAATGCGGAGGCGGCCGCATCCAGGTGTTCCTGCTGGAAAGCAACGGCAGCTCTTTGGCGCGCTGCTTCAGTACGTCGGCCATATTTTCGCCCGGGTTCTGGTGTGGCGACTGGATCGATGGTGCCGATCGGTGACGGACCTGCTCGCGACCCTCCAGGAACTGGAGCATCTCAGTGTCGGTTTCGTCTCGCTGACCGAAGCGCTGGATCTGACGACGCCAGCCGGTCGCGCGATGGCCGGCCTGCTGGCAATCTTCGCGGAGTTCGAACGCGAGATTCTGCGCGAACGAACCCGCGCCGGTCTGGCTCAGGCGCGACGACAGGGCAAACGACTCGGGCGACCGATAACCGCGGGTCTGCATGCGCCCGAGATCCGGAAGCTTTATCGTGCAGGCATCGCCAAAGCCGAAATCGCCCGCAGGCTCCAGATTGGCCGTACCTCGGTACGTCGCATTCTGGCCTGACCTATTTTCGGGAGAAATAGGCCTCACCGCCCAGCGCGACACAATGGTTGCGGGTGCCACTGCTCGAACCTGTTCCACTGATCTGGAAGGCGATCGAACAGAGGCGCATGCTGCGGCTGATGTACCACGATAAGGAGCGCATCCTCGAACCGCACGATCACGGGATACTCAACGGATCAGTTCAACTGCTGGGTTATCAGACCGGAGGCGCCAGCACTCGTCGTCTTCCCAACTGGCTTCGCATCAAGACCGACGAGATCGTCAACCTGGGACTGCTGGACCAGACTTTCCCCGGCGGGCGTCCCACTGCAACCGGAAATCACACCAAGTGGGACAAGCTTTTCATCCGAGTGAAACCGACTGCCGAACGCCTGCGCGGCGGCTCCGCTTAACGCCTCACCAGATTCCCTCTGACTTACGCAGCCTTGCCGAAAGGACACAATGCAATCAGAGAAAAATCGACGAACCCGAAATCGATCATCGCGCCTGCGGCAAGGTAAAGCCAATAAGCGCGGGGTAAACTGCGTCCCTGTGCACGTGTTTGGGTTTCAAACTTCTCAGGATTAGGATAGGTTCGTTGAGTCGCTATCAGCGTAGCCAGGCACAACAGTGCCGACAATAGCAGCACTGCAAATCCTGTCCGGTAGTCTCCCCGCCGCGCGAGAACGAGAGCTACTACGACAGGTCCTATCGTTGCCCCGGCGGCGTCAAGAGCTTCATTGATGCCAAACGCACGCCCACGTCCGGTCTGCTCACCCGCGTGAGAAATCATTCCCTGGACAATCGGCCTCCGGATCGCGCGTCCTGTGCGCTCGGCGATGATCAGAGCAGCAGCTACCGGCCAATTTCCTGCCAGAGCCAAGGCGGGAACGGCCAGCAAATTGATCGCGTATCCGACCAGTGTCATAGTCCAGTAGCGGCCGGTCTTGTCCGCAATGAATCCGGAAACGGCGCGCAAGCTGTACCCCGCAAATTCACCGAAACCCGAGACGATGCTAACAATAGCGGCGCTCGCGCCAAGTTGAGCCATAAATGGGCCCGTAACGCTACGGCCGCCCTCGTACGTCAGGTCAGCAAACAGATTGGCTACGCCAATCATGACGAGAAAATTTGAGCGCAGTGGACTTCTCTTGATTGGTCATTCCAGGCGACTCAGCTGAACTCAGCGCTACTTCGATTTTCCTGCTATCTGTATTGGTGTGCCATCTCTGATCTCATCTGTTGCACGGCGGACAACCACGTCGCCGGATTTCAGATTCCCAATCACTTCTACGAGGTCTCCGTCTGCCGCGCCTTTTTTCACATCGACCCACTCCGCATGGCCGCCCTGATTCCGTATGACGAACGTACGCTCGGTCGTGGTGACGACGCTCGTTTTTGGCACAAACAGCGCGGGCCGGGAACGCCTTACCGGCCATTTCACGGTCGGATACATTCCGGGAGCTAATGCGCCGTCGCGATTCGTCACATCCAATTCCACAGACATCGTGCGGGTCTTCTGATCGAGCGCGTGAGAAATGCGCGCAATCTTGCCGGAGTAGGATCGCTCCGGCCAAGCCGACACCTGGAAGGGCACACTCGCTCCGTTCGTGATTCCACTGACATCCTCCTCCGGAACTGGCACTACAAGCCGAAGATGCGACACCTGTTGGACTACCAGAAGCGCCAGGTCGTTTCCAGGGCCGACCAAAGCGCCGGGATGGACCATCCGGTCCGTAATGACTCCTTCAAATGGCGCTGAGATTTTCAGATATGCGAGCAGATCCTTGAGCGAACGAACCGCCGCTTCCGCCGCTTTGCCCGCTTGTTGCCGAGAGTTCAACATCGCCTTGGCAGCATCTACCTGCTTTTCGCCCTGGATCAATTCGTTGCCGGCGATCGCTCCGACCGTTTCGGCAGCTTTCTTCAGCCGCTCGTATGTGCTCTGCGCGGCTGCAAGTTGAGCCTCGGCTTGTAAGCGGTCGGCCTCGGCCGCTTGCACTTTAGACTCAGCCTCTGCGATGTGGGCGTTCATTTCCGGAGCGCTCAGTTCAACAAGCAGGTCTCCTTGTTTAACAATACTGCCGCGGTCCACCAGAACGCGTTCGACGTAGCCTGGAACCCTCGCATGCAGGGAAACCGTCAAAAACGGCAGAAACTCGCCCGGCAATTCAACCATTCGGGAGACAGTTTTCGATACCACTGGAGCCAACTCTACCGTTTGTGCCCGGCCAAATTGAGTGAGCAGTCCGAAAATGCAGATTGGAAAGACGAGAGTTCTATTGCGCTTCATAGTATCGGCTCGCAGGGTCCATTGGATTGAGCGATGGAGAGGTCAGCGACGCTCGTCCTTGCAGAATGGCGTAGATCGAAGGAAGGATTGTCAGAGTCGCGAATGTGGACACGAGCAAGCCACCAATTACGGCCCGCCCGAGCGGCGCCGATTGCGATCCGCCCTCACCAAACCCAATCGCCATCGGAACCATGCCGAAGATCATGGCGGCAGCAGTCATCAGGATCGCGCGGAGGCGACTCGCGGCGCCTTCGCGAGCCGCCTCCATCGCAGGCCGGTTCTCGTGTCGGGACCGTTCGGCAAACGTAATCAAGAGAATCGAGTTCGCAACGGCGATGCCGATCGCCATGATGGCGCCCATAAAAGATTGAATGTTGAGGGTAGTGTTGGTCGCGAGCAACATGAGCAATACTCCGCACAGCACTGCGGGAACGGTGAGGACAACCGCAAGCGCCAACCGCATCGATTGAAAATTCGCGGCCAGCAACAGGAAAATCACAACTACGGCAAGGAGTAGACCGATACGCAGCCCGGAAATCGTTTGCTCCAATGGCGGAATCTGACCTTTCATGACGATCTTCGCTCCCCGAGGCGGCGTTCCGGCGGCTGTGAGGGCCTGATTGAGCTTAGGCACCGCCTCTCCAAGCGTAATTCCATGAATATTCGCAGTCACGCTGATGATGTGCTGGCCGTTAAACCGCTCGATCAGACCGGGCATGGTCCCAAGCTTGAGCGAGGCAATATTGTCAAGCTGTGGTTCTGTTCGGCCATTTAGCATCACGGGAAGAGCTCCCAATTCGTCGACGCTTTGAATCCGATTTTGCGGGAGCTGAACTTGAATTTGAAAGGCGTTGCCGGAGTTCGGATCGCGCCAATAGTTCGGCTCGGTAAACCGCGAAGAAGATGTCGCGGGCACAACCGAGCGGACCACGTCTGCCATGGTCAGGCCGAACTGGCCTGCACGATCCCGATTGATGTTGATGTCGAGAGTCGGGTAATTGTACTCTTGCGCGAACTGCAAGTCGCGGATGAAGCCGAGCTTTCCTAGTTCAGTTTGAATCTTCTGCGCATATCCATAGTCGTCGGCGAGACTGGGCCCCTGCACCGCGACTTCGATCGGAGTGGGTGATCCAAAGCTCATCACCTGGGAAACGATATCGCCTGCTTCAAAGGACACCTGGCAGTCTGGTAAGTCACGCCGGAGATGCCCTCTAATCCGCTCTCGCAGGGCTTCGCCTCGCGGGGTATCGGGTTTGACGGCAACCTGAATGATCGCTTCTTGCGGGCCGCTCGTGAATAGATGAATCAGGTCGACTGGATAGCTGGACGGAACAACCCCCATGAAATCGCTGGTGACCGTAACGTTCTCTTTACCCGCGTCCTGTTGAATGATGTTAAGCGCCCGGAGCACGATGCGCTCCGTCTCCTCGATCCGCGTCCCGGCCGGCGCGCGAAGGCGGACGCGCAGTATTGGAGCGTTTGCGTCCGGAAACAATTCGGTTCCTATCCGCGGTAGAAGAACATAGAGAACTCCAAATGCGGCCGCGAGATAACCGAGCACCAGGGGCCAACGAAGCCGGAGAACGACGCGCAGGTACCGTTCGTAGAAGGATCGGAGATGCCCGAAGAGTCCTTCACGCTCTTCGCCACGATGGGCTTCTCGCATGAGCCATGTGGAAAAGACCGGCACCAGACTACTCGAGAGCAGGTACGAAGCGATCATCGAAAAGGCAACAGCCAACGACAGAGGAACGAAGAGTTGCCGCCCGACACCAATCATGAAGAAGGAAGGAACAAATACGGCGAGAACGCAGAACATCGAAAGGAGACGCGGTATGGCGGTTCGGCTGCATGCCTCCACTACCGCGCGCGCTCGTGAAACACCTGGGAGCATCTGTGTATGAATGTTCTCGATTTCGACGGTTGCTTCATCCACCAGAACGCCAACCGCTAACGCTAGACCGCCCAGCGTCATGATGTTGATGGTCTGACCGGTGGCCCACAACAGGATGACCGCGCTAAGCAGCGCGAAGGGGATGTTCATGATGACGATGACGGCGCTGCGCCAATCGCGAAGGAAGATCAGCACCATCAAGCCAGTCAGACCTGCGCCGAGCAATCCTTCCAGGATCAGGCCACGAAGTGAGTTCGTGACAAACGGGGACTGATCAAATTGCAGGCTCACCTCCACGTCGTCCGGTACGACCTTCTTGAAGTCCGGAATCGCGGCCTTTACAGCATTGATGACAGCGAGGGTGGAAGCATCTGCGCGCTTTGTCACAGGGATGTAGACAGTTCTCTTCCCATCGACATGGGCGTAAGCCGTAATGATATCGGTGCCGTTGTCAATCGATCCGATGTCCCTGAGGTAAATCGTCGTACCGGAGACGGGCCGGATCGGCGTGCTCAACAACTCCGACAGGTTTGCGCCGAGCGCTGCGTTCGTCCGGGCGATTCGGTTGATCTTCCCGGTCCACATATTGCCGGAAGGCATTACAAGACTGGCCTTGCTTACGGCCGAGATCGCCTCTTGCGGTGAGATCTGATATTGCTGGAGCTTATCGGGATCGAGTGTGACAACAATCGTCCTTTGGTTTCCACCGAATGGCGGCGGGGCTGAAACGCCCGGCAATGTCGCAAACAACGGCCGCACGCGGTTAAGCGCGAAATCCTGCAGCTCCCCTTGCGTGTGCGTTGCGCTGCTGAATACTAATTGACCCACGGCAACGCTGCCGGCGTCGAATCGAGTGATGAAAGGCGGCACAGTGCCCGGTGGCATGAAGGCGCGCGCGCGATTTACGTATCCGACCGTTTCTCCCATCGCCTGGGCCATATCGGTGCCTTCATGAAAAATCAGCTTCATCAGGGCCGCGCCCTGGATGCTCTTGCTTTCGACTCGATTAATTCCGGTGATATAGAGGAAGTGATACTCGTAGTAGTAAGTAAGATAGCCTTCCATCTGGGCCGGGTCCATTCCTCCATACGGCTGGGCGACGTAAATTGCGGGTTCGCCCACTTTCGGGAAGATGTCGACGGGCATTCGCTGGACCGCTACGAAAGCAAAGAGTCCGAGGGCAATAAGAGCTATAACTACTGTGATCGGCCGGCTGAGAGCGCCTAGAACGAAACGCATGATTCACCTCTCGAATTCATTGGCTTGCCTCAGCAAGGAACGGTTGTAAATCTCCCGCGGCTGTCGCGACGCCGAGCAACCCACGCCACACGCTGACTCGTGCCAGGACATCGTCGATTTCCGCCTGTGTGAGTAGTCGCTGCGCTTCGGCTACGTCGGCGATAATTCCCAAACCGGATTCATAACGCGCAGTGGCTTGTTGAACGGCGGTTCGCGCAGCCGAAACTTGCACGGGTGTATTGGCCGCAACGCGGCGCGCGCCATTCAGTGTTGCCACTGCCCGGTTCCACTGCGCCCGAAGGTCCACGGCGATCTGCTCGGATCGTGCAGCCTGTGATCGGATGGTCGCGCTCTGCGCAGCTTCGCGGGCGCGCAACGACGGCAGGTCAGAAATGGGAAACGTGACGCTGAAACCCAGTGCGTAGTTCTGAAAATTCGGTGCGAGCCCATTGAGACCGCCGAGACGATCGCCGTTTGTCTCGGCACCCGTGCCGCGGGCGTATGCCGCGCCCTGTAGATAAAATTTCGGGAAATAGGATCGCTCCAGCACTCGCAATTGCGCCCGGGCCTGCTCGACTGCGGCGCTCTGCTCAACCATCAACGGATTCGCCGCCGTGTTCAGCGCTGTCGGAGCTTGCTCCGGAGGCAATTGCACAAGACTGCCGGTTACCACCGCGATCTGCGAGGGATCGGCGCCAACGAACTGCGAAAGCGTCGCGCGCGAGATGTCGATCGCTTGCTGCGCCTGGATCAGTTGGGTACGAGCCGCCGCGAGTTCGGCTTCCGCGCGTGACTGGTCGGCTCCTGGCCGGAGTTGGGCGGTAACTTGAGCCGTGATCGTTTTCACGACCACTTCCGCACGATCGACGCCCGCCTGTGCGGCGCGTACGGTCTCTTGTGCGGCGATCAACGTCAGATAGGCATCCACTGCGGCGACCGCAACCTCAAACTGTGTTCGCTTAACCGCTGCTTCCGATTGAGCCCGTGCTGCGTTTGCTAAGGCCACGTTTGCGCTACGCAAACCAAAGTCGAATGGCTCCCAACTGACCAGGCCGCCTATTGCACTGCCCCATACCGATCCGAGATTGTTTGAGCCAATGACCGGACCAGACATCGATGGAATCACGCTCTGGGGCAATAGTAGACCAAAAACGTTATTCCGAGTCGCACGGTTGACCTGGGCCAGCGCATCCACCCTCGGCAGATAAGCCGTTCGCGCCAACTGGATCTGCGCGGTAGCGGCATTGAGTTGCTCCTGCGAAACTCGAATCGAAGGGTAGTTCTTGAGTGAGTTCTCGACCGCTTGAGGAAGCGTAAGCGTGGTCGGCGACGCCGCTTGTTGCGCGGTGAGGGCGCCTGTGACGGCCAGCATGGCGCCGAAAAGACATGCCACGCGTTCAAAGATTGGTATTCGATTCGCCTGCACGTGAGCTAATCACCCTCGATGAGTTCATGAAAAAGTTCCCGCACTTTGCTTTTTGATGCTGTA
>DASZLP010000224.1:0-14381 GCA_035552355.1 Bryobacteraceae bacterium | reverse complement strand
GAGCTCGAATACGTTCATGGGGAAATTTACGCCAACGTGTGGCAGACGGACAAAATCGCGCGTATCGCGCCTTCAGACGGCCACGTATCAGGATGGATCGATCTTTCCGGACTGCTGACACCCGAGGAGGCACTAAGTGCCGACGTTCTCAACGGCATCGCGTGGGACGCGGTGAAAGACCGCCTCTTCGTCACCGGAAAGCTCTGGCCGAGGCTCTTCGAAATCCAGCTTGTTCGCAAGTCATAAACGCAGAATCAGAGTCAGATCGCTGCCTGGTATCGTAGTCCCCACACCCGTGATGTCGAGGCTCAACTGATCGCTGGCGCGCAATGGTGGCAGCCCAAATCCCCCGACCACGCCCGAGATGATTGCACCGATGCCGATTTCGAGCGCCGCATATGGCGTGCCGTTGCGGTTAATCTGAAGACCGATCGCCGTCCCGGCCGGCGGGATTCTGACAACCGCGTACATGTCGCGCACCGAACGATCGGCATCGACGATTACAATCGGTGCCGCCCCCGTCTGAATCGCCAGGTAGCCGCTGATCTGAAATGAGAACTGCCCCCCGGCAAGCGTACGCAGGCCGGAATCGATCGTTCCCGTATACAGGTTCGTCGTTGCGGCCCCGTCGCCCAGCCCATTCGTCATATAGAGCTCGATACTTGACACCCGAATGTTCGGCAGCGAAACATTGAATTCCCAATCGCCGCTTGCCGGACTGCCAAAAAAGTTCCGGATGAACGGCACGACGAGGACCTTCTCGCTCAAGGGGAATGCCGTGACCGGAAGCACGTGATCCACAGCCGCACTTCCATGCATGCCGCGCGTCACGGTCGAGCTTCCATCCGTATTGGTCACGGTAATCTCGAGGATCTCCTGCTCGATCTGCACCAGCGCCCCCGCCGTGAAAGTCTGCCCAAACGCGATCGTGGTATCGGCCGCGGCGACCGCAGCCGGAACCGCTATCGCGCTGGCGCCGTTGACTTCATCGTAGAGATGGAACGTGTATGTCCCGGCAACGATGCCGCGCGTATTCACCAAAGACGTGAACCCGATCGCTCCAAGATCGAGCACGCCGCCCGTTGTTTGGGACAGGCCGACGCCGAACACAGGCGCGGGCGGCACATCCGAATCGGCCGCAAGATCGCCTGATTGCCCCAGCACCCATCGCGTCAGCGGCGACAGCGCATACGCAGCCTCATCGTCGTTGGTGTTCGCCGCGCGCGCTGAGATTTCGAGTCCGGCGCCGATGCGCTCCGGCACATCGATGGTAATCGGGCTGACCCCGCCCTTCGCCCCGAACCTCCAGGAATTTTCGGCGATTACAAACCAGCTCGTCGCATCCGGCGTGGTTGACCACGGGCTGGCGGCCGTGATCACCGTCGCGGTGTTGCTCGCAATGGTGCGTTCCTGCCCCGCTCCCGTCCCGCGCGTAATACGGATAACCGCCCCCTGATACCTGTTCACGTCCAGATTGAGCGACGAATTGCCTGCCGTTGTGTCCGAATGGATCGCAGCCGGCGTTTCGGGCAGCAGTTCCCATCGCCAATCGACGTTCACGTGATCGAACTGGGGATCCGGCGGAAGAATCGCCTGGTCCGGAAAGCCCGTGTCTGTGAAAGCCGCGGCAGGCGCCTGGTTGGACGCGATCCGGTACAACAGCTCCGGCGTAAGCCCGCGATACACGTGGAATGCTGTTCCGCCGGCAGTCATTGCGATTCCGTCGAGGACAACGGAATTCGTATTCGGACCCGCCGGGATCGTTGCCTGCGCGATGAACGAAAGGGAGCTCTCGCCGCCATCGCTGTCCACCGCGCTCACGGCGTAGAAGTAAGTCACGCCACCAGCGAGCGTTCCGCCACTGGCGCTAACAACCGGCACGAGACCAAGCAGGGGCGCTGCAAGCAGCCCCACCGTCCCCGAAGGACCCGTGAACGAAACACTCAGCTCAACCACGGCCGCGCCGTCGCTCCCGATAACTTCGGCTTCCGTGATGCCAAGCTGCAGAATGCCATTCGCGTCGGTCACAGTGCCCGTGACAGGCGCGGGAATCCCGGACCCTCGTCCCGTCTGCCGCCCAAGCCCGCCCGTGATACTGCTGGCCGTATCGGAATACCACTCATCATCGTGGAATTGCGCCGTGATCGTTGCGGTCCGGAAGCTCGCGCCTGGAGCAATCTTCGTGATTCGGAATGGCGTCCGCTCGAGATTCTCTTTAAGGTAAGACACCGTGATCAAATCGCCCGGCATCAGGCCCAGCGCTTTCACACTCGTCTCAAACTCGATAAACGTGTTGCCCGCAATTCCGCGGTTCAACCCCAGCAGCAGCATTCGCGCCGCCTGATTGAAGGTAGAGATGCCGACAGCGTCCCACGCGGTCGCAACCTCCTGGCCGCACAGATCGATGTCGTCTTCATCCGCCAGCGACAGGCTGTCCTGCTGATATTGATTGAACGAGTCCTGGAATTCGATCGACAACCGGTTGGGGGTATCCTGCGCGCCTTTGGCCGACATCCGCACGCTCGATCCACCGTCGCGCGCTCTCGCAATCGAGCTCGCATCGAATTCGTATGCCGGCCATCCACTATTGAACGGATTGGTCGAATTGCTTGCCGCAGGCTTCGTTCCCTGTTGCGTCGCAAACGTCCCCTCAACGCGCACTTCGAGCAGCCCGCTCGTATTGAGCACCAGATAAAGTCGCGAGCCGTTTCGTATGGATCGGATGAGCTCGCCCGCGCTCCGTCCGTCTTTCATGGCGAACTGGCATTGGAATCGCGGCAACTGCGTGTTGCCGCCCACCGGATCGTCGACGGTTATGAGCTCATCCGCAAAGGCCGCGGCCTGGGCGAAGCTGGCAACGTTGATCTCGTCGAGCGTGTAGCCGCTGCGCATGAGAATGTCGAGTAGCACCCACGCGGGATTGCTCGAGAAAAACTCACCCAGATAATTGGCGTCCGCATCGAACTGCCAAAGCCGCAGCCCCTGCATCAGGACCTGAATCGCGGGGATGCTCGTGCCGTCGTTGACCCGATTGGGTACAACGATCGAGAGATACGCCATGCTGCCGTAGGGATCGCCCTGCGGAACGCCCTGCGCATTGCCGAAGTTCCCATCCTGCGCACCATTCCGCGCTCCGGCGCTGACCAGGCTATACCAGCCCGTCGCCGTCATGTTTGTGCCATTCACCGCCTGCGGAATCTCGATATCGTTCACGAGAACCTTCAGGATGCCCTCGATCTCACCCATCCCCAGCAGCACTTCCATCCGCGTCAGATTGCCGTCGTTGCGCGAGAACACAACATCCGGCACATGCCACTGCGTCCCATAAACCAGCGGCACGTAATCGTTGTAGCGCCCGGTATTGTCCTGCACGGCCGAGAGCTGGCTGTTCTTCTGCCCCGCGCCGCGCACCAGAATCGTCGGCGGCACATATTCGATTCCGCCGAAACGCGCGGTTGTGCGTCCACTCGTGTCGATCGTGAACATGCCGCGCTGTTCGCAGTCGGAACGCGTTAAAGAACAGCTTGTAAATGGAGTATCTCCGTTGAGATTGCCGACGCCGCTCGGTTGATCGGGAGAATAGCCGCATCGAAACAGCGGCGAGTACTTGCTGCGTGGTCCGCCATCGAGCGCCGTCAGCCGTTGCGCCACGGTAGCGGGAAATCGCCACGGACACAATCGTTGCACCCGCACATCGGGAATCACGGTCCGCTGCATCGAGATCCGGTTCATCGCGCTCAGCCGGAAAACAGTTTCCGTTATCAAATCGGGAGGATTCATCAGCCCGCGAAATACAACGACGGCGTCCGTGGTCGCCACACCGGCACTGAGATCGAAAAAGATTGACCGTACGATCAGCAGAGCGCCCTTGAACCCTGTCTGCCTCTCGATCTCGGAAAGCTCCGAATCCGCATTCGCAAGTTCAAAAGAGAGTTTCGGCGCTCCGCCGATCTGCAGGTCCGACGCCATCTGCGCTTCGAAGACGTTGTGGCGGATCACCCGGCCTTCATAAGCCACCCCGCTCCACGAGATCGTTCGGCTGCTCCACCGTCGCACGGTTCCGTCGGACAGCGTGCAGTCAAACAGGAACAGCGGCGTATCGGCGGCAAGCTGCTCCTTGGCTGTAAATGGGTTTCCCATTCTCCTCTTTCCCGGCTCGTGGCTCTACGGAACTCGCGAGGTCAACGAGACTTCGCAGGATGAAAGACCAACACCCGTGCTGACCAGCGTCAACTCGTCGTCGGCGAAATATGTTTCCTCGTAAATACCCAAAGCAGATCCCGACTGCTTGTACTGCGACGGGTTTGGCTGAGCTTCCGCCTGAAAACCCCACACGTCGATCGACTGGCCTGTCGCCAGCGACAGCGAAAAGGTCGATTGCGCCGCACCCCCGGTTCCGGCTCCGTTCACAGGAAACCGCTTCCAGACTGGCCCGACCGAGCAGGCAATTGACCGCGCATCGCGCGCCAAATTAACCGTCACGGCTCCGTTGCTCCGCATCCAGACGCTAAAGCATCCGACATAATCGCCCGGCATCCCGATCGTCTGCTGCAGCGATTGCGCGCCAGCCGCCGGGTTGTGAATCGTCGAGGCGCGCTCGGTTCCGAGAGGATCCGCCGCGCCCGTCGAAACCTGCAACAATCCGCGCTGCCAGTCCGGACGAGAAAGATCCTCGCTCCAACCAAGCAGATTTCCCAGGGGATCGATAAAGAGAAATGATCCAAATGCCCCATGCGTGGCCGTAAACAAACTACTCAACGCTGCGGATTCGGCATCGCTCAGATCCTGCATCGAAAGCTGCCAGTCGATCTCTCCGGCCGCCGTGTCCGGCAACTGAATCAGTTCACCGCTTTCCATCTCATTGGTGATCGATCGCCACTTGCGCGTTCGTCGCACAGGAAACTGCGCAATCGAGCCGCTCCCCATTTGCGGAAACCACATCACGGGATCTCCTCAATGACCACCTGCGCCTGCCCGTTCAGTTCGCCGGTCATTCCGGCTGCAAACTTCTCTCCGGAAATCACACACCGCGCCGCCGTCGTTCCCGTCAGCGGATCCACATAAGCGAACGGCGTGCCCCCCTGTGCTTCCGCAAATCCGATCAGTTCGCTCAGTTCCTGCTCGTCCAGCAGATCCAGCCGCACGGTCCACCGCCTCAGGGCGCCGCCATAAAGACGGAAGTTCTGTCTGCTGCCATCCAGAAACGGTACGGCCACCGTGGAGAATCGCAATCCATGCGCCAGCGGATACTGCGCGACAGCCGCCGTCTTCAGCACCGGAAACGTCATAGGTTCGCCACCACGTCATTGATCGGATGCAGATTCAACATCGCTTCCCGCACCGCGCTCGCGATATCCGCGCTCCGGTCCATGAACGACTGGCTGTCCATTGCCGTCACGTTCACGTTGATGGTCGGCGATGTCGCGGCCGCCGAGCCTCCACCCGCCGGAGTGCTCGACGGATTCCCGCCCTGCGCGGGCGCAACATTCGAGTTCAAAGCCGCGTCGATTGAAACCGGCGCAGGTGGAACGTAGACCGGCAGCGGCGCCGGTGTTGAGCTGCCCCCGCCGAACAAGCTCGCTATCCCGGAAATCAGTGGACCAAGCAGACCCAGTCCATGCTCGACGCTGCTGGCGGCACTCGAGGCAATCGACCCGGCCGACTGGCTGCTGTGTGACGACGTATTACTCTGGATCGCCTGCGTGTTCGCCGCGATCGCCGCCGCCTGTTGCTGCCACGCCGCCTGCATTTGCTGGATCTGTTGACCTGCCTCCGACAACGCCGTCGACAGATCGCCCGTATCGCCGACGCCCGCTTCCAGAACCGGCGCCTCGGGTATTGCTCTCTGCCCGCGCGGTTTGATTTGCTGAAATGTCTCTTCAATGCTGCGTTGTGCCATCCCGTTCCTCGCGATCCATTTCATCCCGCAGGATCAAAAATGCGTCGACTTTCCGCGCCTCTGTCTCGAGGGAGAATTCCATGTTCAACCGCCGGCGGACAAAGAACTCCTCAAGCAGCGCCAGACTCTCGCCCGTTACAAACGATTTCGGACATTCATCCGTTTGCGCGCGCCTGCTTCCCCACACCAGATGAGGACTGCCTCGTTCGCCTGCCGGCAGGAATCCACAGCGGCGCTTGACCTCGAGACCGTGTTTCCTGCAACTGTCGCAATTCCACCCGGCCCGGTTTGCGCTGCGATTGGCAGCCACAAAATGGAACGCGACGATCAGTTTTTTCTTTCGTTCTCTGACAGGCCGCATTCGGCCCGAACCGCATCGAGAGCTTCATGAAAGACATCCTCGGGACCGCGTTCGATCAGTGAGGCAGGCGTCGCCGGCACGCCGTCGATGTCGAGCCCGCGAATCTCCTCGAGCCCCCACAGCACGTAGAGCCGGTCAATCTCGCCCCCCAAAAGGCTCGCTTCCATTTCATTGCGCGCTTCGCGCCCAGCCTCGAAGAATTCGAGTCGCGCCGCAAGGTCCCGTACTTTACGCATCAGTTCCAGCCGGCGCCCGAAAGTCATCCGTGCAACCACCAATTCCACGCCCGGACGCACGCCTGACGCGATAGTCTTCGCGCTGCTCCACGACGAATTGCAGGGTCCGGGCGTCATCCGAAAGCCACCACCACTTCGTCGTCGATCGTCCCCTGCGCCCTCGTGTCGCTGAACTTCCACTTCAGCCGGCTGTCCGAATCGTCGAAGACGGGCACATCGGGGATCAGGCTCTTCAGAAACACGCCCATCAACTGCCCGTTCAGTTGGCCCAGTTGGAACATCATGCTGATCGCCGAGTGCTGCCGCGCAGCCTGGTAGAGCGCCGCCGTCGCCGCGTCATCCTGGCTGAAGAGCTCGAGCGTAACGGTGACCTCGCGCGTTCCCGGCGCAATTCCCCTCGGCAGCACCGATCCGAATTCATTCAGCCGCATGTTGATGTTGTTTCGAATCTCGATCGACGCCTGCGCCACGGTGAAGAACTGACTCGGGACGACGCCCAACCACACCTGCCCCAGGTTTCCCGGCACCGGCGAATAATCGAATTCCGCGGCCGCCGGCTCAGCCGGAAACGCCGTCGCGCCGCCCTGTCCGCTCACGAACGATGAGCTGTCGACGATGTCCTGCGCGGCCCCTTTGAAGTCGAATCCGTGAAAATCGCCATTGAGATTGATCGTGAACCGGTCGACCGCCAATCCGGAAATAACTCTCTGCACGGCGCTCGAGGGGTCCCAATAATCGAACAGCGACACGCTGGGCAACTCCGAAGTAAGGCTGTATCCCACGGTCGGCCCGATCGGATCCGCGGGCACCGGGGCCGTTGAAAACGGTGCGTTCAGCACCACGGTCAACTGATCGTCGGATACCGCCGAGACGAACCGGATTTCTCCGTTGAACGTGACGGCCTGTCCCGGAGCCAGCCCCGGAGCCGTCGCGAATTTGATGTTCGACGGATCGGTTCCCGCATCGGCCGGCGCTCCCGCCCACAGTGTTCCGGCGCCGCCAAACGCGGCCTGAAACAGAGGATCCTGAGGAGGCAGCGCCGTCGTATCCGGCCAGTCGATCATCAGAGTCGACAACCCGAATTGAGTCTGCCGCCGCACGCCGTCGGGTATGCCGGGCCATGTCCGGCTGCCGGTCTTGTCTTTTCTCTTGCTGTTGGCCCGCTGCTGCTGGGCGGTGAGCTTGATCGCCGGGACCCGGTTCGCGGCCGTAATTGCCGGAAGCTGCCCATAGGCGCTCTCGAGCGCGCAGTACCAGCGATTTGCAATCGATGAAATATATGCCATGGTTATTTGCTGACCTCCACGTCGAAACCCACCTTCGCCCTCTGCAGAAAATTGACTCCACCGCGCGCCACCGGCTCATATTGCACGTCATATCCGCCGGTGTAAAACGAACCGCCGCCCCAGTCTCCCCGCGAATCGTCCAGCAGGGCGCAAACGGCGTCCACATAAACCTGCAGATTCGATTCGATGGAATCCAGGCGGTCTTGTGAGTGCCTCACCTCGATCACCAGATGCGCCCGGCCTGAGAACTGCCGGAATTTTTCCTTGAGTGTGTTCGAGACTTTGTCGCAATAAACGAGGAGCGCCGGATATTGCGTGAGTCCCGTTTTTTCGCTGATTTCGACGCTCGCGTTCTGCGCCAGAATCGTGCGAATACCGGCGGCCTGCACCGTCGGGTCCGACTGGGTGATCGCCCCCACCCGCGTACTCACCCCGTCGGTGTTCGACTTCAGCCGCGTCACAATGTCCGTCGTTAAGGAGCCCGTTAGTCCGGCCATGCGTTCATCCCCTCAAAATCGTCCGCGCCAGCCGGCGCCTGAAATCGGGGGCCTGTCCATCGCCGGGCAACTGCCCCTGCGCGATCTGCCCCGGGATGTACAGGAACGTCGCTCCGACCGGCAGGGCGACATTATTCTGCAGGAATGTAGCGTCGAGCGAGGTGCCGGCGTAGACGTTGAAACCTGTCGCGTTCTTCGGCGCCGGGCCCATCGCTACCGTCATCAGATTTCCGTCTGTAACGCCAAGCGAAGAAGCTGCCGAAGGAGTTCCTTCCTGACCCGCCGCATTCACCCACGTCGCGCGGGCGTAATACGTGCCCCCGGCCTGCGGCCCTGGTGTGGTTGAAAGAATCGGCAGCGTTGCCCGCGTGACCGGGTCGTTCACCATCCCAAGTCCGCTCGCAACAAGCGATTCCCGAACTTCGAACGCCAGCTTCGCATACTCCTGCCACTTCGCCTGATACCTGTCCACCAGTTGGCTGAAGTAAGCATCCCGGTACACCAGCGCAAGCGCATGCATCGTTTCCCAGCGCTTCAAAGGGGGCGTGACGACGATCTGCTCGATACGCAGCACAGGCTCCCATGGCAAAAATTCCCAAACGCCCCATCGGCTGGTCAGCCACAAGCGCAGATCCGTCTGGATCTCTTCCATCGCCAGCCGGATCTTCGTCGAAATGTTGATGCCTGCCCCTGTAGCCACATCCAGCAGGCCCGCATCCTGGTCCGTCAGGTCGCCGATCGTGCTGGCCGGACCCTCCACGAACAGTGCCATGTCAGCTCCGGTCCCTTTGTTTCCTTAGTTCCTGCGATGGAATCACCATCACCTGCACGCGCTTCGCCGCCTCGCTCTGTTCGTGTGCCTCTCGCGCCGCGCGCTGCGATTCATGGAACTCGCGCGCCTCCTCAGCCGTTGCGACCCGCGCTCGCAGTTCGGCCAGCAGCTTCGCCGCGATCGCTCGTGGGACCTCCGTCCGGACTCCGGCCTTACCGCCCTCAGGCGTTTCAAGACTCACCATCACGACTTCTTCGGCGCTCAGAGTCTCATCCGCATCACGCACTTTTTTGTAATAAGACCGTAAATCCATCCCTTTTTCTCCTGTGCTGAAAATGAAAAGGGTGAACCGCCGGATTCCTCCGCCGATCCACCCGTTCCCGTGTGGCGCGGGCGCTCTCGCCCGCCGCGCCGGCAATCGTGCCGGCGCTTGTCTGTGTTTCGGACTAGCTGTTGACCTGCACCGCGAAGTTGTTCCGCAGAATCGCGCAGCCGTAGAGCACGTCAACCGTGAACTGCTGTGACAGCGTGTTCGGCTGATAGCTCATCGTGACGCGCATTCCGAAGTTGCCGAGTTCGGCATACTCCGCAATGGCGCCCGTACCCGGAAGAGGCTGCGGCAGCCGGCGGACTACCAGCCCGATCGCATCTTTGCAAAACGCGAGGTTGTGCGTGGCGACCGGCGTAGCACCTGTCTTCGCGAC
Organism: Bryobacteraceae bacterium; assembly: GCA_035552355.1. Lineage (GTDB taxonomy): Bacteria > Acidobacteriota > Terriglobia > Bryobacterales > Bryobacteraceae > BOG-234. The sequence continues at coordinate 4,626 of DASZLP010000224.1, read as the reverse complement.
ATACTGCGAACGGAACACGAAGAAGTCTTTGATCTTCCCGATGGTTCCATCGACAATTGCGCGAAGACCCGCTTCGCCGGCCGTCTGGAATTCGCTGAAGCGCGGAATCTGGCGCATCTGCGAATACGTATTGCTGTCGACCATGAGGTACTTCGGCGAGCTCGCCGGAATTTTCGCCTGGAACAGCGCCGTTTCGGCCTGATCCAGCACTGCTTCGGTCACCGCCGTGCCGGCGGTGCCCAGCGGCGTGTTCGCCGAAAAGCCCGCATACAGGGCGAGCAGATCCGTTTCGATCTTCTCCGCGATCGCAACCACCGCCGGCTGCATATACACCTTCAGCAGATCCGGAACCGCCAGGACTTTCGTCACGTCGGGAATCTGGAAGGTTGCTTCCGCATGCGTGTTCAGCACGATCTGAGCGTTGCCCACGTTCGGATTCTGCGGCTGCACCGCATTTCCTTCCGCGAGGTTATTGGCCACCAGCTGCGGCGCGATCGGCACGTTCACCGTGTCGCCGGCCTGGGCCAGAGTCGGTTCATAATCGCGATTCACCAGGTTCCCCATCACGAGGTTCCCCACCAGGGCCGGCAGAGCGTCGGCCGCCACAAGTTTCACTATCGCGTTAGCGACGTTTGCTGACGTAATTGAAGGCATCGTTCTCCTTAGATATGTTTCTTTGACGCCGTCGTATCCCGCCGGCGCTTGCTGCGTTACTTCTTCCTGAATCGGGGACTACACTCCCCGCGGCGTCTGCGTGGTGACAACACGCAAAATCTCCTGGCGCACCCGGTCCAGATCTTCTTTGCTCATCGAAGGGGAAATCCTGTCGAGATCGACTCCACCCGACGCCTGCACGGGAGATTTCTGGCTGCCCGTCATACCGGTGCCGCCCGCAATACGCGCCGGCAGGAATTCAGGATTTTCCTTGACGAAACCGGCCAGATACTCCGTGACCGGCTGCTCGCCGTTGTCCCCGCGCGCTACCAGCCGGCCATCGTCGGTGCGCACGATTCCCTCCTGCACGGCCTTGTATGCCAGATCGACTTTGGTCACACCCAGCTTCTGCAGTTCCGTTCGGATGCTCGTGCTGCGTTGGGCTTCTTCCGCCACCGCCCTGCTCCGCTTGTTCTCTTCGACGAGCTCATTCACTCGCTTCTCGAGCTGCTCGCGGCGGCGCCGTTCTTCCTGCAGCTCTGTCTTGTAGGCCGGCTCCCGGCGCGCGGTATCCTGGCGCATGTATTCGTCGACCGCCTGCTGCACGATTGCCTGTACGTTCACTTCCTCGCTCATGTATGCTTTCCTTCCTGTAGTGGTGGCGCGGGCACTCCTGCCCGCTGCGCCGGCAATCGTGCCGGCGCTTGTGCCGATCGGCGACCGTATCACCCGAGCGCCTTAACCCCTCGCGTCGATCTCGTCGGCGATCTGATTTTTGATGTCCTGCCGCGCGTCACAGAGATACTTCATCGCCACTCGCTTATGGGCTTGCTTCTGGAGCGTCGGCGATTCAATTCCCAGTGCCAGCAGACTCTTCGCGTCATCGGCTTCGGTGCTGAAATCCGTGATGTCGAACTCGTCCAGACCAACCACATCGATCACCAAATCGTCCTGACGCGCGGCGACAATCGCGTTCAGCACGTTCCGCAAGGAATCTTTCACCACGTGTCCGTAAGCTCGCAGAATTTCCTGCGTGACGCTGAAGTCCCATTGCCTGCTGAAGCCGGATTGGCGCGCACCCGTCCCTTCGCCCGCCTGCTGCATGAGGTACGACACGCGGTAAATCTCGTTCCTCAGCCGGTCCAGGTTGTCCGCCGCGATCTGGAATACTCCTCCCGCAGGCTCCGTCCATCCGAATCGGTCCTCGGCGCCAAGCTGGATGTAATAGCTCTCACCCGTGATCTGCTTGAACTCCCGATCGGAATAGACCACCGGCATCGCAAACAGGCCCATCGTCAGCGCCCAGCCCAAGGCATTGGATTTGTTGAAGTGTTCAAGCTGCAGCAGCGCAATCTTGTTCGTCAGCCACAGCGCGTCGCTGATTCGAAGCTCGAAAATCGGAACGCGTCCGATTCCGGCGAATCCGTGCCGCCCCTGATCCACCAGCTCAATCGACTTCTCATCGGCGCCGCGTCGCTCGTAGATCTCGAAACGCTCGCGATCGTAATAGATCCAGCGTGTCTCCCGCTTCCAGCCAAACGTCTTCACGCTGTCCTGCTTGAGCCACGAGGTTCTGAGCACCGCCCACTCGAGCACGCCCAGTTCGTCGTAGCTCCAGTTGATCAACTCCTCGGCGTTGTATGCCATCAGGTATGCGCGGCTGTGCCCGGCCGCGTCCTCATCGGCGCGCGTCAAAGCGGGACCGTCGGCCCGCGGAAAATCCACCACCACATACGATTTCCCGCACACCAGCGCTTCCGTCATCAGTTGTTTGAAAAACTGTGTGAGCGTCGTTCCCCGCAAATCGCAGTTCTGCGCGAACCTGGCGAAGAAATCCTTCGCGGAGTCGTCCGTTCCCGCGAAATCGAGCACTGGCTCGCGCCGCACCAGCGTGGCCATGTACCAGTCGACGATCGATCCGAGGTAGTTTTCGTAGAACACGCGCGCCAGCCGCTCCTGATAAACCTCGAGCGGCTCTTTCTGCCGCCTCAGGAGGTACTGCGCCGCCTTACTCCGGAACTGTTCCCCGCCTGCGTAGAGATCCCTGTATTGGCTCCACATGCACGACTTCGTGCTGTAATCGGGATGCTCCTGTTCAATATGTGAGTTCGTAGTCAAAATAGCCTCTCTCCGCGTTCCCCGACCGTTCCGTTGCGGTCTTCCTGCCAGATCAGATACCCGAGCGCGTCCGACAAATGTGTTCGTTTCCGGTCCTTTTCCTTATCGATCTCGGCGGAGTCCTCCCGGTATGACACCTGTTCGAAGTCGTCGATCAACTCGTTGCATTTCGGATCGATGAACAACTGAGCTTCACCGTTCGCGTTCCGCAGCCGCGCATTCACCAGCGCCACCCGCGCCCTCACCGGCGGATTCGCTTTGGGGACGCGATATGACACAGTTCCCGCTCGCGCGGTGAAGAAACTCCGTATCACCTGGTAGTCGGAGTACCCCGTCGTATTCATCGACGCCCCCGACGCATCGCCGTAAATGACCACTCCTGCGCGGGGCATCCCGAATCGTTTCTCGAATTCCTCGCATGCCTGCTCCGTCGTTGCGCGCCGCAGCGCGATCTCGTCGAGCACCACCACCTGGCCGGTGCGCGCCACCTGCGCGACCACCGAACACATCGGGTCCACGTTGAAGTCGAGCGCCCACACCACCGGTCTCGCTGGATCAACCTGCGCCTCCCGCAGATTCTTCTCGCGGTCGAACGCGTGATAGACCAGCCCGCCTCGCACGTTCAGGTAATCGCCCAACACTTCCTGCCGGTAAAAATTCTCGTCGTAACTGCCGCGCAGCCGCTCGTAAAAATCCGGCACCTGCTCCAGCAAAAAGCGGTTCTCGAAAGGACGCGCCTGAATCGTCTCGTAGCCTTCCACCCGATGCGAAATGAATCGCCGGTGGACCCAGTCGAATCCCTTCGGCGTCCACACCGCGAATCCGCATCGCCGCACCGCGGCCGGATCCCGAAGCCTCCCCTCGAGCCGCAACCATGCGCCTTCCGCTGTATACGTCAGCTCATCGAGGCCAAACCACGCGAGGTTCGTGCCGCGCAGCCGTTCAAACTCGTCGACGGCGCGCAGCAGTATCCGCGACCCCGTGTCTTTCATCAGCAGCACGTAATCCGCTTTGTTCAGCTCGAACGGAACGTCATTCGCGCTCAGCGTCTCGATCAGCGCGACCAGCGTCGAGTCCCGCAGCATCGGATAGGTCGGCGAACCGATCAATCCGGTCCGCCCCGCATTGATATAACTAAGCCGGATCGCCTCGTGACACAACGCTGCGCTCTTCCCTGACCCGATCGGCCCGGAAAATCCCTTGAACGTTGCTTTCGAATTGTGAAACCGGCGCTGGCTTGGAAGCGGAGTGTAGCTTATTCCTCGGATTCGGGCTTTGCGCATTTGTCAATCCACTTCACCGTCAGAGTCCCTGGTTGCGATTCCGCAAGTTCACGGCGCAACTCAAGCAACCTCACCAGGTCTGCGATCGATGGCCGCGCTTTCTTCAGCACGTACTTCGCGGCCCGCGCGAGAATCGCGTCTATAGATGGCCCTTCCGTTCCGCATCCTGACGCCCCTTTACCCGTGCTCCCCACCCGCTTCTTACGGGGATTGGCTTTTCTTACTGCAACCTTCGATCGTGAATGCCGCCCGCTGTTGTCTGCGCGCATTTCCTTCCCGATTGAAAGCTACAATGCGTGTTGCCACGTCAACGCGCGGAGTCGGCGTGAACTCGTTGATTGGAAAGTAAATAGAGTTTTACTCGACGCGTGAACCACTTGCAGAACTGAAGGCGGATGGCATTGACAAGCGATTCTGGTTGTGCAGAGTTGGTATGGATCAGCAAAGGCGGGAGAAAGGCCTTGCGGAGGGGTTTATTGACTGGGGGCGGGCGCGGGTCGTCTCAGGTCAGCTTGCAAGCATTGATTTTCGGACTTGCGGCGTTTAACTCAGGTAGGCGCGGCTATGCGCA
>DASZLP010000223.1:0-10106 GCA_035552355.1 Bryobacteraceae bacterium | reverse complement strand
GCCGAAGGATTCCCGAACACCCATCGATTGAAGATGTTGGTGAATTCCGCCCGAATCTGCAGGCTCATTCTCTCCTTCACGCGGAACACGCGTCCAAACGACAAATTCTCCGCCGGACGACGTTGATACCTGTAGTCGCCGTAATAAGCGGCCGATGTCCCGAACTGGCCCGCCGGCGGATTCGTCCACGCTGCGGGATTGAGCACCAGTGTCGTCGTCGGATCGAAGCAGTGGCAATTCAGATCCTGCAGGAAAAGAGGCTGTCCCGGCACGCGATCTGCAAACGTCGACCGAAAGAGGACCGAGCTCAGAGCGTTGTTCGCGGTGGGCACGCGGATCGGCAATCCCGATCCGTATCGCAGCACTGTCCCCAGCGTCCAGTCTCGCGCCATCCACGACAATGCTTTGTTCCCCGCGATTCGAGGGGTTGTATAGTTGCCCGACAGCACCAGCAGAAGCGGCTGATCATACCCAGAAAGATATTTGTTCTGCGCACGATTGGTGATGTCGTTCACCTGCACGCTAACGGTCTGGAAGAACGAGAAATCCTGCTCCGCTCCGAGGGTGAGCTGCTTCTGCCATGAGAGCGATCCGCCGAAATCGAGCCCGTGCGAATAGCGCTTGGTCACCTTCACTTGCAGCGAGTCGTACCATGTGTCGCCATCCGGCGAATAGTGCCAGTTCGTAAGATTGCCGAACTGCGGAAATGGCCGGATCGCCTGCGCGACTGTCGAAGTTAACGGGAAACCAGGATACGGCGGGTTTCCGAATCCACGTTGTATCGCTATCTGGGAGTTGATCGGCTGCGCCAGCAAAGACTGATCCGCGGCGCTGTTGATATCAAGATTGTGCGCGGCCAGAATCTGCGGCGTCAGTATATTTGGGTTCAGCAGGAATGGCGCATTCCACCAGACTCCGCGATTGCCCACGTAGGCCGCTTCGACCAGCAGGTTCGGGAAAACCTCGCGCTGTAACCCTATACTCCATTGCAATTGCCGCGCTGGCCGGCCTGCGTTCTGATCGAACAGCTGCGAGGGAGAACTCGTCGTGCCGGGCAGCGGAATCTGTCCCGCGTAAAAGTTCGGCCATGTGATCTTGTAAGGCACGCCGCTCTGCAACTGATAAGCGGGATCCCCATACGACGCCGTCGAGTAAATCTGCTGCGAGCCGGTTGAAAGTGAGAGGCTGTTGTTGTCGTCCGGTTTCGCATAGGAAACACCCACTCCGATGCGGAGCACAGTCTTCGGTATCAACTGATACGCCAATCCGAGCCGCGGTCCAAACGCCCAGGGATAGTTATGCGCGAAATCGCAGTTGCAGCGCCCGCCCCCCTGACCTTCGAATATCAACGCGCCCGGCAGATTTCCCGTGCTCGGATTCGGCGTGCTCGGCGAGAAGATCCCATAGCGTCCATACTGCTCTTTCAGATAAGTCTGGAAGTCGTACCTTAATCCGTAATCGAGCGTCAGCTTCCGCGTCACCTTCCAGCTGTCCTGCACAAATCCGGAAATTCCATGGCTGCCCATCCGCGACTTTGTGGGAATGGCCGCATAACCGTTGTCCACCCGGCCCGTCAGGAAGCTGGCATAGTTGAAGCCCACCGTGCCTCCCGAAAGGCTCACGCCGTTCAGCGAAGGCAGTCCCGTTTCGTTCGGACTGAAAATGATCCAGGTGTTGGCATACGTCTGGTTATAGGCCACGTAGCCATTCAGAACTGTCTCGCCGCCCATTTTGTAGGTGTGATTGTTATGCACCCATGTCAGGCTGATGTTCGCCGTAGGTTTGGTGTAGTTCAGGGTGACTGCGTTTCCGGGACCGAGGTTTGGTCCGCCTCCCGTGGTGGCGTTGGCGATGCCCTGGATTACGGGAAAGAGATTGGCCGACGACCCGGTTAGCCCCAGCGCCGCCACCTGGTCGACCGCCGGCGGGGTCTGCGTCTGGATCGGATACAGCAGCCCCACGCCCATGTGCAGCAGCAGCGTTGGTTTGATCGTCTGATCGAAGTTCAGCCGGATCGTCTGGGCCGTATTGGTTTGCGGAGTACCGTTGATTATTCCCGGCAGGCCGTTGTTATTGGGCGTACTCGTGTTGTTGTAAGCCCAGTAGCCCGACAGCTTCGACACCGAACTGAGCGAGTAATCGATCTTCAGCGACGGAACGTAAGTGAGCCGCGAATTGGTGAAGCTCGGAACAAAGTTGTTGATCAGTCCCGGCCGGTTCGGTAACGGCAGCAGCGCCTGAATCTTCAATGCCACCGGATCCTGCTCGCTCAAAGGCACAATATTCCCGGGAAACGGGTCCCGCTCGCGCAGCCCGTTCACCACATGGTCCGTCGCCGGATCGTAAACCGTGTTTTCCAGAATCTGACGACCAAGCGGATCGGTTCCCAGATTGCGCTTCGTCAGCGCCGCCGAGAAATCGCCGCTGCGATACGCCGCATTCGGCACCGTGTAGCTTGTCGTCGAGTTCAGCGTCGTTTCGCGAAATTGTTCGAAACTGAAGAAGAAAAACAGCTTGTCGTGGCCGTTATAGATTTTTGGCAGTACCACCGGCCCGCCCAGTGTGAACCCGTAATCGTTCCGCCGTTGACGATTCCGTATGTGCTGATTGTTCCCCCCGTTGGTTTGCGGCGTCCCGGCATTCAGGAATTCATTTACGAAATATTCGTAGCCGCTTCCATGAAACTGATTGCTGCCGGACTTCATCGTCACGTTAAACAATCCGCCCCCGGCCTGCCCGTACTCCGCGGAATAATTGCTGGTCTGTATAGCAAACTCCTGGATTGCGTCCACGCTTGGAGCCGTCACCGATTGTGTCGCGGAATAGCCGTTCGTCGCATCCTGGCCGTCGATGCGGAGCGCCTGTGTATTGCTGGGCGTGCCGTTGATCCGCAGGTTCGAATCAGCCCCAAACGTGCTGCTGCCCGGCAACAACTGAATCACCGAGTAGGGATTGCGAATCCCCGCCGTCCCAGCCGATGCACCGATGCCCAGCGCTGGAAGATCGTCGAGTTGGCTCGACGAGATGTTGTGACTCAGTTCGCCGCTCTCCGTCTTGAGCAGGGGGGAAACTTCCGACACCGTGATCGACTCGGTCGTCGCTCCAACTTCGAGAACGACGTCGATGCGGACCGTCTGCGCCGCTTGTACTTGTATGTTCGGACGCACATATCCCTTGAAACCGCTCACGCTAACGGTGAGCGTGTAGGTTCCCACCGGCAGTTGGGACAGCGTATAGTTGCCTGTGGCGGAGCTTGCTGCGGGAAAGACAGCGCCCGTTTCAACGTGCCGGGCCTCAATAGGCGCGTTTGCCACAACCGCACCGCCAGGATCGGAGATGGTCCCGGTGATGGTCCCCCGATCTCCCTGTGCCCAAACAGGTGCCGCCAGAATCAGCCCCGCGACCACTATCGCGATAGAACGCATATCCCATCCCCCAAAAGGAAATTGTGAAAACTGAAATTTCAGGTCCGGGTGGAAGTATATACAAACTGTCTGCCAAAAACGAGCACAAGTTGGGCAAAAAGCAATCTATATTTAGCGCCCCTTTTGACGCTATCGCCGCGCCAATGTAAAGGCGTGACGCCAAAGACTCAGAGCATCCTTATCTTAAGTTGGATGTTTCAACAGAAGCGCGTACGTAAATAATTATCTGAGACAGGGCGCTACCTGCGCGGCCGGCAGGCTTCCGTAATCGACTCGGCGCACCGCAGCGCTTCGGATTCGAGCTCACTCCGCTGCGCCAGAAATTCCTCTCCACATCCCATCTGCCGCACATTGACGTCGACAGTGGTCAGGATGGCGCGGACCGCTCCCGCAAGAAGGGCCGCGGCCGCCGCAACATCGGCGACCATAAGTCCTGCTACCAGACCGGCCGCCTCTTCGCACATATGCAGCCCGCGAACTGCTGCATGCGCGGCGTTTATCGGAATCTCGATCGCCTCTCGCGCCGCCAGTGCCGTTTTGCTCGCACTGAACCGCCGGAACGCCGCGATATCTTCAGATCCGAGCCGGGCGGCAGTTTGAGACTCATTGCGCGCCGAGGCGAGAAGTTCCGCGAGGCGCGCCCGATCCCCGCTGAAACTCTTCTTTTCTCCCGTAATGGCAAGAACTTTCGCGAGAAGCGCGAGCGCGAGACTGGCCGTCGCCGCCGAGATGGCGACCCCGGCCGGGACCGGATCCAGACCGGCGACACGCGCCCGCAGCGCTTCAATAGTGCCGGTCCAAACCGAGTCTTCCATGGTTCTGCCGTGAGGTGTTTCCGTGTGAAGCGTGGGCTACGACAGGCCGATGATCCGCCCGGTCTCGACGTCGAGATCGATTTCGTAATACCCGGGACGCGTCGACAACCCCGGCATCGTGCTCATTGTGCCCAGCAGCGGGTAAACGAACCCCGCCCCGACACTCGCCCGCACATCGCGCACGGGAACGACGAACCCGCTGGGTGCGCCCTTGAGGTTCGGATCATGGCTCAGGCTCAGGTGCGTCTTCGCCATGCAGATCGGCAGCTTGTCGAAACCCTGCCTGGTGTAAAGCTCGATCTTCTTCTCGGCTTCCGGCGAGTACTCGACCCCGCTGCCGCCATACATCTCGCGGACGATCGTCTCGATCTTCTCCTTGATGCTCATTTCGAGCGGATAGAGGAATTTGAAGTGCCGCGGCTTCTGGCACGCCGAGACAACCGCCTTCCCGAGATCTACCGCACCCGCGCCGCCTTCCGCCCAGTGATTCGAACGGACGGCATCCTCCGCGCCAGCCGCCACTGCCAGACGGCGCACCAGATCGACTTCCGGCTCAGTATCGGTCTTGAAGCGGTTCACCGCGACGACGACCGGGATTCCAAACGAGCGCGCGTTGCCGATCAGCCGTACGAGGTTGCTGCAGCCCTTTTCGAGCAGGTCGAGATTTTCCTCGAGGTATGCATATGCAAGTGGCTGACCTGCAACCACTTTAGGTCCACCCCCATGCATCTTCAGGGCGCGTATCGTCGCCACCAGCACCACGCAATCGGGAAGCAGTCCGCTGTACCGGCATTTGATGTTGAAGAACTTCTCCATGCCCATGTCGGCGCCGAAGCCGGCTTCGGTCAGCACGTAACCTTCAGGGCCGACGAGCTTGAGCGCGATCTGGTCCGCCACGATGGAGGAATTGCCGTGCGCGATGTTGGCGAACGGGCCCGCATGGACGAACGCGGGTGTGCCTTCGATCGTCTGCATCAGGTTCGGCATCAACGTATCCTTCATCAGGACCGTGAGCGCGCCTCCCGTGCCGAGATCGTCCGCGGTAACGGGTTCACCCTTGCGGCTCGATCCGATGACCATGCGGCCCAGACGTTCGCGCATGTCGCCGAGGCTCGTTGCCAGCGCGAGGATGGCCATGATCTCGCTCGCGACCGCCATGTCAAATCCGGTGACGCGCGTGTGCCCCTTCTCTTCCGGACCTTGCCCGATCGTGATCTGCCGCAGCATGCGGTCGTTGGTGTCGACCACGCGCCTCCAGGTGATCGTATCCGGATCGATATCGAGGCGCGCAAAACGGCTGCGCTCTTCCGGCGTGAGCTGGTTGGGGTCGGTCTTGTCGATGCCGAGCTTCTTCAGTCGCCGCAGCATGACGGGCGCGAAGCGGCGGCTGCCATCCTTGGCCGCTGGACACAGGCGGTCGAACAACACCTGATCATCCGGCGTCGTCTTTTCATGCAGGATGCGCGTATCGATCGCGGCGGCGAGCAGGTTGTTGGCCGCGGTGATGGCGTGGATGTCGCCCGTCAGATGGAGATTGAACTCCTCCATCGGAATGATCTGGCTGTAGCCGCCACCGGCCGCGCCGCCTTTGATGCCGAATGTCGGACCCTGGCTGGGCTGGCGGATGCAGGTGAAAACTTTCTTGTCGAGGTGCGCGCCAAGCGCCTGGCTGAGCCCCACGGTGGTGGTGGTTTTCCCCTCGCCGAGCGGGGTGGGGGTGATCGCGGTAACGACGACGTACTTGCCGTTCGGCGAGTCCTTCAGGCGGTCGCGGATCGACAGGTGCACTTTGGCTTTTGTCTTTCCGTAGAGCTCCAGCTCATCGGGCTGGATGCCGGCTTCGGACGCTATCTGATTGATCGGGATGGGCGTCGCCGCCTGCGCGATTTCGATGTCGCTGGGCACGGATGCGAGAAGGTTCTTCAGCTTATGGGGCATGTGGATGGATTTGTTCTTCCGTTATCGTCGGGGATTGAGATGGTGGCACAGGCTTCAGCCTGTGGATTTTCTCTACCTGCCAATCAAACGCCGTTCCCTTTCGTGACGGCTTCGGTAATCTGTACCAGGCTCGCAGCCGACGGATTTGTATCGTGCCCGGGCCGGCTGTCGCGCTCAAGGAACAAATTGATGAACGAACTCGTGCCCTGCAGGTCCCTGTTGCGCGGCGGAATGTATTGCCTGAGGTCCTCCATGCGGCCGGTAGCGTTTGCCGTGTCGTAGACCTTCACCCAGATGCAGGGTTTGTCGGGCAGCACTTCGCACATGCCCATGAGCGTGCCGCCGCAGGGGCCGTTCCGCATGTTCTTGGGACATGTCATCGGGCAGACGTATTCCATCTCGCCCAGCACGCAGTTGCCGCAGGCCTTACAGCCGAACATCGGCTTCTTGATGGCGAGCTCGATCTTTTCGAGTGTATGGGCGGCGGCTGGCCGCGCGTCCACCCACTTCATCACGGACGTAAGGGCGCGCCGCAGACCGTTGTCTTCATGCTTGACCGGGAACAGCTTCGCCATCGTATCGAGCATTTTGGGAACGGCGCCGAGCGGTTTCGGCTTCGCGGTGTGCTTCTCGAAGTAATAGAATCCCCCTTTGGCCCCATAGCTGATTTCTTCGGCGTATTCTTCCCAGTTCCCGGCGATCTCTTCCGACCGTTTGATGATCCAGTCGATGCGCTCGGGGTTATCGTTGCCGCCCAGATACGCGCCGGAATAACCGAGTCCGCGCAAAATCGCCACCGTGCGCGCGGCCCGCTCGAGGCGCGCCGCCATGCCTTTGTCCTCGGCTTTGGCCTCCTGCTGAATTCGTTCGAGCAGCTCTTTCGAAACCCAGCAGCCAGGCGGCTCACCCTTTGAAAACTTCTCGGCGGCTTTGGGAGGCAGCACGTAGACGTTCCCGAAGACAGGCGTCTTCAGACCGCGCTCGTCCATGTAACGTTTCAGCTCGCGGAACTTCTTCGAGTCGTAACCGAGCTGCGTGATCGCGTAATCCGCGCCGGCCTTGATCTTCTTTTCGAGTTTCAGGTATTGCCAGACGCAATCCTCTTCGACATATTTGAACGGCGACACGGCGACGGATGTATAGAACGGCATCCCCAGGGCGCGCAGCTCGCTGATCATTTCGACCAGTTGCACGGAATCCATCGCAAACAGCGGCGGCGGGGCGCCCTGTTCAGCCGCGCCCAGAGGATAGTCGCCGGTGATGGCGAAAACGTTTTCGATTCCCAGCGCGTGCAGATCTTCGAGCTGGCGCAGGACGGTCGTGCGGTCCTTATTCACGCACGTTACATGGACGTTCGGCGTCACTCCACGCGCCTTGACGGCAGTGCCGACGCGCACCGGATCGTGCCCGGCCGAGCCGCCCGCATAGCTCGTAACGCTGACCGCGACCACACCTGGAATGCGGCCGAGATCGGAGGCGGTCTGGAAGAGCTTCGCTTCCGCCGTCTTCGCGCTGGCAACCAGCTCCACGATGTAGGAGAATCGGCCGGCGGTTAAAGCTTCCTTAATGGGATTCATAGCGACCTTACTTCTCCAGCTCTCCGCGCACCGTGCGCGCTCCTTCCACCATCGCCTTTAGTTTCGCGAATGCCACGTCGCGCGGCAAATGGAAGCAGCCGCAGTCCGGCAGAACGGCGATCTTCTCCGCAGGCAGGACTTCGAGCGCGCGCCGGATATGCTCGACCACCATCTCGGGCGTCTCCACTTCGTGGTTCTTCACATCGATGACGCCGACGCCCAACTGGAACGACGGCTTGAATTCGCGAAAAAGCTCCAGGTCCTCGCCGCCGCGGCGGGCGAACTCCAGACTCAACTGATGAATGTGGGCATCGAGGACCGCCGGGAAGAGATAACGATAGCTGCCTTCCCACGAGGGTTTCCCGTAGCGATTGCCGTAACAGACGTGCAGCCCAATCCGCGTATCGACACCATCCACCAGCGTGTTCAGCGCCTTGATGCCCCACTTAACGTCTTCCGGAAAGCCCGAATAATAAGGCTCGTCGATCTGGATCAGCCCCACGCCCGCCTTAGCGAGCGCCTTCAGCTCGAGATTTATCACGCGCGCGATATCCATTGCGAGAGCTTCGTCATTGGGATAGAACTGATTTCTGAGACGCTTCGTCAGGCAGTGCGGGCCCGTGATGCAGATCTTCGTTTCCCGTTCGGTGAAGGTGCGCAGCAACCGGAAGTCGCGTACGAGTCCGAGCGACGCGGTGGGCAGCTTGCTGGTCACCGAGCTGTCGTAAAAGTCGTAATAGAACTTTTTCGAAGACCGGTCGATCTGAATCCCCGGCAGCCGCTCGAGAAAGTAATCGACCATATTGTCGCGGCGCGATTCGCCGTCGGTGATGATGTCGAGGCCAGCGACTTCCTGATCCTTGATAGCGGCCTTCGAAGCGGCGTCGTAGATATCTTCCAGATCGTGATGGCTGATGCGGCGCGCGAAGAAATCGGTTTTCAGGCGTTCGAGCCATCCGGGCATCGCGTAGCTGCCGACCATCGCCGTTGGGAGTAAGGGTAATTTCATCTGAGGCATTGCGGCCGCTACGGGCGCGGCGTCGTATAAAGCACGGACGTTTTCGAATCCTTGCGGTACCGGTAGGGCGCGAAGTGCAGATCGTAGCCGGTACGTTCGGCCACCCCCTTGAGCAGGGCGCCATTGACCCAGTTGACGATCGAGCCGTCGAGCTTTCCCGGACCGTGGAAGCCCATCCGGTACGCGTTGAGGTCTGTTACAAATATATCCTGCACCTGCAGATAGCCGCGCGGATGCAGCAGCGGAATGGTGTTGACGAAGCTCTGCAGCGCGCCCGAGCTCAGATGAAAACGCAGATCGCCCGGCGACTTCGCGAGAATGTCTTCGAGGCGCGGCACGTCGAGGCTTTGCGGCAGATCGAGGTCCGGCAGATCCTCGAACGCGACGAGTTTTTCTTCGAGGCGGATGGCTTTCCACAACTCCATCCAGAAGGACATGCCGCACGCGCGCTCACCGGCGAAGTCGGGTCCGATCTGCAGCAGCTTGTCGATTGAGCCGCGAATGCTCTCGGGTGGGATTTTGAATTTTTGCGCGAGGCGCACCGCATCCGCCATCGGCACATAGGCGCGCATGTGCACGTAATACAAACGCCCGTCGCGACGCTGGATCTCCTCATCGGGCAGGTTGTCGTACATGTTCGTCGAGTGGATATAGAGGATTTTGTGTCGCAGGAACGACAGTGTCTTCAGAGGATTCAGCGCATCGAGCGCGAGAAAGCTGCAGAGGTGGATGTGCTCCTGCACCGCCGGGCGCGCCATGTCGAGCGTGTCGAGCGAGTAGTCGCCCATCAGGACGCGCAGCTTCGGGTAATAGTTCGTGCCGCGCTGCTTGTCGAGCTGGCGGAACTTCTCGACGAACATGCCGCAACGCGTGCCGCTGCCGACGCCGATCTCGAGGATGAAGATCTCGGGCGGAAGCTGGTTGCGCTTCTCCATGTCGCGCAGCAGGCTCCAGAAATCGGCCACGCTGTCGATAACGGCTTCGTCCTGATTGCCGTCGGATTTGCCGCCCGGCAGCGCTTCCTGATAACCCTTGCCTGTGGCGCGCTCCCACTCGCTGAGGTAGCCCCAGTAGAGCTTGTTGAAATCCCAGGCGATGCTGCGGCGAAAGGGTTTGAAATCTTCCAGCGGAATGCGGTCGTTGCCGCGCGTTTCCGGATTCGCGGCTTTGAGCGCCCCAACCATTTCCGCCCGCAGTGTCTCGGGCGCGATCTGGCGGGTGTCGATGCGCATATCCGTTCGTTCCGGAGATCGCCATGCGGCCACGGGCTCGCGGAAGTTGTGCTTGTACTGCACCCAGTCGAGCTCGACCTGCAGGTTCGCGAATTCGGTGG
>DASZLP010000222.1:0-7490 GCA_035552355.1 Bryobacteraceae bacterium | reverse complement strand
TAGCCTGGATTGCCGTTCCGAGCGATTGGGGATCCGACCCACATGCGGCGCCGCGGCAGCTCCCCGCGGCGTATTGACGTGGCGCACGCCACGCACCCCACGCGCGGGTTGGACACCGCCGCTGTTCGGTGATATATCTGGATGCGTTTGGCAATTCCTCACTCAGAAGGAGATCCAATGCATCGTGGAAAAGTCCTCGTACGTGTCGCGGCTGGTTTAGCAGTCGCCGCCGCCCTCGCATTCACTGTGATGGCGGACCGCACACCCTCCGCAAACCTCACCTCCGGTAAAGCGCAGCTCCAGTCCGCCGGACCGCTCGCATTCGGGCCCAACGGCGTTCTCTTCGTCGGCGATTCCCTCGGCGGCGCCGTCGTCGCGCTCGATACCAACGATCATGCGTCTCCCAAAGGCGCCGTGAAAATCGACGTCCAGGGCATCGATGCGAAAATCGCGGCCCTCGCCGGTATCACGCCCGATCAGATCATCGTCAACGATCTCAAGATCAACCCGGTTTCGAAGAACGCTTACATCTCCGCCTCCCGCGGCCGCGGACCCGACGCGATGCCCATCATCGCCCGCGTGAATGGCGCCGGTGAAGTCTCGCTCGTATCGCTCGACAACATCCCGCACGCCTCGGTCAGCCTTACAGACGCCCCGGCATCCAACGCCACTGCCCGCCAGAATCCACGCATGATGACAGTCACCGACATGACGTACGTCAATGGCAACCTGATGGTGGCCGGGCTGTCGAACGAAGAGTGGTCCTCCGCGCTGCGCTCGATTCCGTATCCGTTCAACACCGCCGACAAGGGCGCGACCCTGCAGATCTGGCACGCGTCTCACGGGCGCTACGAAACGCAGTCGCCGGTCCGCACGTTCGTGCCGTACACGATCTCCGGCAAGCAATACGTGCTCGCCGCCTACACGTGCACGCCGCTCGTCAAAATTCCCGTCAGCGATCTGAAGCCGGGCGCGCAGGTAAAGGGCGTCACCATCGCCGACCTCGGCTCGGGCAATCAGCCGATCGACATGGTGCCTTATAAGAAGGACGGCCATGAGTTCATCCTCGTCGCCAACAGCTCGCTCGGTATGGTGAAGTTGAAGGCCGACAATCTCGAGAACTATAAGCCGATCGACTCACCGACGGTCGTCGATGTCGCCGGTGTGCCATATGACAAGCTCGAAAGCTTTAAACAGGTGAAGCAGCTCGCCCAGCTCGATGGATCCGACGCGGTGATCCTGAGCGGCAATAACCTGCAAACCATCGCGCTTCCGTAAGCCACAACATTGCTCAAGCAGAACCTCGCGGCGATTGCAGTTGTCCTCGGCTTATTACCAGCAGCCACAGGGACAGCCGCAATCGCCGCCCCTGTCTTCATCCAGCTCGACGGCGGGTCATTCAAAGTGACGGGCTGGGACCCGCCGCGCGCCGCGCCCGCCAAAGGTTGGGCCTCCATCTTCGCCGTCTACGCGGGCGTGAGCGATCTGCCTCCGGTCGCCGGAACATACAGCGCGGAATCTAACGCGCTGATATTCCGCCCCAGCTTTCCCATCGCGCCAGGCGTTCATTACCGCGCCATCTTCCGCTCACAGGCGGGCGGTGCCCCGATCGAGAAAACCTTCGACGGCCCCGCGCGGGACCTCACGCCCACCACGCGGGTCGAGCACGTCTACCCCTCAGCCGACGTTCTCCCCAGCAACCAGCTCCGCATCTACATCTACTTCTCGCAACCGATGAGTCGTAACGAAGCGGGGCAGCGCATCCACATGCTGGACGAACACGGAAAAGCTCTGCCCGGCGTGTTCCTTCCGGGCGAAGAGCTTTGGAGCCCCGACTTCCGCCGCCTCACCATGACCCTCGATCCCGGCCGCATCAAGCGCGGGCTCACCTCCAACGAAGCCATGGGCCCGCCGATCACCGAAGGCAAGCGCTACATACTGGTGATCGATCGTGACTGGCTCGACGCCCATGGTGTCCGGATGACCGAGGGATTCCGAAAACCCTTCCGCGGCGGACCGTCTCAAAGGAATCCGCCGGATCCGAAGCAGTGGAAGATCAGCGCCCCGAAAGCCGGAACTGTGGAAGCACTGACCGTCGACTTCCCCGCCCCGATGAACTACCCGCTGCTCCAACGGATGTTGCAGGTCGACGGCGTCGCCGGTGCCGCGGGCATCGACAAGCAGGAAACGGAGTGGCGATTCATCCCGAAGGATCCGTGGAAACCCGGCGATCATCGCCTGACCGTAGACACGGGCCTCGAAGATCTCGCGGGCAACCACATCGGCCAGGCGTTCGACCTCGACGTCTTCAAACGCGTGACGGAGCACATCGCCGCGAAGACAATGTCGATCCCGTTCACGGTGCGCTGAACTATGGCCAATATCGGCCGGCCTCCCTGCGACGAAGCGGCCATCCGTGCCGGTTCATTCCAGCGCGCGACAAAAACAAACGGGTCGTGGATTCTCGTCACGACCATTCTCGGCTCCAGCATGGCATTCATCGACGGCACCGTCGTGAATGTTGCTTTGCCCGCGCTGCAGTCGGCCCTGCGCGCCACACTCGCCGACGTTCAGTGGATCGTCGAATCGTACGCGCTCTTTCTGGCGGCGCTGCTTCTGATCGGAGGATCGCTCGGAGATGCCTACGGCCGCCGCAAAATCTTCACCGCGGGTGTCGCGGTCTTCACCCTGGCGTCGGCGTGGTGCGGAGCCGCGGCCGGCATCGGGCAACTCATCGCCGCGCGCGCCTTGCAGGGTGTCGGCGGCGCGCTTCTCGTTCCGGGCAGCCTCGCGTTAATCAGCGCAAATTTCCCTGAGCAGGAGCGCGGACGCGCCATCGGTACATGGTCCGGTTACACCGCGATCACGACGGCCATCGGACCAGTTCTCGGAGGATGGCTCGTCGAGCACGGATCGTGGCGCTGGGTGTTTTTCATCAACATCCCGATCGGCATCGCAGTCCTCGTGCTCAGTCTGTGGAAGGTGCCGGAAAGCGCACAGGCCTCCGGCCGGCCACAGCAGTTCGACTGGTCCGGCGGCGCGCTGGCCGCGCTCGGTTTCGGCGGGATCGTCTTCGCCCTGATCGAATCAAAGCCGTGGGCCGCCGTAATCGGCATCATTTCTCTCATCCTGCTTCTTTACAGGGAAGCGCGGACGCCCGCTCCGATGGTCCCGCTCGGTCTGTTCCGCTCGCGTAATTTCACGGGAGCGAATCTTCTCACGCTGTTTCTCTATTCCGCGCTGAGCGGTCTGTTCTTCTTCTTTCCGCTGGACCTCATCCAGGTCCAGGGCTATTCAGCCACGCAGGCCGGAGCCGCGCTGCTTCCATTGGTTTTGTTGATGTTCCTGCTTTCGCGCTGGTCCGGCGGACTGGTCGACCGTTACGGCGCCAAAGTCCCGCTGGTCGTCGGACCGCTCATCGCCGCCGCCGGCTTCGGCCTGTTCGCGCGGCCCGCCATCGGCGGCTCCTGGTGGACTACATTCTTTCCGGCGGTTCTCGTGCTGGGACTCGGGATGACGATCAGCGTGG
The DNA here is from genome assembly GCA_035552355.1 of Bryobacteraceae bacterium. GTDB lineage: Bacteria > Acidobacteriota > Terriglobia > Bryobacterales > Bryobacteraceae > BOG-234. The sequence goes on along the minus strand of DASZLP010000222.1, from coordinate 3,961 downwards.
CTCCGCTCACGACGACGGTAATGAACGCGGTCGAAGAGAACCATGTGGGAGCGGCCTCGGGAATCAATAACGCCGTCTCGCGTGTGGCAGGCTTGCTCGCGGTCGCCGTCTTCGGATTGTTGCTGGCGGCAGTCTTCGGCCCGGTCCTCGAACAGCGTCTCGACAGTCTCCACCTCGCGCCGGCGGTGCGCGCGCAGATCGAGAGCCAGAAAGCGCGCCTCGCGGCGGCAGAGACCGGCGACGTGCGCGGAAGGCAGGCGATCAAAGAGTCTTTCGTGGACGGATTCCGCGTAGTCTCATGGGTAGCAGCGGGCCTCGCGCTCGCGAGCTCCCTGAGCGCCGCCGCCCTGATCGGAAGCAGTCGCCGAACCGCGCGCGTGAGCCAGCGGTAACGCAACACCGTTCTCAGCCCGTCACGGCAACCGAATGTTTCGCTGGAACTACGCAAAGATTACAGATGAATTAATGCGCCCTTTTCGAGCGGTGCGCGGGTAAGCGATTGTGGGCCGTCTGCGCCGCCCTCCTATCCCGCCGGCAGCATGGCCATCAGTTCGGCCTCGCTGATCACTCGAACGTTGAGGACGCGCGCCTTGTCGAGCTTGGAACCGGCATCGTCTCCGGCAACGAGAAAGCTGGTCTTGCGGCTGACCGCCGCCGCGACCTTGCCGCCCGCGTGCTCGATGCGATATTTTGCCTCCTCGCGCGACATGCCCGCCAGCGCCCCCGTGAGCACGAAAGTCATCCCGCTCAGCGGACCATCCTTTTTCTGCTTGACCGTGTACTCGAACGAGAGCTCCGCCTTTTTCAGCCGTTCGAGCAGTTGTTGATTCTGCGGCTCGCGGAAGAACTGACTGATACTCTCGGCGACTTTCGGCCCGACCTCTGGCGCCTTCTGCAGTTCCTCGATCGTGGCCGTCGAAATCTTGTCCATGGTGCCGAAATGTTCGGCGAGAAGCTCGGCCGTGCGCTCGCCGACGAAGCGAATCCCGAGCGCCGTGATGATGCGCGGCATCGGCAGGTAGCGCGAATGATCGATGTTCTTGACGACGTTCGATGCGGATTTCGTCCCCATCCGGTCGAGACCGGCCAGTTGCTGGGTGGTGAGCTCGTACAGATCGGCCACGCCTTTGATGAGCCCTCCATCGACCAGTTGATCGATCAATGCGTCGCCCAGGCCGTCGATATTCATGACGCCGCGTGACGCGAAGTGGCGTATCGACTCCTTCAGCCGCGCCGGACAATTCACGTTGATGCAGCGGCTGGCCGCTTCGCCTTCTTCCCGCACCACGCGGCCGTCGCAGACCGGACAGTTGCGGGGCATGCGAAACAGCTTGCGGTGCGTGCCCTGCATCTTGACGCGCACGACTTTCGGAATCACATCGCCGCTGCGCTCCACCACGACCGTGTCGCCGATCTGCAATCCCAGCCGGACAATTTCGTCTTCGTTATGCAGCGTCGCGCGCGACACCGTGACGCCGCTCACGACCTTCGGGGCCAGATGCGCCACCGGCGTGAGCGCGCCCGTGCGGCCGACCTGCACCTTGATGTCGACGATCTCGGTCTCGACCTGCCGGGCCGCGTATTTATACGCGATGGCCCAGCGGGGCGCTTTCGCGGTGAATCCGAGGCGCTGCTGCTGGGCGATGCTGTCCACCTTGATCACCACGCCGTCGATTTCGTACGGCAGCTCTTCCCTCTGGGCTTCCCATTCGCCGCAGAATTCGAGCACCTGATCGATGGTCTCGCACAGCAGCCGCTTCGGATTGACTTTGAACTTGTGATGGTTCAGCCATTCGAGCGATTCCCAGTGGCTGTCGAAGAACGGGCGGCCCTGCTCGTCGAGGAGGAAGTACGTGTAGAAATCGAGGCGCCGCGAGGCCGTGATACCCGGTTCAAGCACGCGCAGCGAGCCGGCCGCCGCATTGCGCGGATTGGCGAAGCGCGTGAGACCCTGCTCCTCGCGGTCCATATTCAGGCGCTCGAACGCGCGGCGGTTCATCACGATCTCACCGCGCACCTCGAACGATCCTGGCCGTGCGGCCCGCAGCGGCAGCGATCGGATGGTGCGCGCGTTCAACGTCACGTCTTCGCCGGTTGTGCCGTCGCCGCGTGTGATGGCCTGCGTGAATAATGCATCGTGATAACGCGCCGCCATCGAGAGGCCGTCCATCTTGAGCTCGGCTACATAACGGTAGGGCTCGGCGCCCAGCCATTCGCGCACGCGGGCGTCGAAGGCGCGCAGCTCGGCTTCGTCGAGGGCATTGTCGAGGCTCAGCATGGGCGAGCTGTGCCGGACTTTCTGGAACCCCTCGCGCGGCTTGCCGCCCACGCGCCCGGTGGGCGAATCCGGCGTCACGACGTCGGGATGTTCGGTCTCGATCGCCTGCAACTGCCGCAGGAGCCCGTCGTACTCGCTGTCGCTGATCTCGGGCCGGTCGAGCACGTAGTATTGGTGCTCATGATGACGAATCGCATCGCGAAGCTTTTCAGCTTCTTCACGCGGCCCGTGTTTATCAGATGTGCTGACGGAGGTCCTGGCTGACATTTCGCTATAATCGGTTTCTTCAGATCGGCCTGACGCTTATTCCTCTTTTACCTCATCGTATCGGACTCATATATAACCCTTTCGCGGGCGGTTTGAAAGGCGGTGGCCGGGCCCGCCTCGATGTGGCGGTTCGAGTGCTCGAGCAGGCCGGCGCGAAAGTCGAGATTATGCCCACTCCCGGCCCGCAACTGGCCGGGGAATTGGCTCAAAAAGCGGTGGCGGCCGGCTGCGATCTCATCGTGGCGGCGGGCGGCGACGGCACCATCAATGAAGCGGCCCACGGGATCGCCGGCTCGCATGTGCTTTTCGGCATCCTTCCCGCCGGAACCGCGAATGTGCTTGCGAACGAAATCGGTTTTTCCAATCGGCCGGACCACGCGGCGGCGCAGTTGCTCGACGCGGTGCCGGTACGGATCGCGATGGGAGCGCTCGACCGCGAAGGCGAGCCGCGCCGCAACTTCGTCCTGATGGCGGGCGTCGGACTCGACGCGCGCATCGTCTACGAGCTGGATCTGGAGCTGAAGGGGAAGCTCGGCAAGCTCGCCTACTGGCATGGTGGGTTCAAACAGCTCGGACGTCCTGTGCCGAGATTTCACGTATCCGTGAATGGCGCGCAGTATTGCGCGAGCTTCGCGCTGATCACGCGCGTGCGGAATTATGGCGGCGATTTCGAGATCGCGCGGCGCATCCGCCTGACGGATGACGATTTCGAAGTGGTCATCTTTCAGAATCGCCAGTGGCAGGATTATCTGCGCTTCTTCACGGCCGTGATGGCCAACCGGTTGCAGCACACCAGCGGCGTGACGATCGTGCGCGCCAGCGAGGTGAAGGTGGATGCCCCGGAAGACGAGCGGATTTATATCCAGACCGACGGCGAAGCGGTCGGCGTGCTGCCGGCGACGATATCGGCGGTGCCGGACGCGCTGACGCTGCTGATGCCCCGGCGTTACGCGGAGGGGTTAGGTGGGCCCCAGCCATAGGCTGAAGCCTGTGCCACCATCGGAATTTTGCGAAAATGGCGTCGTGGACAGCGCGAGGGAACTCCGGAACTGCCTGCGGCGTCTTATCGTTAACCTGCAAATGCGTGTGCTCGCATTATTGATCCTCGCGGCGGCCGTTCTCGCGCAAACCCCGGGATTATTTGCGCCGAACGGTGTGTTGACCGGCCGGCTGGGCGCGGCGCCGCCCAACCAGCAGCCACCGGCGCACTCCGATTGCGCCGCCGACGGCTCGGTTGTGAACTCGATAACGCGCGAGCCGATCGTGCGTGCCCATGTGACGATCAATGCCGGGGGTACATCCTACACAACCGCGACCGACAGCTCCGGCAAATGGGCGATGGCCAACCTCGGCTGCGCGCCGGGCCAGTTGACCGTCACTCGTCCGGGCTTCCTGAATAACAATGGCATCAACAGA
>DASZLP010000221.1:0-4841 GCA_035552355.1 Bryobacteraceae bacterium | reverse complement strand
GTTGCGGCATTTGTTCGCTCCAGACCAGGAGCTTTTGAACCGCCTCCGTGACGGAGCGGCAACGCAATGCAACCTGATCGCTTCTTTGCTGCTCCCTTACCGTCACGGTTCAAACGTTCAATTGAGTTTCAAACGCAACGGACGCGATTTTATATAGAATTGAGACCGGAGCCAAATGCCGTACGCGACTCGCAAACACCTTCCCCGCCGCACCCTCCTGCGCGGCATCGGTGTGTCGCTGGCTCTGCCCCTGCTCGATTCCATGTCCCCGGCGTTCGCCTCGCCCGCGCCAAAGACGCCGCGCTTTGTCGGAATCTTTAACGCTCACGGCTGGTCCCCCGGCTATTGGGAAATCCCGGGCGCCGGACCCATCGCCGAGCTTCCGTTCATCCTGAAGCCACTCGAAAAGCATCGCGACTCCGTCATCATGATCAGCGGACTCGACGCGACTTCCTCCATGCCGCCCGTCGGCACGGCGGGCGGAGATCACTCGCGCAGCGCCGCGGTCTTCAGTGGCGTGCCGCCGAAGAAGACGGTCAGCCAGGACATCTATCTCGGCACGACCATCGACCAGATGATCGCGGAAAAGTATGGGCAGGACACGGCGCTTCCTTCGATCCAGCTTGGCATCGAGGACCAGAGCGCGCTCGCCACCTGTCCCTGGGGCTATAGCTGCGCTTACGTAAATTCCGTGTCGTGGTCCGGGCCGACGAGGCCGCTGCCGCATGAAGCCAATCCGCAGGTCGTGTTCGAGCGTCTCTTCGGCGATGGCAGCAATCCGGCGGAGCGCATCGCGCGCAAGCAGACGCAGGCGAGCCTGCTCGACGCAGTCACACAGGAAGTCGCACGGCTCAACAGGACTCTTCCGGGCACGGATCGCGCGCGTCTCAATGAATATCTCGACGACATCCGCGAGATCGAGCGCCGGCTGAAGAACGTCGCGAAGTCGGCCGATGCCGCGCCGGACGCCGCCGTTCCGTATGGGATGCCGGAATCGTTCGCGCAACATATCAACCTGATGTGGGATCTGCAGGTGCTCGCGTTCAAGGCCGACATCACGCGCGTGTCGACGCTGATGTACGCGCATGATGTGAGCATGCGCAGCTATCCGGAGTCCGGCGTCGTGACCGCGAACCATGCCGCCTCACATCACGGCGGCGTACCGAAGCGCGCCGAGGACTGGGCGAAGATCAACCGTTTTCACGTCGAGTGCCTGCCGTATTTTCTGGACAAGCTCAAAGCAACGCCCGATGGGGATGGAAACCTGCTCGATCACACGCTGATTCTGTGGGCGAGCAATATGGGCGATTCCAATCTGCACAGCCACAAGAATGTCGGCCATATGCTCATCGGGGCTGGGATCAAAGGGAATCGTCACATTCAAGCCGCGGGTTCGACCGCGAATCTTCTTCTTACAACGCTCGATCTCGCGGGCGTGAAAAAAGACCGGATCGGCGACAGCGCCGGTCCGCTGTCACTCACATGAAGGCCAGGATTTCCGTGGAGTGGGCCCTCGTTTTTTGTGGCCTGCCTTTATGCTTCGCGGTCGCAAACGCAGCGTCACAGGGCGTTGTCGCCGATGCCGAACAGAATCGCGACGCGGCGGCTGTACGAGCGCTGCTCGCCGGCAAAGCCGATCCCAACATACCCCAGTCCGACGGCACGACCGCGCTCCACTGGGCCGCGCACTGGGACGACATCGATACCGCGAAGCTCCTGATCCGCGCGGGCGCTGATCCGAAATTCGCCAACCGCGACGGCGCGACTCCGATGTTTCTCGCGGCGCAGAACGGGAGCGCCCCGATGATCGAGCAACTCCTCGCCGCAGGAGCGGACCCCAACGCGCCCGTCCTCGCTCACGACGAAACCGCGCTGATGATGGCAGCGCGCACCGGGAACGTTGCGGCGGTGAAGATACTTCTGGACCACAAAGCCGATCCGAATATAAAGGACCGCCTTCGCGGCACAACCGCTGCCATGTGGGCCGCCGAGCAGGGACACACCGCGATACTCGAACTTCTCGCCGCCCGCGGGGCCGATCTCGGCGCGATGTCCGCCAGCCTCACTCCCCTGCGTCGGCGCGGTCTCGGCTTCGCTCCGCTCACAGCCGCGGGCGCTGCCGCGGGAGGAGAACCCGCGCCGCCGAAAGGCGGACTCACCGCCATCCACTTCGCCGTCCGTGAAGGCCGCATGGATGCCGTGCAGTTCCTCGCCGCAACCGCGCACGTCGACGTCAACCAGCGTTCGATCGACGGAAGCACGCCGCTGCTCGTCGCCGTGCAGAACGGTCAGTACGGCATCGCGTCATATTTGATCGCCCATGGCGCCGACCCGAACCTCGCCAACGACAAAGGCTGGACGCCGCTTTACCTCGCCGTCAAGAATCGCAATCCGGAAACCACGGCGCTCCCTGCCCCATCCACGGATGGTGTTCTCGAAATGATCGTGACGCTCCTCGATCGCGGGGCCAATCCCAATATCCGGATTAAGGAACCGACCGAAGTCCATCAGGGGATGACCGCGCTGTGGCTGAAGGAAGCCGGCGCAACGCCGCTCCTGCGTGCCGCGCTCTGCGGAGACCTGAAGGTCGCCAGGCTGCTGCTCGAGCACAAAGCCAATCCGTCGATACCGACATTCGACAACACAACTCCGCTGATGGCCGCGGCAGGCGTGGGCTGGGCCGACGGTATGCTCCACGAGTACAGCGAGGACACTACGCTCGAGCTCATCCGACTGCTCCTGCAGCTCGGCGCCGATGTCAATGCCGCCAACGACCACGGCATCACGGCTCTGCACGGCGCCGGATATAAAGGTGCCAAAAAAGCGGTGCAGCTTCTGGTGGATCGCGGCGCGAAACTCGACGCTCTGGATAAAGGTGAAGACTACGGTTTCGGAGTCTCGACCACGCGCATGACGCCGCTCAACTGGGCTGAAGGCGTGCCGATCGGCATGTCCTCGGCGATCTATCACACCGATACGGTCGAGTTGATGAGCAAGCTCATGCGGGAGCGGGGCCTCCCGGTGGTTCTTCACTCCTTCCACGGGGAGAAGGGCGCGAATTACAACTTCGGCCAGCCAGAGGCGAAATAGCGCGTGTGTAACCATAGCGGGAGCTTCCGCGTTAGAATAATCGAATGATGCGGCAACTGGGGAAGGTTCTTGCGCTCGCGGCGATGGCCGCATCGCTTGTGAACGCCCAGTGCGCGTTATCATGCTCACTGCAAATCGCCGGCCCTAAGGCGCACCTGAACGCGTCCGTTGAACCCCAGGCGTCGCATCTATGTTGCCCGCAACACACGAAGAGATCGGATCAGTCGCCGGACAGCGCCTGCCCTCATCACTCTTCCAATGGCCACGAAGCACGCCTTGACGCCAGCCCACCTATTCTCGCCCTCGCGCCCGGCTTACTTCTCCCGGCATTGTTTGACTCCGCTCCCCTGGACGTTGCACTTCGATTGTCCGGCAGAGTCGAGGGATTTGCCACTTTCGATCGGCCGCTGACCGGCGCGCCTGTCTTTGCCACCGTCCGCAGAATCTAGCTCGAGAACTCCTCTTTTCTGTCGTTCCAGACAGTGGATGGGCGCGGACCGTTGTCGCCCTCCGCATAGCCTTCCGCGCTCTCGCGTGGCCGATGACTTCATCGAGGAGCTTTTGTGCATTTCCGGCAGTTCGCAAATCGAAAAACCTGGCTCGGGCTCGGGACGGTATTCGTGGCCGCAGGCATTTTCTCCGCCACGCCGGCCGCGGCACAGCAGATGGTAGACATGAATCCCGCTGGCATGTTTCTGATGGATCTCTCCTCCGGCACTTCGATGAATCCCCCGGGCTGGCCCATGCCAATGGTCATGAAGCCGTTCGGAACCTGGAACGCGATGTTCATGGCACAGGCCTTCATCGTCGATACGCAGCAGTCGGGTCCGCGCGGCGGAGACAAGCTCTATTCCTCCAACTGGTTCATGGCCGGAGCCGAACACAGGCTTGGCGCGAAGGGCGCTTTTCAGACCGAGCTCATGTTTAGCCTCGAACCTGCCACCATCACGGACCGCCGTTACCCACTTTTGTTCCAGACCGGCGAGACGGCATTCGGAACGCCTATTGTCGACGCGCAGCATCCGCATGACGCAATAATGGCTCTCGGCTTTCACTATGCCCGGTCGCTCGGCGAAGACACTACCCTTGAGCTGTATTTCGCGCCAGTCGGCGACCCCGCCCTTGGACCTGCCGCATTTCCTCACCGGGCTTCCGCAATGGAGTTGCCGCAGGCCACCCTGGGCCATCACTGGCAGGATTCAACCCACATCGCAAATGAAGTTGTCACTGCGGGCATCGCATACAAACAGATCAAGCTGGAAGCGAGCGGTTTCTACGGCTCCGAACCGAATGAAAACCGTTGGAATATCGATTCGGGTCCGATCAACTCATGGTCCGCGAGGCTTTGGTATTTCCCATCGAAGCACTGGGCGGCGCAGGTATCGGCTGGCCGCCTTGCGAAACCGGAAGCTCTCGAAGCCGGCGATCAGGTTCGCGTGACCGGATCTGTTGAATATTCGCGGCCGTTAGCCGGCGCGAGCTGGTCTTCCAGCCTGATCTGGGGACGAAATCACGGCACAGCCACCAGGCGAAACACGAACTCGTATCTCTTCGAATCCGTTCTCCCCATTCGGGCGGGAAATTTCGTCACCGGCCGCGCCGAGCTGGTTGATAAAGACGAGCTGTTTCGCGGCGACCCTGCCCTTGAAGAGCAGATGGACGTGCGTTACGGCAGCACCTTCCGGGTCGGCGCTTACACAATCGGTTATACCCGCGACATTACCCTCATCCCCGGCCTCGATTCCGGCTTC
>DASZLP010000220.1:0-34014 GCA_035552355.1 Bryobacteraceae bacterium | reverse complement strand
ACGCTCGGAATAGCTGTCGTGGTTATTGTGAGGGGATCGAGCGCTGCCACGGAGAAATTCAGCGGATTCGATGGATTCCCGAATGCATCCGCCAGGGCCACCTGCGCTGTTCCAGCGGTCGTCAGGAATGCCGCCGGTATCGTCGCCGCTACCTGCGCCGCCTGCACCAGATCGAGCGCGCTTTGATTCGTGTGTCCATCCGGTGAGGTCCATACCAGATTCGCCGCGCCGGCGAGATTGTTGCCCGTGATCCTGATCTGCGTGGATGTGCTGTGCGCTGTGACCGCATTCGGCGTCACGGTCGAGATATTGAACGGCCGTATCGCGAACGGCAACTGATTCGACAGCACGCCGGACCCGTCGACGAGTCCCACCTGCGCCGTGCCCGCTGTCGTGAGCAGTGATGCAGGAACTGTCGCCGCGATCTGCGCCGCATTAATCAATCCGCCAAGATTGGTGACGACTCCGTCCGGACCCATCCATTTGACTGTCGTCCCTGTTGTAAGAGGCGCCGTACTGGCTGCTGTGATCCCACTGGCGCTATCTCCCGCCGTTCCGGTATTTGGTGTCAGCGATGTAATGAATAAAGGCGATGAAATCGTGAATGGCAGCGAGGGCGACGAAATGATCCCCGACGGATCGGCGATGGCGATCTGCGCTGTTCCAGGCGTAGTCAGAAACGCCGCGGGAACTGTCGCCGCGATCTGAGCTCCGTTAATGAGGCTGGGATTGATCGCCACCACTTTCCCGTCCGGCCGCGTCCACTGCACGACTGAGCCCTGCCCGAACAGACTCGCACCTGTAATCGAGATCGGCGTGTCCGGACTTCCATACGCCGTGCTCTGCGGGTTGACGATGCCAGTCGCTGTCCGGATTTCAAACGGTACCTGGTTACTGTCTCCCAGGCTGATGTAAGCAACGCCAGGTGTGTGCAGGAGATCGCTGGACACGGTCAGAGTAACGCTGTCGTTTACACGCGAAAGTGGTAGTAATTGCACAACCCCGTTCTGCGTCCATGTCGCCGAGGCGATGGCGATAGGGTAGCCGCCGCCGCTGTCCGTGATCACGCTGCCCTCGTCGCGCGCCGTCATGCGCGTCGGCCTCGCCGCCGGCTGCAGCGGAGCGCCTGCATACCGGCCATTAAAGGTCAGGCTTATTTGCGGCGAACCCGCAAGCGCAAACGAAGGCGACACCGAACTAATCCAGCTTCCGCTCGTCGTGGTAATCGTGAAGCCCGCTGCATTCGACATCACGCCTGACGGGCCCTGCACCGCGACTTGCGCCGTCCCCGCCGTTGTCAATAACGCTGCCGGAACCGTCGCCGCGATCTGCGCAGCCTGGATCAGACTCGGCGTAATGCTGGTCTGGAAGCCGTTTGGCGCTGTCCATTCGAGCGTCGACCCGGCCACGAAATTCTGCCCGCCGACGGTAGCCGAAGCGGATGCCGCCCCCGCATTCGCACTGTTCGGCGTAAAAGACGTAATCAGCGGCGGCGATTGCGCTTGCGCAACCGCTGCGATCACACAGGCCAGAAAAAGAGTGCGAAATGATACAGAGACCAAGGCTCGCAGTGTACCATGAGACCCGTCCCAATAACGTGAATTTCCCCGAAAACCAGTACCGTTCCGCCGGAATCAGCCCCAAACCTTCCGCGCCGTCTCGACGACCAACGCCAGCTTCCTCCACTGATCGTCCTCCGAGATCAGATTCCCCGCCGCCACCGACGCAAATCCGCATTGCGGACTCAGCGCCAGTTTCTCGATCGGCACATACTTCGCCGCGTCATCGATGCGCCGCCGCAGTTGATCCAGTGGCTCCACCCGCGGATTCTTCGTCGTGATCAAACCCAGCACCACCGATTTGCCGCGCGGGATCTCCCGCAACGGCTCAAAATCCCCTGACCGCTCATCGTCGAACTCCAGCAGGAAGCGCTCTACATCGATCTTTCCGAACAGCGCCTCCGCGATTGCGCCGTACCCGCCTTCAGTAAACCAGCGGCTGCGGTTGTTCCCGCGGCACACGTGCATCGCGACGGTCACTCTGTCGCGCGGGACTCCGGCAAGCGACGCGTTATCCGCCGCAATTCCTTCCGCGAGCTCACGGTCCGGGTCGCGCCCCTCGGCCTTCATCTTCGCGCGGCTCTCCGGATCCAGATAGTGCGTATAAAAAGGCGCATCGAACTGGATGTACGTCACGCCCTGCGACACCAGCCAGTCGACTTCATCGCGCACAATTTCGACAAGGTCATGCAATAAGTCGGAATGCGTTGGATAAAACTGTTCCGTTAATCCGGCCTTATAACTGGACAACATGAAATTCGACGGCGCGGGCAGCGTGACTTTAAACCGCCCCGCCGCCAGCTCGTTCATCAGCGGCATTTCATGCCCGGTCAGTTTGCGCGCCTTCCGCAATTTCGCCCCGACGGCATTCGCCGAGCTCTCCTCCGGCCCGCCGCCGGGGCCCTTCCAGCCCAGCATCACTCTCTGCCGGACGAATCCGTCAACGGCGTCCGCCATATCGGTGAGCCATGAACCGCGCCGCATTTCGCCGTCGCTCAGCACGTCGAGCCCGATAGCGCGCTGCCTTTCGACCGCCGCTCGAATCGCCAGATCCTCGCGCTCCCGGAGATCACTCGTATAAGCCGCGCGCGCCGCCAGCAGGGCTGGCGGGCGCAATAAACTCCCCACATGTTCCGCGCGATATTCAGTTCTCATAACTCCTCTTTATAACCGTGCCGCCTGGTTCACACTCGAAGTAATTTTATTTCCCCTGCCGCCATGTGAATGGCACATCGGGGCTTATCGCCCCCACAGACTGCCTTGCCGGATCGCCGGCACGCATTTCCCCACCCCGCCGTGCTAATAGGTTGCTCGAAGGAGCACCTCATATCATGGCAACCCAAAAACAAATCCTGGCCAATCGCCGCAACGGCCAGATGTCCACGGGTCCCCGCACCGCCGAAGGCAAATCCGTCTCCCGCCTCAACGCCATCCGCCACGGACTCACCGGCCACATCGACGTCCGCACCCCCGAAGAACAAGCCGCCCACGACCAGTTCTGCGACGCCATCATCGCCAGCCTGCATCCGGAAGGCGCGCTCGAACACCAGTTCGCCCTCTCCATCGCCGAGGACCATTGGCGCATCAACCGCGCCCGCTCCCTCGAACAGAACATCTTCGCCATCACCGCGACCTTCCACAACTCCGCCGGCGATCTGGAAACTACCGATCTCGACACCGCCCTCGCCCACGCCCGCACCTACATCGCCGACCCCGGCCGCCTCAACCTGCTCTCGCTCTACGAGCGCCGTATCAACGGCAACATGTCGCGCAGCCTCAAGCAGCTCCAGGATCTCCAGACCATCCGCCTTGCCGCCGAAGCCAAAGGGAAAGCCGAAGCCGAAGCAGCCCGCGCCAAAGCCTTCGAGGAAGAAGTTCTTCTCGCACAGCTCGCTGAATTCGAAGGAATTCCGTACAACCCGGCGGATTTCCGCGCTGAAAATGGCTCCGTTTTTTCACCCGCCGAAATCCGCCGCGCCATGCGTCTCGACGCCGCCAAACGCCTCCACATCCGGCCCAGACTTCATCCCGTCGGCAAGGCGGCATGAGACGGTGATCTTGTCAGCCTCCACTCGTTCTCATTCGTGGCCAAAACCCGGCCATGATAACCTGAAGTTTCCTCTTCATGCAGCCCATATGCCCGCTCGTGTGAGCGAAGCCTTCGTTCTGCAAACCTGGCCGTTCAGGGAGGGGGATCTCATCGTCAGCTTTCTGACGCGCGATCTGGGAAAGCTGCGAGGCGTTGCCCGCCGCGCGCGCCGGCCGAAAAGCGGTTTCGGATCCGGGCTGGAGCGGCTTTCGCATATCAGAATGTCTTACTTTCAGCGCGAAACCCGCGAGCTGGTGAACATCGACTCGTGCGATCTTCTCCACTCGCAGTTCGGCGTGCTCAACGATTTCGCGTGCGCCTGCGCGCTCGATTTTCTGGCTGAAGTTTCCGAACAGTTACTCCCCGCCGCCGAGCCCAGCGAAAAATATTTCCGTCTGATTACAACGGTCCTCGAGAATCTTCACTCCGAGCAGTCGAATCCCTGGCGCACTGTGACGTACTTCAGTATGTGGGCCGTGCGGCTCGCCGGTCTGCTTCCCGAGCTTCACGTCTGTCTCGGTTGCGGACTCTCTCTCGACCCGAACGAGCGCGCCTTCTTTTTCCGCAATCGCGCCGGACTCTACTGCGTCAATTGCCGCCGCGCCCTCGACCTGCGCAATACCTGGGAGCTCTCGCCCGAATCCCGCGCCATCGCTGGCGAAATCCTCCGCACTCCGATCGCCCAGCTCTCCGAGCGCCGGTGGGCGCAATCCACCGCTGCCGATCTCCGCCGCTTTCTTGCCCAGCAGATGGAATCCCAGATCGAGCGCAAGCTCATTACGTTCCCAGTTCTCGAGGCTGCCGCGTGAATTCCTCCAGCCCCACGTTTCAGGAAGTCGTGTTCAGGCTCAAGAAGTATTGGGGCGATCGCGGCTGCGTCGTTCAGGAGCCCTTCGATGTCGAAGTCGGCGCCGGCACCTCCTGCCCCGAAACCTTCCTCCGCGCCCTCGGACCCGCGCCGTATCGCACCGCCTACGTCCAGCCCAGCCGCCGCCCCGCCGACGGACGCTACGGCGACAATCCGAACCGCCTCTACAAGCACATGCAGCTTCAGGTCCTGCTGAAGCCGACGCCCGCCGATGTCATCGACCAGTACATGGGCAGTCTCGAAGCCATCGGCATCGATCTCCGCAAGCACGATTTCAAACTCGAAGAGGACAACTGGGAAAACCCGTCGCTCGGCGCCTGGGGCGTCGGCTGGCAGGTGATGCTCGACGGCATGGAGATCACGCAGTTCACCTACTTCCAGCAGGTCGGCGGACTCGACCTCGATCTCGTTCCCGCCGAAATCACCTACGGACTGGAGCGCCTGACCGCATTCCTCCAGAACGTCGACAGCGTCTTCGATATCGAGTGGACGCCCGGCGTAAAGTACCGCGACGTTCGGTACAACGATGAGCTGCAGTATTCGGTATATAACTTCGAACTGGCCGATATCCCAACGCTGTGGAAGCTCTTCGAGATCCACGAGGCCGAGGCCAGGCGCTTACTGGATTTATATAAGGAATACGCGGAAAAGCAGCGCTTCCCGCTGCTCGCCGCCTACGACCAGGTCCTGAAGTGCAGCAACTTATTTAATATCCTTGACGCTCGCGGCGCCATCAGCGTCACCGAGCGTGTCGCCGTCATCGGGCGGATCCGAAAGCTGGCGGTGCGGACAGCGGAATCCTGGGTCAGCCAGCAGGAGCAAGCGGCATGACCCGTGTCGGGCCTGAGGCTCAATATCATTTACGCACGATGGTAGAACAGGCTTCAGCCTGTTGTCTTATCGGCACTCGAATAAGCCCAAAGGTCCGGTCTCTCAACCAACCCCGCGCGCACAGGATTGTTCTCGATATACATCCTTACCTTTTCAAACTGCTGCGGATGACGAATCCAGTGGTCGAAAGACTCATCCTGCCAAAACGGCAGTCCCGTCCGTCCCAACAACAGATTCGCCTGCCGCGCCGATGTCCCCTTAATCCCGCGCGTAATTACCGCCAATTCAACCGATGGCGTCAGCAGGACATGAACGTGATTCGGCATGACCACGAAAGAGTGCATTTCATAGCGACTACCAACTCCCTCCTGCAAAGCGGCCACCACACATTGAGCGATCTCACCTTGTCTCAGCCACTGCGGACCCACGGTCGCCGAATCCAGCAGCCGATCATGCACGGCGAACGCGTGCCCGTCCCCGCCGCGCCCTCGAAGCCTGGGAAGTGTGCCTGCCAACCGCCAGGTCACGAACACGGCGGCTCCGGCAGGATGCCAGCGCGGAAGATGGCGCCGGTACATTCCCTGAATGAGTGGAACGGGCCAGGAATCTTCTCCCAACGTCCGGCAAAAACCAACAGGCTGAAGCCTGTTCTACCATGAACCTCCTCCTCGAGATCGGCGTTGAAGAGATCCCCGACGGGATGATCGCGGATGCCCTCAGATACCTTCAAGAGGCCATCACGACGGTGCTCAAGGAAAACCGCCTCTGGATTAGCGGATCCGTTCGAGCCGACGCTACTCCGCGCCGTTTGGTAATCCGGATCGCCGGTATACCGGAGCGTCAAGGCGACCACGTCCAGACCGTTGAGGGGCCCGCCAGGGGAGCACCGGAGGCGGCTGTCGCTGGCTTCGCAAGAAAGCACGGAGTCACTCCTGACAAACTCCTAACGGCACAATTCGGAAAACTAGAGAAGCATTACATCGTCCAAACGAGAGAAGGCCGCGCGACAGTCGACATCCTCGCCGAAGCTCTCCCCCAACTCGTGCTCAAAACGCCTTTCCCGAAGACCATGTACTGGGCGGAAAAGAGCACGCGTTTCATACGGCCTGTCCGCTGGATCGCCGCCCTTCTCGACAACCAGGTCATCCCCTTCGAAATCGCCGGCGTGCCCTCCGGCAATCAATCCTCCGGACACCGCAAACTCGGGGCTTCCCGCTTCCCGGTGACATACGAGAATTTCGAAGAACAGCTCCGCGCCAACTTCGTCATCCTCTCTTTCGACGAGCGGCGCAGGCGCATCCGCGCCGTCCCGACGAAATACGTCTGCGACAATCCGCTGCTCGATACGCTCTCGAATCTCACCGAGTGGCCGACGCCGATCACCGGCACGTTCGATCCCGAATTTCTCGACCTGCCGAAGGAAGTCCTGATGATGGTGATGCGCCATCACCAGAAATACTTCTCGGTCGCAAAACCCGACGGCAGCCTCGATAACAAATTCGTTGCTGTCACCAACACCGACGGCGATCCCGAAGGACTCATCCGCCGCGGCAACGAGCGCGTGCTGCGCGCCCGTTTCAATGACGCCCGCTTCTTCTGGAACGCCGATCAGAAACGCAGGCTGGCGGACCGCGTCAACGATCTTGCTAACGTGACATTTCAGGCCAGGCTCGGCAGCTATCTGGATAAGACAAGCCGCATCATCCTTCTGGTCGGCGAACTTGGCGGTCAGCACGCCGCCAGGCGGGCCGCGGCACTCTGCAAGGCTGACCTGACGACCGAGCTGGTCAAGGAATTCACCGAGCTTCAGGGTGTAATCGGCGGACTCTACGCCCGCGCTCAGGGCGAGCCTGAAGAAGTCGCCGCCGCCATTTACGATCACTACAAGCCGGCCAGCATGGAGGATGACATTCCATCCACGCCCGCTGGCCGCATTCTCGCCGTCGCCGACAAACTGGACACGCTGCGCGGATGCTTCCGCGTCGGCCTGATCCCCTCCGGCTCAAAGGACCCCTTCGCCCTTCGCCGCGCGGCGCAGGGTATTGTCAGGATTCTCGTCGAAGGTAAACTGCGCCTCCCGATACAGTCGCTTTGCGAGGGCAACGCGCAGCTCGAGGAATTCGTCCGCGAGCGCGTACGCTACTACTTCCAGGAGATTCGCGGCTTCAAATACGACGAAGTCAACGCCGTGCTCGTCTCCGGCTGGGACGATCTGCTCGATGTCGATGAACGCCTCACCGCGCTGGCGGCCGTCCGCTCTACCGAGGACTTCGAGCCGCTCGCCGCCAGCTTCAAGCGCATCCGCAACATCCTGAAGCAGGCGCAATTCGAGGGTCTCGGCGACGGTCTTCGCGAACCGCTGCTCGAGCTCGGACCCGAATCCGAACTGTACGAGAAGTTCATGACGACGCGTGAAGGCTGCCGCCTGCTGCCGGATTACCGCAGCAAGCTCGAGGGCATCGCCACCCTGCGACCGCAGGTCGACAAGTTCTTCGACAAAATCCTGGTGAACGCCCCCGACCCCGCCGTCCGCCGGAATCGCCTGACTCTGCTCCACACCATGCTGGCCGAATTTTCGACCATCGCGGACTTTTCCGAAATCGTAACGAATACAAAGGAAGAAACCAAATGAAGAACGTATACTCCTTCGGCGGCGGCACCGCTGACGGCGACGGCACGATGAAAGACGTGCTCGGCGGCAAAGGCGCCGGGCTCGCGGAGATGTCCCGCGCGGGGCTGCCCGTGCCTCCAGGCTTCACCATCGCGACGAACGTCTGCAACATCTACTTCAGCAACCAGAACCAGGTGCCCGCCGAAATCCAGCAGGAGATCGACAAGGCCGTCGACAAGCTTCAAAAGCAGATGGGCCAGAAGCTGGGTGACGCTTCGAATCCGCTTCTGCTCAGCGTCCGATCCGGCGCGAAATTCTCCATGCCGGGGATGATGAACACGATCCTCAACCTCGGCCTCAACAACGAAACCACCGAGGGTCTCGCGAAGAAGAGCGGCAATCCGCGCTTCGCATACGATTGCTACCGCCGCTTCATTCAGATGTTCGGCGAGGTCGCGCTCGACGTTCACATGGAAAAGTTCGACCATATCTTCGATGCGCGCAAAGCGAAGATCAAGGCGAAGCTCGACACTGATCTCAGCGCCGACGACCTCAAAGCAATCATCGCCGACTACCTCAAGCTCGTTCAGAAAGAAACCGGCAAGCCCTTCCCGCAGGATGCCCGCGAGCAGCTCTCCATGTCCCGGGACGCCGTCTTCCGCAGTTGGTGGACCCCCAAGGCCAAGTACTACCGCAACATGGAAAAGATCCCCGACGACATCGGCACCGCCGCCAACGTGCAGGCCATGGTCTTCGGCAACATGGGCGAAACCTCGGGCACTGGCGTCGGCTTCACGCGCGATCCGGGCTCCGGCGAAAAGGTGTTCTATGGCGAGTTCCTGATGAACGCGCAGGGGGAGGACGTCGTCGCCGGCATCCGCACGCCGCATCCGATTGCCGACCTCGAAAAGATTCTGCCTGAGGCCTTCAACCAGCTCAGGGAAATCACCACCAGCCTTGAGAAGCACTACAAAGACATGCAGGATTTCGAGTTCACCATTCAGGAAGGTAAGCTCTACATGCTGCAGACCCGCAATGGCAAACGCACCGGCCCCGCCGCCGTGCGCATCGCCGTCGCGATGGTGGAAGAAGGGATGATCACGAAGCAGGAAGGGATCATGCGCGTCGCGCCCGCGCAGCTCGATCAACTCCTCCACCCGGTTTTCGATCCGAAGACGCTCAAGGACCTTACCAAACTCACCACCGGCATCTCCGCCTCACCCGGTGCAGCCGTCGGACGCGTCGCTTTCACCGCCGAAGAAGCCGTCGAGATGGCGCCCGGCGGACCCGTGCTCCTTGTCCGCAAAGAAACGACTCCCGACGACATCCACGGTATGGATGTTTCGAAGGGCATCCTTACCGCTATCGGTGGTAAGTCGAGTCACGCTGCCGTCGTCGCGCGCGGCATGGGGCGGCCCTGCATCGTCGGCGCCAGCGACATACGCATCGACGAAGCGAAGAAGGTTTTCACAGCGGCGGTTGACGGTAAGACCATCACAGTCAAGGAAGGCGATTTCGTTTCTCTCGACGGCACCACGGGCGATGTCTATCTCGGCAGCGCCAAATCCATCGAGCCCGATCTCAGCCACGACTACATCGGAAAATTCATGGGCTGGACCGACGAGTTCCGCGGTAAGTTCGGCATCCGCGCCAACGCCGACATCCCGCGCGACGCCAAAGTCGCCCGCCAGTTCGGCGCCGAAGGCATCGGCCTCTGCCGTACCGAGCACATGTTCTTTGCAGAGGACCGGCTGCCGCACGTGCAGGCCATGATCCTCGCCCGCGATGAAAAGTCGCGCCGCAAAGCGCTGCAAAAACTGCTCCCCATGCAGCGCTCCGATTTCGCCGGTCTCTTCAAGGCGATGGACGGATTCCCCGTCGTCATCCGCACCCTCGATCCGCCACTGCACGAGTTCCTGCCGAAGCGCGAAAACCTGATGGTCGACGTCGCGCTGCTTCCTTATGCCGATACGAACCTGAAGAAGGAAATCTCGGCACGCTACAACATTGCCGTAAAAGACCTGAAGAAAGAACTCCCGGCGCTGCTGCATCGTGTCGAAGAGCTGCACGAATTCAATCCGATGCTGGGACATCGCGGCTGCCGTCTCGGCGTCACCTATCCGGAGATCACCGAGATGCAGGCGCGCGCGATCTTCGAAGCCGCCGTCCAGGCGGAGAAGAAAGGCATCAAAGTCCTTCCCGAAATCATGATCCCGCTGATCGGCAGCGTCGAAGAGTTCGACAACCAGAAGGCCATCGTCGAGCGCGCCGCCGCCGAGGTCTTCGAGAAGGCCGGACACGCGGTCGAATACATGGTGGGGACCATGATCGAAATTCCCCGCGCGGCCCTGACCGCCGATCGCGTTGCGAAGAGCGCCGAGTTCTTCTCCTTCGGCACCAACGATCTTACGCAGACGACCATGGGTCTCTCTCGCGACGACTATACGCGCTTCCAGAAAGATTACGAAAAGGCGAAGATCTTCAAGGCCGACCCATTTGCGGTGCTCGATCAGGAAGGCGTCGGCAAGCTGGTCGAGATGGCCACGAAACTGGGCCGCGGGGCGCGCCCGAAGCTCGAAGTCGGCATCTGCGGGGAGCATGGCGGCGAGCCGAGTTCGGTCGAGTTCTGCTATCGCGTAGGCATGGACTACGTCTCCTGCTCGCCATATCGTGTGCCGATCGCAAGGCTTGCGGCGGCGCAGGGTGCGATCTCCGGCGATAAGGCCGCGGTCAGCCGCACGGCGTAGCCGCCGCTATCGTGTCAGTGCGCTGGTCCCCAGGCCTGTTTCACCTGGTCGCGGACGAACTCGAGATCCTTCGCCATGGCGGCCAGCTCATCCTGTGCCATGTATTCCTGATGGATTGAAATCGGGCCGGTGAAGCGCGCCGCTGCGAGCATCCGGAAAAAGGATTGCCAGTCAACCATGCCTTCGCCGAGCGGGCACATCTGCATCTTCCACGCCCTGCCGGATTTGGCCCAGACGAAATCCTGCACGGCGACGGCTTTGAGTCTCGGCAGGGCGAGATTCAGAGCGATTTCCCATCCTGCCAGGCCGCCTTCGGCCGTGGCCTGCGAGGGATCGAAATAATAGCCGAGCCACTGCGGGTCCATATCGTTGAGGATGGCCTGCATGTCCCAGAGAGCTTCGCCGACAAAGCTGCCCGCCTTGTTGGGGATCGCCGCGGCCATTTGATATTGGCGTCCCAGCGCAACCAGAGAAGTCAGTTCCGTACGGACCTGCTGGAGCCGGCCTGCGACGTTGATCGGCGCGCCTGGGTTCGTGGTGTACGGCCAGAATCCGGTCCGGTAAAGATGCACCTGCGTATGTCCGGTGATGGCGAGAATCGGATAAGCGGTCTGGTCGTTGACCGAATTGATCGTGGTGGTGATCAGAGGCACTTCGAGTCCGGCGCCACGCACGCTCTCTATGGCGCGCACCAGATGCACATTGGTGATGTGCGGGTCCACATGGCCGCCATTCATCACAGTGAGATCGACAGCGTCATAGCCGATCTGCTGGGCAATTATTCCGAGCTGTGCGTATTCGACTTTGATGAGGTTCTGCGAGAAGGCGCAGATCAGAGGAGTGTGGCGAGTCGGCGGACCGGTGCCGGCTTTGGGTCCCCCGTCTCTCTCGGCGGCCGCCTGCGGCTTCGCATCGCGCGCGACGAGCGCCGATGCGCCCAGCGCCGCGATGACTTCACGCCTGGTCACGCCGGTTCTCCCCGCCGCTCGTGAGACGATTGACTCATCACCTCGATTGTATTCTTAAAGCCGTCATGACGCGTCATCTCCGAAAGGCGGCGGTGTTCGCCGGATCCGCGATTCTGTTATGCATCACGGCCGGCGTGTGCAGCCACCTGGGATCGAACCGCGCGACAGCGGCGATGTTGCTGCTGCTCGAAATCCTGGCAATCGCCACTCTCGGCGACTGGATTTTGGCGCTCCTCGCGTCGACGCTTGCCAGCCTCGCGTTCAGCTTCTACTTCGTGGACGATGTGGGCAGTTTCCGGCTGACGACGATCGAAGGCATGGTCACGTTCATGGCGATGGTCCTGACCGCGTTCACGGGAAGCCGTCTTTCCATTCGCGCGCAGCGCCGGGCCGCCGAGGCCGAGCGCCGGCGCAGTGAAATGGAGCGGCTCAACCAGTTCGGGCGTGTGCTTCTTTCCGCGGATCGGCTCCGGGACGCGGCGGACGAGGCCGTGCGGAAAGTAGTCGAACTCTTCGATCTCGACGGCGCCGTGCTGCGCGTCGCGGGCGCGCCGCATGCTTCGCAGTGGGGCGAGATCTCTTCCGCCGGGAGCGCGGGGGGCGGGGTTTCGATCATCGCGCTCGACAGCGATTACGGCGGCGACGTGCTGGAGTTGCATGGCCGCCAGCCTTCGGAGGAGGTCGGCAAGGCACTCGCGAGCATGATGCGGCTGGCGCTGGGGAGGGCGCGCAGTGCCGAAGAGCGCCACCGCGTGGAATCGGTGCGGCGCGGCGAGGAATTGCACACCACCGTTCTCAATGCGCTGGCGCACAATTTCAAGACGCCGCTGACTTCGATCAAAGCCGCCGCCTCGATGCTGCGTCTTTCCGGCCGCATGGCCTCGGCCCACGAGCGCGAGCTGGTGGTGGTGATCGACGAAGAAGCGGACCGCCTGGAGCAGTTGATCCGCGAATCGCTCGATCTGGCGAAGCTGGAATCACGCCGCCAGAATCCGAAGACGGAAGAATGCCGGATGGCGCAGATCGTCGAGCGGGTGGTGTCGCGAATTTCGCGATATCTTGGCCGGCGGGAGTTTATCATCGATATGCCGGAAGATCTGCCTGCTATCACCGGCGACAGCTTTCTGTTTGAGCAGATGCTGGTGCAGGTGGTGGATAATGCGTGGAAGTATTCGCGTCCCGGGGCGCCGATCCGGATATCGGGCACGGCAACGGGTGGGCATATGAGCCTGACGGTCTGGAACGGCGGCAGTGAGATCCCCGAGGACGAGCGCGACCGGATATTTGATAGATTCTATCGAGGGACCAAAGACCGGCATCGCATTGAGGGGACGGGGCTGGGTCTGGCGATCGCACGCGCGATCGCGGAGGCGTGCGACGGAAAGATCTGGCTCGACGTCGAGCCACAGGGGCCTGCATTCCATTTTCAGCTTCCGCTCAGGAGCGGGCCTGAGCTGCAGAGCGAGAGTGGGAATGAGCAGCCACGTGAGAGTGGGTCTGAACCGCCGGCTGGAGCCATGGAAGAAACGGGGAAATCAAATGATCGAAAACAGCACTATCTTACTCATTGACGATGAACCGCAGATTCGGCGGGTGCTGCGCGCCACACTGGTGTCGCAGGGCGCGACCGTGGTCGACCTGCAAAGCGGCGAAGAAGCTCTCGACCTGTTGCGTGAGCGCACCATCGATTTGATTCTTCTCGACCTGAACATGCCGGGTATGGGCGGGCTCGAAACCTGCCGGGCGATCCGCAACGGCTGGGATGTGCCGATCATCATCGTGTCGGTGCGCGATTCCGACAAGGATAAGGTGGAGGCGCTTGACGCGGGCGCCGACGACTTCGTCTGCAAGCCCTTCAGCACGGATGAGCTGATGGCGCGCATCCGCGCTGCGCTGCGCCGCACGGGGATCGCGACGGACACGACGCCGAAGCACATTTCGACGCCGAGTCTGGAAGTCGATTTCGAGCTGCGGCGCGTGGTGGCGAACGGTATCCCGGTGCGGTTGACGCCGACGGAATTCGATATTTTGCGCTATCTGGCATCGCAGGCGAACAAGCCGGTGCCGCACCGGCGGCTGCTGCAGGCGATCTGGGGTCCGGAGTATGGCGACCAGATCGAATATCTCCGGGTGTTCATCAATCAGCTGCGGAAGAAGATCGAGCCGCCGGGTCCGAAGCCGACGTTCATTACGACGGAGCCGCGGATCGGATACCGGTTCGTGCTGCAGGGCGCGCCGGTGTCGACGGAACCGGTACCGGCCGCGTAGTTTCGCAGACGTGTGTGTAAACTGAAGTATTCGGGCTGTGGCGCAGCCTGGCTAGCGCGCTTGCTTGGGGTGCAAGAGGTCCCGGGTTCAAATCCCGGCAGCCCGACCAACCCTTTCAATCAGATGCGGGAGTTTTGGAAGCCAGTCCAGACCCCGCTGCAGATGAATTTCCAGATGCGGTTTTTCTCGAGATTTTCCAGCGATAGCTGTTTTGAGAACGTCGAGCGAAATTAATCCCGGTGAGTGTCGTGTGAAATGAGCGCATCGTAAAGACTCCGGAACCTTCGGCGGGAGAGCTCGCATCGCTGATCATCGCGTTCGAGTCCAGGACATCGTCATCCTGTATGAGTACCAGGGGATGACTCCTGATGAAATTGTTGCTCGCATCCGATTATCACCCTCGCCGATGTTCACAGCGCGTTGCATACTACTTCGATCACGCGCGGGAAATTCAGCAGGAAGTACAGGCGGATCGAGAGTATGCCGACAAATTTTTTTGCCAGAATCCCTCGTTAGTTGAGGCAAGGTTAAAACAAGAGCGCTTGAAGGAAGCATCCTGAGCCGGTGAGGTTTCGTTTCATCTCGACGAGCATATTCCACCTGCGCTCGCGGATGCGCTTCGGAGTCGCGGCATCGACGTGACCACCACGACCGACGCGGGGTCGGGCTGGGACAAGTGATCAAGAGCACCTCAAATTAGCAGCGCAAGCGGGACGCGTACTGATTACTCAGGATGTCGATTTCCTGCCAGAATTCGCCGGTTCTGCTGCCACGAATTGCAAGCCTGAGGTGCCGCCGAACTGCACGCGGTTCGAGGCGATTATTCACGAAAACGCTGTCTGTCAGACAAGCTGACCGTGAAGTGTATTGTGAGCTTCAGCCAACGTGTTTTGGGCACGATCCCGAGCAGGGCTATTTTGGGTCGTTATCCGGCGGTTTAACTCTGATGAACAGCTTGTCCCATTTCTGGTGTTTGCCCGATTTGGTGCGGCGGCCTCCCGGAAAGGTCTGGTCCAGCAGTTGGAGGTCCGAGATCAGCTCCTCCTCTGCCCAGCGCCAGTTGGGCAGTTTCTGACTGCTCGAGCCGCCGACCTGGTAGCCAAAGAGCTTGATTCGACCTTTGTGAATCCCGTAGTCGTGCGGTTCCACTATTCGCTCGCGGCTGTTGTAGCGGAACCGGAGCAGGCGCTTGTGCTCAATGGCCGTCCAGATAAGTGGATTGATGTTCGGCTCGACTTCCGGTGCCATGGATCTTTCCTCCACCCTACCCATTAGCATTTCCCATGCCCGTACGAAGGTTGAGCAGCACGACACTGGCGAGAGTTTCACCGGCAAGTTCCGGGGGCGAGAGGCAGTTTTTGCGATCGAAATAAGAGGCGAGCCGACGATGTATTTCGAAATATTTTTGGCCGCTCGAATCGGAGTCCTCGTCCAGCCACTCGAGAAAATTCCTGAAGGCGCTTCGCCCGCACTCATGCAAAATAGTGG
Source organism: Bryobacteraceae bacterium (assembly GCA_035552355.1). GTDB lineage: Bacteria > Acidobacteriota > Terriglobia > Bryobacterales > Bryobacteraceae > BOG-234. The sequence continues at coordinate 18,585 of DASZLP010000220.1, read as the reverse complement.
GGCACCGCGGAAAACGAATGTAAGAAGCTCGCCCTTACGGTATAGCGCCACTGCTGGTCGCCCATTCCCTCGTTAAGCTGCATATTTCAGCGCGCGTTGTATTGGAGGCTTCGCTGGTCAGCGGGCAGACCAACGCGGTTCACGCGAGTTCCGCCACGAGCTGCAAGCCATGAGGTGCCCGAATACCGGAACACGGGAGCATGCCGGCAGGCGGCGAGCCATCGGTGGGCGAGAGAAATCCGAACCTCAAAACATGCGCCGCGGAATCGAACGCAACTGGCGCCGGCTACCGCATCGCGCGGGCGCACGATGCCGCGATTGTGGTCACGAGCGCGGGAAGTTTCGGCTCGACTTTCGAAGTGAAGTTCAAAGCGGTCTCGGGACGTGTCCTGGTCAGCGCCCGATAAAAGACCACCGCTTTACGCGCGCGGGTCGGTAAATTCCGCCTGGTCGGCGACAACCTTCCGGATGGGCGGCGGTAAATTCCGCGTTGCCGAGCCGCGACGGCGACGGAGCGGTTTTTCACTATAATTCCAGCTTGCCGTTAAACATCATGTCCTTGAGCCGGAATTTGTACTTCAGCGATACATCGGCCAGCTTCGTCGAGAAGTCCACTTCTTTGTCATCCAGACTGAACGCGGCCGAGCGGGGGAAAGCCATCGTGATGTCGGTCGACCGGCGATCGCCGCCTATCTGAACGTCGGTGGGTTTTACAGTCTCTTTGCCTTTGACGGAGAGCGAGCTCGCTTCCATGAGTGCCTTCTTCAGCATGTCAGGAGTGCCCCGCAGCAGAGGCCGCAGCGTGCCGCTGAGGACGATCACGTAATTCGGCTCCTCCTGGGCCAACATCTGTTTTGCCTCATCCGACGAATCGGCTTTCACACCGAACCGCAGCCTTACCGCCGTCTCCTTGATTGGGCGGGCCGACTGCCAGCGGGCGACGATCGAGATCGAGCTTCCGCCGCCAACCGGAACATCTCCACCTCCCCCGCCGCGGCCGCCACCGCCCCCGCCGCGGCCGCCTCGTCCTCCGCCACCGCCCTCGCTGATCGGCGCCGGCGCGTTCGTATCATCGCCGCCCCGCCCGCCGCCGCCGACGCTCGGAGGCGTCGGTCCCGACACGTTGAACGTATCCTGATGCGCCCACGGTGAGTTGTTCATCATCTTCTGGAGGTCTTTGTCGCTCCATTCCGCGGAGGGCTTCGACCAGAAATCGGCCGCCGCCAGTCCGAACGTGAAGAGCAAAAGCAAGGGAAGCAGTTTTTTCATTTATAAGGTAGAGCGTATAACACGGCTACTTCTGGCGAGCCAGCGTGTAGTCGCCCGAGACGTGTTTGATCCGGAGGCCGGTCACGATGCCCTCGCTGTCGCGGTCGAACTCGATGCCGAGGCCGGCAAATCCCGAGAAACTGGTTTCGGAACTCGCATACTGCCGCTCCTCACCTCGACCGTCAAGATTACCGAACAGCACGCCGTTCCTGAATGTGATCTCGACTACTCGCGGAACGATCCTCCACAGCGGCGGCTGCTCGACATACTTGCCCACGTACTTCGCCAAAATTGCCGGGTCGAGGCGCGCCTCCGATTTCGCCTCATCCGAAGCCTTGCCGACCCAATGCGCCGCGTCGCTGCGCTCTTCATTGCAGACGTATTCGATCAGCCCTGTATCGGCGGCCAGCTCCGCGCGCACCGCGACCGTCCATGGACGCGTGTAGGCTCCCGCATCCCGATATGTAATCTCCAGGTCGAGATTGCCGAAGTTGCGGCGCCGGTATCGCTCGGTCGTTCGCAGCGCCTCAGTATGTGGATGACCGCTTGTATCGAGCCACGTCCTGTCGTTGTAACCGTTGCTCTCGACAACCAGCGTGTCGCCATCCCAATGGCCGACCGAATACCCCATCCAGCTCGGATTGGGCGCTGTTTCGAGCGCGCGCCCATCCATGAAGATCTGCCGGTACGTAAGGTCGGTGTTCAGGATGACGATCACGGCCGGCGTCTGGATGATCTTCATCATGCCGCCCGCCGTGCTGTCGGAATCGGTCGCATATGCCGGCCCCGACGGCACACACTGGGCGTTCATTGCGCCGCGGCCGAGATCTTCCATGCGTTGGTCCGCCAGGGCCTTCGCCCACGGCTGAATTTCCTCGGGCTTCAGATCGGCGGCGATGTTGACGCGATACTTCGGCGAGATCCTGTTCCAGAGCCCCGAAAGGTCGGGCTTGCCATCGGCCGTTCTCGGCGCGGGCGCGGTGAAGTCGGGTTTGCCGTTCGCGAGACGCGGTGTCCCGGGAGTCGGATACTTCAACCACTGGGCATCGACCCAACACGCAAGCGCGAGCGCTATTACAGCTGGGCGCGTCATCCGCATCATCATGCCCACAATCTCTCCGAAGCCAGCCGCGCCCCATCCCGCAAGGCTTCGAATTTCGCCCAGATTACTGTCGGATGTACTTCCGTCTTGTAACTTGCCTGCGAAGAGAAACCGCAGTCCGCGCCCGCGACGACGTTCTCCCGGCCGACAAGTTTCGCGAAACGGATGATCCGCTCCGCAATCAGCTCCGAATGCTCCACGATGTTGCTGGCATGCGTGATCACACCTGGGATCAGCGCCTTGCCCTCCGGCAGCTTCACCGTTTCCCACAAATGATATTCGTGCTCGTGACGGGGATTGGCCGCTTCAAAGCTGTACGCGCCTGCATTGACCTTCAGCATGTAACCCGCGACTTCCGCAAGCGACGCTTCGTGAATCCGTGGACCTTCGTTGATTCCGTAACACGTATGCAGCCGCACGCGCTCGGGCGGAATGCCCCGCAGGCTTTCGTTCAGGGCTTCAACGTAAATCCGCGCCCGCCACGCGCGTTGTTTCGCATCGAGCGACGGATCGCCGAAATTTTCCGAAAGAAACGGATCGTCGACCTGCAGCAGAAATCCCGCGTCGACGATCGCGCGGTATTCGGTTCCGAGCGCCCGCCCGACCGCATGGAAGAATTCCTCGTCGCTCGGATAGTATTCGTTGCTCCCCACGCCGCTCGGCGCCACGCAAGGCATGAACACGGCATGACACTCGCAACCCGCCGCGGCGGCTTTCAGGTTTTCGATGTCCCGCAGCAGCGCGCCCTCGCCCCGATAACGGACCGGCCCGGTGCAAACCAGCGGCGCCGCCGGCACAACCGCCCCGCCGAGCATCGCCTCTTTAAAGTACTGCTCGTAATATTCGGGAAAGGCCGAAACTTCGGCCTGGAACTTTTCCGAACGCAGACCGGGACGTTCTTCGAAGCCTTCGAGCCTCTCTCTGACGTAGGAAAAAAATCCGGTCTTCGACTGCTCGCCATCGGTCAGAATGTCGATGCCACACTCGGCCTGTCTGCGCACGCATTCCGCGACGGCCTCGCGCGCGCAGGCATCGAAGACGTTCCCGCGCACGCCGCCCTTCATCAGATCAAGCAGCGCTCGCGGACGCGGCAGGCTGCCAACGTGCGTGGTCAGGATCCGGTCCATATAGCAGGCTTCAGCCAGCGCCTCGGGCCATTACTTCGCTGCTGCTGAGTCTGGCTTCTTCAGCAACGCCGCGGGCGAAGGCAGGCGCGAGCCCACAGGCCCGATGAACTCTCTTTCGTCACCAGGTTCGTCCGTTATTTCGGGTTGATGCCCAGCATCGTTGGCCACGCGCATGGTGTACTTGTCGCGCGCGCCCGGCGCGGATTCAGTTGGCGCGATCCGGATATCCGCCGTCGCCAGAGCGGCGCACCCGATGCCGATAAGCTTCATCTTTGTTACTCTCCGCTTTCCAAACTATTCGACGACCGCCTGCATCACGGCGTTCTCGAAGTCGCCGTTCAGCTCACGATTCGGATTATCCGTCTGGATCATGATGATCCCGACCATCTTCTCTTTGGGATCCACCCAGAAGTGCGTGCCGAAGGCGCCATCCCATCCGTAGCTGCCGTTTGAAATGCGCGTATTGGCGGCCACCGCGTCGTTAATCACCTGTACGCTGAGTCCGAAACTGCGCCCTTTCGGACGCCCCGGCAGCGTATCGGGCGCAAAGATCGCGGACATCAGCTCGACCGTTTTCGTTCCCAGCAGCCTTTTGCCGTTCAACTGGCCGCCATTGGCGAGCATCTGGCCGAACTGGACGTAGTCTTCGGCGTCACTCATCAATCCGCCGGCGCCGGAAAAGTAAGTCATGTTGTCGATTCGGGCCGATGTATCGACCTTTTTCAAAGTTCCGTCCTGCCGGTGATACATGATGGCGACGCGCGGCATCTGGGCCTGCGCGGGGTGGAACGTAATGTCCTTCATTCCCAGCGGGTCGAAAATGCGCTGCCTGAGAAACTGATCGAACGTCTGTCCGGATGCGATCTCGACGACGCGCCCGAGGGTCTCGAATCCGGCTCCCGGGCTGTAGCTCCAGCGCGTGCCCGGCTGAAAGTCGAGCGGCGTCGAGCCGAGGCGCGGAATGTAATCCGCCAGCGTCTCCCCCGGCTTGCGCGCGATCTTTGCGGCTTCAACGCCGCTCGCCGCGCCGCCGCTCACCAGACCGGACACATGCGAAAGCAAATCCTGAATCATGATCTCGCGCGTCGCGGGCACCGTATAGAAAAGCGGCGGCGTGCCCGGAGCGGCCGCCGCGCCGCGCCCGCCCGGCCTCTCTTCGAGCACCGCGACCTTCAAGCCACGAAACTCGGGAATGAACTTCGACACGGGATCGGTCAGCCGGATCTTGCCCTCTTCCACCAGCATCAGGATCGCCACGCCGGTGATCGGCTTCGACATCGAGGCGATCCAGAACATGGAGTCCTTCGCCATCGTTTTGTTTGCGTCGATATCCATGAGCCCGTGCGCTTCGAAGTGCGCCAGCTTTCCTTTACGCGCCACTACGGTTACGGCGCCGGAAATATCGTGCGCATCGATGTGCCGCTGGACGGTTTCATGGATGCGTTGCAGACGCTCCGCCGAGAGTCCAATCTCCTCCGGTTTTGCGGGGGAGACGGATGCGGCGGATAAAGGCAGGGCGACGACGGCAATGGAAAAGCCAATCGCGAGGGAGCGGAAAGACATGGAAATGCCTCCTGAACTGTCGCGAAGTCTATCACAGAAATGCGAAAATACCCGCGGCCCGAACGAGGCCTCGCCGGCTGGTCAACAGTCGTGATGAGGCGCCGCAGATCGGCGACGGCTACTGTGGAACCGGGTACTCGCCCGGACGGAAAATCCCCTCCGGACCCGACTCGAGCTCCGCAACCTGCCCGAAAAGGCTTCCTCGCTCCCAGTTGCCCCAGCGCCCACGGTAACTGGTCCAGGCAGGGTCTTTGAACGACGCCGGAGCGCCGGCGGGAACGGGCAGAAAACCCGCGCCGCCCCACAAATAGACCTCGACGTTTCCCTCGCGCTGATCGAACCGGTACGCGTTGTCCTTGCAGTAATCGTGCGTGTTTTGTGGGCGATCGTAGATGCCGACCTTCGGATACGCCTCGTGATCACCGTTGGCCAGATGCACCAGCACCTGGCGCCCGCTGAACTCCGCCGCCGGATCGCCGGGCGCATGCGTTTCCTGGTCGCCGTGATGATCGAACATCACAAAAAGCAGCGTCTCGTTTTGCGGATGATTGAAATCGACGTTCGCCAGTTCCACCCGGACGTGCTCCCAGTCGGAAACGTGGTTGCCCCAACTGGTCGAGGCGACGTTCTTCCCCTGGTTGTAATTGAAGAACCACCAATAGACGATGCTGGCCCTTCCGTTCGCACCTTCCACAAACACGGCGTAGCTGGTGACCTGCGATCCATCCACCGGCCGCGTTCCGTTGAACCAGTCCTGCGTATCCGACGCCTGATTCAGATCCGCTGCGGTGCGCAGAGCCGCGCCGTCGTTGGTGTTGTTTGGGCCGAGCCGTGCTGCCTCCGCGGCAAGAGTGGCGCGATTCAGGGGACCGGTGTAGAAGTCCGACGGAATTCCGGCGGTCACCCTTTGCAGGATCATGTGCGTCAGAAACGAGTCCACGTTCGAAGGCCAGTAGACCTCGTCCGCGTTCAGCATAAAAATCGGCGCATATTTTCTCGCGAGCCCGTCAATCAGCGCGGGCTTTGCGGTCGACGGAGAAACGCCATAGATCGGCCCATAGACCGTGCCATCCCCGTAATCGACGCCGAACTTCGCTTCAAATGTTGCGTCGGCGAAAACCGAAATGGTCAACTGGGTGTTGCCGTCGTAGGCGCAATAGCCGGTCAGCAGTCCCGACGTGATACCGAGAACGCGATTGTGGGTCAGGCTCTTTCCGTGCTTGTTCGTGCCTTCGTCCGATACGTGGATCGCGGCCTTGCCGTTCACCGTGACGGTACCGTTCGCATAAGCGACCGTCCATGGCGAGTGATTGCTGACTTTCACCGAATACGGCGCGTCGTCGGTGAGACGAAACGCCAGAGCATTGATGAAATTATCCTGATTCACCCACGCGTGAAGTCCCGCGATCCGCGCGCCGGCTACCGGAGGAGTAAGGACGTCGTCGATACCCGCGGGTCCCGCCGCGAATTTTCCGCCTTTGCTGGTCGTGAACTCCAGCCGCCGCAGGCTGCCGTACCCATATCCGCTGCTCGAATACGAGAGCGTTTGGAGGGTCTCGTCCGCGGTGAAAGTGTAGGACGTCAACGTGTAGGATGTGTCGTCGATGCCGCCCGCGCTCGTGGTTGTCCCGTCGTTCAGCACGAGCCGGAGGCCGCGTACTTTGTCGCCATCCCATCGCACAGCGAGCGAAAGGGCCGTCGAGACGGTGGATGCCGATTGCACCTGAGTTCCACCCGCCGCCGTATTGCCGATTGGCTTCGTCTCAAACCAGGGCTTTTGCACAACGGGGGGCGGGGGCGTGTCGTGCCGGACCATCAGCGTCAGCCCGCTGATGAAATTATCCGGATTCACCCATGCATGGAACCCCACGAGCGACGCGCCATCGACGGCCAGCGAGGCCTCGTTGTCGAAGCCGCCCGCCCCCGCCATGAAATGGTGCCCTGTCGAGGTCGCAAATTCCACCTCCCGCAGACTGCGATAGCCATAGCCGGAGTCCCTCAGCCAGGCTTTGGACAGCTTTTCCCCAGCCGCGAACCGATACGTGGTGAGCGTATAACGGCCATCGTCATAATCTCCAGCCTGGGCATTGGTCCCGTCGCTCAGCTCCACGCGCAGGCCGCGCACTTTATCGCCGTCCCAGCGGACGCCGATGAAAGTCGCCGTGGCGGACGGCGAAGAAAAGTGAACCTGCTTCAGGGAGTTGTCTCGATTACCGATACCGGCAGTCTCGACGACCGGGCCGTGCAGCGGGGCGGGTTGAGGTGTCATGGCTTATTTCCTTAACTTAAAATTTCCGAGGTCGCGATGGCGTCCCCGTTCAGCATAACTCGCAAGCGGGAGGAATTAAAAAAAAATTACGATGCATTCCCGGGGCAACCACCTGGTATTTGCGCGCGGGGCCTCGGGCGGATACCGTGGGCGGCGTACCGCGGGCGTTCAGCAGACCGTTCAGCGCGCGTGTGCGGGATTCTTCTCGACGTGCCGGTCGATCCAGTTGATGATGAGATCGGCCAGTTGCGCGTTGTTCTTATCCTGCATGAGCATGTGGCTGTTGCCTTTGATGCCCATTTTCGGCAGCTCCATCAACTCGGCGTCACCGCCCGCATCGTGGACCTGCTGCGCGAACCTTCTGCATGTCTCGAGATTGTTCGGCCACAGAGTCGCGAAACGGCCGGAAACATCGCCAAGGTGATCGCCGAACATCACGAGGATCGGAATCTTCGCCATCACACCAAGCTGCTGCTGCGTCATGTTCGTCGTGCAGGCCATCTCGATTGAGATGATGCCCCTGACTCCCGACGGATCAATGAGCGCGGCTTCTTCCGGGAAGAATCCCGATTCGGAGTGACCCATCAGCACCGCGCCGCGCAATTTCGCGGCGAGCGCCGCCATGTTCTTCCACGTCGGATTCGGCGTGGGCAGCACGGAGTTGAAGTCCGGAATCATCTGCTTATAGAGCTCGCCGGCGGCTTCGACCGGGAATTGCTCGTCCGGAAATGCTTTGTTGAACTCGGGGCCGAAGCGGAAGAGCGTCCATGAGGTCTGATGGCTCGCGAAGAGCACGTTCGGCAACCGGGACGGCGGCGCCGCGCCCGCCTTCACATCGGCAATCGAGGTCGCATCGAATCCCGAACGGGCGCGTGCCGACTGGTCCGCGAGATAAACGGCGCGGCCTTTGCGCACGAAATATTCGTTCCAGCCCATGCGTCCGTCCGGAGTCGTTTCCCAGGTCTTGCTGCTGAGGCAGCAACCGTGCACCATCACGACCGGCACATGACGATTGGCATCAGGCGGCGTCTGGTACTGCACATACATCTGATTGATCGTCACATCGGAGGGTGGCGCATCCTTCGGCGCATTCGGCGGATTCGAGCTCTTCGTTTCGCCGCCGACGAAGAAGCTGCCCTGGTCCGCCAGCACGAGCGGCTTGTTGGCAGGTGCGCCTGTCGTGATTGACGCGAGGGCGGCGCAAAAGAGGGCGACTGCCGGCAGGCGTGTTTTCATCTCAGCCGGTCCGCCAATTTCGCCAGAGCCGCGTTCGCGCACGCCGCATCCTTATCGCCGCCGGGAGCGCCGCTGACAGCCACAGCGCCGATGGTGGCTTCTCCAACTTTGATCGGCACCCCACCCTGCGCGTTGATCGTTCCCGGAATCGTCGCGGGCGGCGCGGCCTGTCCGGCTGGAGGCGGGGTGGCGGGTCCGGACGGCCGGTTGTAAAGCATGGTGGCGGTCGCCTTCATCTTCGCGACTTCAGTTGTCGACGCGGTGGCGCCATCGTCGCGCAACATGGCCTTAGTGGCGTTGAGTCCGTCGACGACGAGCACCGTGACTTTGTATCCGTCGGCGCGGCACTTCGCCATCGCCTCCTGCGCGATCGCCTGCGCGACGTCGAGCGTAAGGACTTTGGAAGACGGCAATTGAGCGGAGGCGTTGGCGGCGAGCAGTGCACCCGCGGCGGTGAGGAGAACGAATCTCGAAAGTTTCATCGGTGTGGATCCTTTGCTGGTTTATGTGCGAACTCGTGGGTTGTCTCACTGATATGGTTACCGATCGGCACAAGTGCCGGGATATGGTTACCGATCGGCACAAGTGCCCGCGCCACAGTAGCGGGATGAACGAGACGGTGCACTATTGGAAACCTATGGTATTGTAGTGCGGTTTTGGGAATCACTACAATGGTGCAGGAGCGTAACGGATGAATCGCCGCAATATCATATCGACCCTCGCCGCGGGGGCGGCAGCCGCTGCAACGGTGGGCGTCGCAAGCGCCGCGGACAAAGAAATCGACGTCCTCGTCGAGCACTGGAAAAAGTCGAAGGATCTGACCTTGAAAGTCGCCGAAGCCATGCCGGCGGAAAATTACGACTACAAACCCTTCGCCGATGCGCGCCCATTCGGCGGAGAACTGCAGCACATCGGCGAGGCGGAGGGATTCTATCTCGGACGTCTCGGAAAGAACGGGCGAGCGCCGGCGACGCCGCGCGGCGACACGAGCAAAGACACGACGATCAAATACCTCACAGCGAATTTCGATTGGGCAATCGGCGTCGTCGGCCAGTTGACGGCCGCCGATCTCACGAAGACCGCCGGCGGACGAGGTCCGGCGACAACCGGACTCGATCTGCTTTACGGGGCCATGATCCACACGGCCCACACTCGCGGGTACGGTGAAATGTATCTGCGCAACAAGGGCGTCAAACCGCCCGATTACGACGTATAGGCGAGGCATCATGCGCTTCATCGGAACCGCGCTCGCGTGCGCCGCGCTGCTGGCGGCCGTTTCCCGGGGAGACGACGGGCAGCGGATGCTCAGCGTGGATCATTACGTCCGCGTGCACTCCACCGTGCCCGCCATCAATGGCCAGATTACGCAGATATACGTGCGCGAAGTGGTGAAGGCAGCGGCCGCGCTGCGGGACGATGCTTCGCCCGACCGTGTGGTCCTGTTCGTCCACGGCGCGGGTACGCCGGCGGAAGTCGCTTTCGATGTTTCTTATCAGGACTACAGCTGGATGGGCTTTCTCGCGCGCGCCGGCTACGACGTGTTCTCGATGGACATGACCGGCTACGGGCGGTCGACGCGTCCGGCGGCGATGAACGATCCGTGCAATCTGTCGCGCGAGCAGCAGCAGACGTTTGTGCCGGCAATGATTACGGCTCCGTGCGCGCCGAGTTACGGGCAGCGGATGACGACGCTCGCCTCCGACTGGCACGACATCGATTCGGTGGTCGATCATCTGCGCGCGCTGCGCCATGTCGAGCGCGTGTCGATGGTCGCGTGGTCGCTCGGAGGCCCGCGCGCGGCGGGGTATACGTCGGCGCATCCGGAAAAAGTTCGCAAGCTTGTGCTGCTCGCGCCTGCTTACAATCGGAACGCCTCGGCGAAGCCGCCGGCGCAGGTTCCGGCGAACGGCGCGGCGATGACGACGCAGTCGCGCGCCGAGTTCGATGCGAACTGGGACCGCCAGGTTGGATGCCCGGCGCAATACGATCAGCCGACGAGCGACGCGGTGTGGACGGCGATGCTCGAGTCGGATCCGGTGGGCGCCACGTGGGGAACCGGAGTGCGCCGCGCTCCGGCGGTCACGTCGTGGGGATGGACGCAGGATGACGTGGGGAAGACTCAGACCCCGGTGCTGATGGTCAGCGGCGCGCACGACAAGCAGGTTTCGCCGGACCGCGTGCGGGAACTTTACGCGGACCTTGGGTCGAAGCAGAAAGTGTTTGTCGATCTGGCGTGCTCATCGCATAACGCGATGTGGGAAAAGAATCACCTGCTGCTGTTCCGCGCCTCGCTCGAGTGGTTGAGCAAGGGTACGGTGAACGGGAGCGAGCAGGGCATGTTGAAGCTGGGGTACTGAAGAAGTCAGACAGCGCTGCTGCCGAGCTGCCGGAACTCCGCTTCCGACTCCGCCGGCAGAAGCACCCAAAGCGTATAGATTCCGAGAGCCGTCCCGAACGGAATATCGATCAGGCTGAAAGCGCCCAGCAGGACCGCGAGCAGGCGCGACCACGGCTCGCTCGCGAGGAGTCCCCAGCCGGCGAGAAATCCCACAGCCGCGAACGCCAGGAAGCAGTAACCCGCGATCTGGATGACTCCCAGCACAAAATCCGGGACATCGGCCGGGAGCGGACCGCCTCCGTTACCGAAGATGATCAGGATCGCGACCCCGGGAATCAGCCGAAACGCCGAGATTGCGAGCCACAGGATCCCCAGCAGACGCCTGTTGGCGCTCACGCGCTTCGCAGGAGCACCCGCACGCACAGACGCTGCCGCCCGCCCACAGGATCCGCAAAAAGCCTCGCCCGCCCGCAGCACAGCTCCGCAACCGACGCAGTACATCGCGATCTCCTTCCAATCGGGATTACGCGGGAGCGGACCGCGAAGTTCGAAGTTTCTACTTCGGCGGCTCGGCGCCGCCGCCGGCGACTTCCAGTAACTCTACTTCAAACACCAGCGTCGCGCCGCCAGGGATCTGCGGCGGACGTCCCTGATCTCCATACGCGATGTCCGACGGGCATACGAGCTGCGCCTTGCCGCCGACACGCATCTTCTGGACGCCTTCGGTCCAGCAGTGAATAACCTGATTGAGCGGAAATTCGGCTGGCATGTTGCGCTTGTACGAGCTGTCGAACTCCGTTCCATTGGTGAGCGTGCCGCGATAGTTGACCTTGACGGTATCGGTGGCTTGCGGAGATGCGCCGGAGCCGGCAGTCAGCTCCTTGTATACGAGCCCCGAATCCGTCCTGACCGCGCCGGCTTCGGCGGCAGCCTTCGTGAGGTAAGCGGCGGACGCAGCCTTTTCACGCCCGGCCACGCGGGAAGAGCGCGCGCCGGCGAGCGTCTGAATCTTCGGTCCCCATGTATCGAGATCCTCGGCGGGTTTGTTCGCGGCGGCGTCGGACAGAGCCTGCTTCACGATCTCGACTTCGGCCGGGGAAAGATCGAACTGCGCCAGCGAGCGGGAGATGGAAAGTCCGAGCGAGTAGATGATCTTGTCGTCATCGGTCGTCAATTTGGTTGCGGCCGCGGCTGGGGGCTTCGGCGCGGTCACACTCGCCGGCGGTTTGGGCGCGGCGGGTGCCGCAGGTTTCGGAGCGGGCGTCTGGGCAAGCAGAGCCGCCGGTAAAAACAACAAAATGGCGCGCATTGTCACAGGCTAGCACTAATTCCGCCGTTACACGCTCTCTCACGAGCCGCCACCCCTGAGGCGGATGCCGGGTCGCGGCGGGCAAAATGCCCGCGCCACATTGCTACGGCCGCTCACTGCCCCGCAGGCGGAACATCACACGCAGCTCGCTTCGCCAATCCGCCGCCAGCCCGATCCGCATCACGTCGATCTTCGGGTCGAGCGCTCCGAGAAGCGTCTCGGTCGTCGAATGGAATTCCAGCGCCGGCGCCAGCAAAATGATCCGCGGCGCTTCCGGACTCACCACGTGACCCGCGAAATACCCCTGCCGCGCGAAATCTCCCGCGTCGAGATGCTTGCGCACACGCAGCCAGTAGTCGAGCGCCTGGAACGGAAGCTGTGGGTCCGCCGCCGCTTTGATCTCGATCACGACGAGACGGCCCGCGCGATCGATGCCGAGCAGGTCGATTACTCCGCGATCGGCCCCGCTGAACACGGGCACCTGTCCATAGATCGGCGCCGCTCGCAACGACGCATCGATCGCCTGCGGATTCGCGCGCACCCGCGATTCGATCCACCCCTCCGGATTCAGCGAGTAGAACGGATGCATCCGATCGCTGTTCTCCGCGCATCGGACGCGCGCGATCTCGCGCCCCATCGCTCGCGCCGTTTCGATTGTCGAGCGGCGCCGCCGCCCGATCCCGCACGAGATCTTCCCTGCCGAGACTCGCGCGAATTCGAGACCGCGCACCCGCAAACTGAGCGATCCATCCGTCTGTTCGATCGCGTCGACATCCGGCATTTCGGGAAGATCCCCATGGTCGGCGTTTGGAACCGCCGGGCGGCGGCACGGCGGCAACGTCGAATCGATATTGCCGATGTCCGCGGGGTCGATCGCTCCCGCGCGATCCCGCTCATCGAAGCCGAATAACCGGCAGTCCACTTTCGCCGGATCGAGACAACCGGCGCGAAAAGCCGCATCTCTCTCCATGCCGAGCGGCACGTAAAGCAGCAGGCGCCCGATCGCGCACGTCTTCTCGCGCCGTCGCAGATAGTCGAGCCAGATCAAACCGGCGGCGACGATTCCACCCGCGCCCGCGGTCTCCGGCTGGGCGGCCATCACCGCCATCCCGCTGGACGAGCCCGTGCGCAAAAACGCGCGCGCGAATGACGGCGTGAGGCTCTCTTCAAGATTCGCTTCCGCGCTGATATCTTCGATCCGCCACTCCGGCCACTCCCGCGCGAGCATCAGGCGCAGGCGCTCGCAGAACGCGATGCGCGACGTTCGCCGGCCCAGATCGCGGCCGCCGGGCGCGCCCAGGTCGGCGATCTGCAGATCCGCCTGCGCGTTGCGGAATCGTTCAGTCGTGAGACAAAGGCGGTGCCGCTGCTGCTCCTTCAGACCCGTGATCCTGCGGACCAGATTCCGTTTGCGATCCCACGCCTGGAGAACCAGGCGGCCGTTCCACTCCGAGAGATCCCACTGCTCGGCGACGAGCGGCAGCGGCTCTTCGCCGGGGTCGAGCATCGCGGGCAACTCCGCCGACGCCACGAAAGTTTCGATCAAAGCGCGCAGATCCGGCACCGCGCCATTTTGACAGGCGGATCGGCTGGCCCCCATATGCTGTCGCGCGGCCGGGTTATAGTCGGAGATTACCGGCTATGGAAACGAATGGCAGGGTGGCGCTTGTCACCGGCGCGGGCAGCGGAATCGGCAGGGCCGTCAGCGTGGCATTACAAAGGGACGGATATGCCGTCGTACTGGCGGGACGCCGCGCCCCCGAGCTCGACGCCACGGCCGCCATGGCCGCCCACGACGGCGGTAAATTTCTCGCCGTGCCAACCGACGTTACCAAACAGGAGTCCGTCAAGGGTCTCTTCGCGCGCGTGGGCGAAGTTTTCGGACGTCTCGACGTGCTGTTCAACAACGCCGGGATCGGCGGGCGTCCCGTGCCCCTTGAAGACCTTACTCTCGATCAGTGGAATAAAGTCGTCGGCGTTAACCTGACCGGCACATTCCTGTGCGCGCAGGAAGCGATCAAACTCATGAAAGCCCAGCAGCCGCGCGGCGGACGCATCATCAACAACGGCTCCCTTTCCGCCCATGCGCCGCGGCCCAATTCCGCGCCGTATACATCGACGAAGCACGCCATCACCGGACTCACGAAGTGCATCTCGCTCGATGGCCGCGGCTTCGATATCGTGTGCAGCCAGATCGATATCGGCAACGCGGCGACCGAGATGACCGAGCGCATGTCCGCCGGAGCGCTGCAGCCGGATGGAAGCATGAAACCCGAGCCGCGCTTCGACGTTCGCCACGTCGCCGACGCGGTCGTGTATATGGCCAATCTTCCGCTGGACGCCAACGTTCAGTTCATGACCCTGATGGCCTCGACGATGCCATTCGTGGGCCGAGGTTAATCGAAGCTTTCGACAGGAATGTCAAAGCCGGACGCGAAAAGATCGAGCAGGCCACTGACGCCGAGTGGGCGAAGACCTGGACGCTCAAAATGAGCGATCAGATTTTTCTCTCTATGCCGCGCGCCGCGTCATGCGCAGCGTGGCGATGAACCACGTGATTCTGCGCCTCAACGATGTCCCGGTTCCGGGAATGTACGGCCCTTCGGCCGACAAATCGCAACAGTAGAAGCCCTGATCGGCAGGTGTAACCGCCTGCCCGTCAGGCTTACTGTGCTGTCTCCAGACACTTCGTACAAACCAACTCCCGCCCTGCGAAAGCCGCCCGACCTTCTTCCGTCACCACCCATTCCCGCACTGTCCATGGCGGATCGTGCCGGACGTGCCGCGCGTGCCCGCACTCCAGATCCGCAACCCAGTCGCCGGCCTCGTCGCGATGAAAACCGACGATCTTTCTCTTCATGCTCACTACTTCATGCTCACTACTTGGTGCTCACTACTTCTGCAATGTTCCCACCAGGTCCCGAACTCTGCGCACACCGAGTTCGTGCAGCATGCTCTCGAGTTCTCTCGCGATAGTCACCGTCGCTGTTGGGTCCCAGAACGTGGCCGTGCCGACCTGCACCAATGAGGCGCCCGCGATGAGAAACTCCGCGGCATCTTCGCCGCTGGCAATGCCACCGATGCCGATGACGGGAATCCTGACCGCGCCGGCCGCCTGCTCGACCATACGCAGCGCGATCGGCTTGATCGCGGGCCCGGACAACCCGCCGTAGCCCGCGCCAATCCGCGCGCGCCGTGTCTTTGCATCGATTGCCAAAGCGACGAAGGTGTTGACGAGCGAGAGGGCGTCCGCCCCATTCTCCTCGGCGATGCGGGCGAAAGGCTCGATCGAAGTCACGTTGGGAGAAAGCTTGACGATCAGCGGACGCGCCGCGATCTTCTTCGCCGCAGCGGTCAGACGCGCAAGGGCGGGCTGATCCACCCCGAAAGCCAGTCCGCCTTCCGCGGTGTTCGGGCAGGAGACATTGAGTTCGTAAGCCGCGAGCCCCTCGGCATCGTTCAGCACGCGGAGCACTTCGAGGTAGTCGCCCTCAGCATGTCCAAAGACATTAGCCAGAATCGGTGTCGAGTAGCGCCGCAGGCCCGGAAGCTTCTCGGCCACAAACGCCCGCACCCCCACATTCTGGAGTCCGACCGAGTTCATCATGCCCGCACGAGTCTCCCACAGCCTCGGGGCGGTGTTGCCCGGAATCGGTTCTTTCGAAAGCCCCTTGACAACAATCCCGCCCAACTGATTGATATCGAGCAGCTTCTCGAACTCGACGCCATAGCCGAAGGTGCCGGAGGCCGCCAGCACGGGGTTCCGGAAGCGCAGGCCGCAGACGGCCATTTCCATAGGTTTCGAGACGTTATCCATAGTAAGCAATGGAGTTAGCTATGAAATAAACGAAAAAAAACACTTCTGTGAGGATTGTAACAAGGCGATTTCGATGATAGACTTATCAACGTTAGTACTCTAGTACTTCTAGAACTAGTACCGGATGCAGTTATGAATGACACCGGAATTTTAGGCGTAAGAGCGTGGCGGCTGAGGAAGGGAATCAGTCTCGGCTCCATCGCCGCAACCACCAAGTTGAGCGTCCGCCAGTTGGAAGCGATCGAGTCTGGCGATTTCAGCCGTCTGCCCGGCGGCATCTACAATACCAGTTACATCCGGCAGTATGCGCGCGCGATCGATTTTGACGAATCGGATCTGCTGGCTTTTTATCAGAATTGCTGCAGTCCTGTGGCGCCAGCGGCGCGCCCCGAACCGGAGCCGTCGCGCGGCCCGCGGCTTCTTTTTCAACATTAGGGACGCGAGTCCCGATCAGAGTACAATCTGTGTGAGCCGCCGCTC
Source organism: Bryobacteraceae bacterium (assembly GCA_035552355.1). Taxonomy (GTDB): domain Bacteria; phylum Acidobacteriota; class Terriglobia; order Bryobacterales; family Bryobacteraceae; genus BOG-234. The sequence goes on along the minus strand of DASZLP010000220.1, from coordinate 2,075 downwards.
GCGCGACGGGGGAGGAATTCGCCGAGTCCTCACGTTTCGTCGCGCGGGTCGATCTTATATTTCGGTTTCCGCTCGCTTTTGGGCTTGATGACTTTGGCGGCTTTGACAGGCCCCACGCGCTCGCGGGCGATCGCTCGCACCTCTTTCCGAGCGCTGAACAGCTTCGGCCTCTTTGGCATGTTTCCGGGGATCAACGCGTCAGAACCAGCGACTCCGCGACGCGCGCCGCAAGCTGGTCGAAAGTCACGACGTCATAGAGCGAAGGATCGGACATGATCTTCGCGACCAGCGCCGTGTGCATGGCGTGCCCGGCGCGCTCCGCGATCACGTGACCGAGCAGGGGACGCCCGACCAGCGCAAGATCGCCGATCAGGTCGAGAGCTTTGTGCCGGCAGCACTCGTCGGGAAATCGCAATCCGCCGGGATTCAGCACACCGGTCGCGGTGAAGCAGACCGCCGATTCGAGGGTCGCGCCGCGGATTAGTCCCATGTCCCGCATTTGGTCGAGCTCGCGCTCGAATCCGAAAGTGCGCGCCGGCGAAAGCTCCCGCGCGTAACGTTCGGGCGTGACCTCCATTTCAACCGATTGCTTTCCGATCGGACTGGGAAAGTCGATCTCGCACGTAAGACGGAACGCGTTATCGGGCAGGATCGAAATTTTCTTCCTGCCGTCTTCGACGGTGACGGGGCGGCGGATCCGCAGGTATTTGCGCTGACGGCGCAACTCGCGGACTCCCGCCGCGCGCAGCAGATCGACAAAGGGCTTGCCACTGCCGTCGAGGATCGGCACTTCAAGGTTGTCGATCTCGATGTAGGCGTTGTCGATCGCGAAGCTGTAGAGCGTGCTCAGCAGGTGTTCGGTGGTCTGGATAAGTACGCCTTGCCGCATCAGGCTGGTGGCGTAGCTGACGCGGGCGACGTGCTTCCAACTCGCGGGGATGGAAAAGAATTCGAGGTCGGTGCGCCGGAAGACAATTCCAGTGCCCGCGGGTGCCGGCGTGATCCGCATATGGACCGGAACTCCGCTGTGGAGCCCGACACCGGAAACTTCGCAGGTCCGGTTGAGCGTCGTTTCGAATCTCATCTGTATCTATGCTACCCGGCTGGATTGGATTAGGTTTCGTAAATATTTGATACGATGGGAGTAAAATCGGCACGGCCGTGGCTTAATCGCCACACCTTGTGGTGACTTGGCCACGAAATCGTTGGCAGCTCGCTGAAGGCTGCTGGGTAGCCTTCGCACGCAAAATTCCGAAGATCAGCGCGACCTGGTCATAGGGAATGGCTCAAATACTATCATCCGTGCAGGCTGCCAGCAGCTCCGGCAAATCCCGCACGTGATCCGCGATCCCGCCAACATCACAGGGGTGGCGCGCAGCGACTTCGTTCGGCGATTGAAGCGCGACAAAGAATAGTACCGACATGTCGCGTCTGCAAGATAGCGTGCGGCACTGGCGAAGAACCGGCCCGAGACGATCACTCCCGAAAGCTACAATGGGCCGGAGTGGCCTCTTCCCACCGGATCTTCCTGATCGATTCTTACGGCTTCATCTTCCGCGCTTTCCACGCGCGCGCCCGCATGCAGGCGCCGCCCATGCGCACCACGACCGGTCTTCCGACAGAAGCCGTCCTCATCTTCCACAACATGGTGAAGAGGCTGTCGAAGACGTTCGCGCCGCTCCATATGGCGGCCATTTTCGAAGGCCACGGCAAGACGCATCGGGAAGCCGTGTTCGCCGATTACAAAGCCAACCGCAGCGAAACGCCGCCGGATCTGCTGGTGCAGATTCCATATATCGAAAAGATTCTCGGGGCGCTGCGGATTCCGATCCTCCAATATCCCGGTTTCGAGGCGGATGATGTGATCGGAACGCTCAGCCGTCTGGCGGCCGAGGCGGGACACGAGGTGGTGATTGTTTCGAGCGACAAGGACATGCTGCAGCTTGTCACCGAGCACGTGTCGATGCTCAATCCGGCAAAAGATGATACCTGGTACGATCCTGCGAAAGTGCGGGAGTTCATGGGTGTTGACCCGGGCCAGGTGGCCGATCTGCTGGCGCTCAAAGGGGACACCG